>JAZJYP010000195.1:638-4146 GCA_040390345.1 Pseudomonadota bacterium | reverse complement strand
TGCCGGGCGTGGGCGGCACCTGGAAGGACTTGACCGACAACGTCAACTTCATGGCGTCGAACCTGACGGGCCAGGTGAGAAATATCGCGGCCGTGACCACCGCCGTGGCGCGCGGCGACTTGTCCAAAAAAATCACGGTCGACGTCAAGGGCGAGATCCTGGAACTGAAAGACACCATCAACGTGATGGTGGACCAATTGTCCTCGTTCGCATCGGAAGTGACGCGGGTGGCGCGCGAAGTCGGTACCGAGGGCAAGCTGGGCGGCCAGGCCAATGTGTCCGGCGTGGCCGGCACCTGGAAGGACTTGACCGAGAACGTCAACCAGCTGGCGGCCAACCTGACCAACCAGGTGCGCGCGATCGCCGAGGTGGCCACCGCCGTGACGCGCGGCGACTTGTCGCGCTCCATCCAGGTGGAGGCGCGCGGCGAAGTGTCCTACCTGAAGGACAACATCAACGAGATGATCCGCAACCTGAAGGACACGACGCTCAAGAACGCCCAGCAGGACTGGCTCAAAACCAACCTGGCGCGCTTCACCCGCCTGCTGCAGGGCCAGCGCGACTTGCAGGCGGTGACGAAGCTGATCCTGTCCGAACTGGCGCCGCTGGTATCGGCCCACCACGGTGTGTTCTACATGATGGATTCGCAGGAGCTCGACGCGCGCCTGCGCATGATCGCCAGCTATGGCTACCGTTCCAGCCGCAAGCTGGCCACCTCCTTCCTCCCCGGTGAAGGGCTCGTTGGCCAGTGCGCGCTGGAGAAAAACCGCATCTGGCTCACCGACGTGCCGCGCGACTACATCGCCGTGTCGAGCGGCCTGGGCGCGGCGCCGCCGACCAATATCGTGGTGCTGCCGATCCTGTTCGAGCAGCAGGTCAAGGCCGTGATCGAGATCGCTTCGCTCGACCGTTTCACCGAAACCCACCTGTCCTTCCTCGACCAGTTGATGGAGTCGATCGGCGTGGTGCTCAACACGATCGAAGCGAACAGCCGCACCGAGTCGCTGCTGACGCAATCGCAGTCGCTGGCGCAAGAGCTGCAGCAAACCAACCAGGAACTGGCCGAAAAAGCGCGCCTGCTGTCCGAGCAGAACATCGAGGTCGAACGCAAGAACCGCGAGGTCGAGCAGGCCAAGCTGGCGCTGGAAGAAAAGGCGACCCAGCTGGCCCTGTCGTCGAAATACAAGTCCGAGTTCCTGGCCAATATGTCGCACGAATTGCGCACTCCGCTCAATTCGCTGCTGATCCTGGCGCAGCAGCTGTCGGACAACCCCGAGGGCAACCTGTCGGGCAAGCAGGTGGAGTTTGCGAAAACGATCCACGGCTCCGGTTCCGACTTGCTCACCCTGATTAACGATATCCTCGACCTGTCCAAGATCGAGTCCGGCACGGTCACCCTGGACGTGTCCGAATACCGCTTCGCCAACCTGCGCAATTATGTGGACCGCACCTTCCGCCACATGGCCGAGGCCAAGCACCTGGCCTTCTCGGTCGAACTGGCCGACGCCCTGCCAACGGCGGTCATGACCGACACCACCCGCTTGCAGCAAGTGCTCAAAAACCTGCTCTCGAACGCCTTCAAGTTCACCAGCCATGGCCACGTGGCGCTGGAAATTTCGCTCGTGACGAGCGGCTGGACCAGCGACCACCCCAACCTGGTGCATGCCGACGCTGTGCTGGCCTTCTCGGTCAAGGACACTGGCGTGGGCATCGCCGCCGACAAGCTGCAGCTGATCTTCGAAGCGTTCCAGCAGGCCGACGGCTCCACCGCCCGCAAATACGGCGGCACCGGCCTGGGCCTGTCGATCTCGCGCGAACTGGCGCGCCTCTTGGGCGGCGAGATCCGGGTCGAGTCGGTGGTCAATGCCGGTTCCACCTTTACCCTGTTCCTGCCGTACAACCGGGCCGGCTTCATCAACTACGACCAGTCGCGCCAGGCCCTGCCGCGCCCCACGCCGCAGCCGGCCCATGTCGTACTGGCGCCGCCGCAGCCTGAAATCAGCGAAACACAGGGGCCGCAAAGCGCTGAATACAACAGCATGCAGGACGACCGCGCCCTGGTCGCGGCAGGCGACCCGTCGGTGCTGATCATCGAGGACGACGAGCGCTTTGCCAAGGTGGTGCTTGAATACGGACGCGAGAAGAACTTCAAGGGCATCGTCACCCACCAGGGCGACTCGGCCCTGTCGCTGGCGCGCGATTACCTGCCGTCGGCCATCCTGCTCGACCTGGACCTGCCCGACATCGATGGTTTCACGGTGCTCGACCGCCTCAAGCGCGACCCCAGCACCCGCCACATCCCCGTGCATGTGATGTCGAGCCTGCGCGAGCGCGAGAAGGCGCTGCGCCAGGGCGCCCTGTCCTACATCAACAAGCCGGTCTCGCGCGAGCAGTTGCAGGAGGAATTCCAGCGCATCCAGAAGTTCCTGCTGGGCGGCAAACGCAGCTTGCTGGTGGTGGACGACGAACAGATGCAGCGCGACGCCATCGTGGCCCTGATCGGCGACGCCGACTTGCGCATCGTCGCCGTCGAAACGGGCCAGGCGGCACTCGAAGCGCTGCGCGAGCACCACTTCGACTGCATGGTGCTGGACCTGACCCTGCCCGACATCAGCGGTTTCGACCTGCTCGACACCATCGGCAAGGACACCCGCCTGCGCGACCTGCCGATCGTGATCTACACGGCCAAGGAATTGAACCGCAAGGAAGTGGCCAAGCTGCGCCGCTACGCCAAGACCATCGTCATCAAGGACGCCCGCTCGCCCGAGCGCCTGCTCGATGAAACGGCGCTGTTCCTGCACCGCTCGCACGCTTCGCTGCCGGAACTGCAGCGCCGCATGCTCGAAGAAATCCACGCCGCCGACGGCGGCCTGGCTGGGCGCAAGGTGCTCATCGTCGACGACGACCTGCGCAACATCTTCGCCCTGTCCTCGCTGCTCGAGCGCCAGCAGATGAAGGTGTCGTTCGCCGAAAACGGCCGCGACGGTATCGAGGTACTGGAAAAAGATCCGTCCATCGAGATCGTCCTGATGGACATCATGATGCCGGAGATGGACGGCTACGACACCATGCGTGCGATCCGGCGCATCCCCAAGTTCAAGTCGCTGCCCATCATCACCCTCACGGCCAAGGCCATGAAGGGCGACCGCGACAAGTGCATTGCGGCCGGTGCGTCGGACTACATCACCAAGCCGGTTGATGTGGCCCAGCTGCTCTCGCTGATGCGCGTATGGCTGCATTGATTGCCACAGGGCCAGAAGAACTGGAACTGGACCTGCTGCTCGAGGCCCTGTATCAGCGCCATGGCTTCGATTTTCGCGGCTATGAACGGCGCGCCGTGCGCACGCGGGTGCACCAGATGATGGCCCAGCGCGCGCTGCGCACGGTGTCACAGTTGCAGGACCAGGTGCTACACGACCCGCAAGCCAGTGCGGCGCTGCTGCGCTCCTTTTCCACGCCCGCGCGGCCGCTGTTCGACGATCCCGGCCAGGCCGCGATCGCCCGGCGC
>JAZJYP010000195.1:0-628 GCA_040390345.1 Pseudomonadota bacterium | reverse complement strand
ACCATCATGCGCAAACTTCTTGCCCTACTCGCCCTGGCCAGCCTGGGCGGCTGCGCCCTGCCGCGCGTGTGGCTGCCCGAGTGCACGGGTGCCGAACAGGTCTGGTCGATGGCGATCGAACTGGAAGAACTGCGCCTGCTCGCCCGCACCGAGATTTATGCCACCGTCGCCAACGAGCAGGCGCTGGCCGACATGCACGAGGCCAGCATCGCCGTCGAACGCCTGCCCGAATACCAGGAGAACTACCTCAAGAGCGGCGGGCGCGCCAGCCTGGCGGCCCACCTTGATATTGGCGGCAAGCGCGCCACCTTGCGCCCGCACCTGCTGCGCCACATTGTCTGGTCGCAGTCCAACCTGGTCACGGACGCCTCGTTCAATGAATTCTCGCTGATCATCCACCGCGGCGCGCTGGCGGACTTCGGCCCGGTGCTGCGCCAGCGCGTGCTGCGCCTGTTCCACGAAAGCCTGGGACGCTTCGGCGTACTGGGACTGGACGCGCCCCTGCAGCCGGGCGACGCCATCGCGCCCAGCTACCGCGCGCTGGTCGAAGGCCAGCCCTGGTACAAGCGCATCGCCTAGGAGTCTGCGCGGCAGACAGAATTTGAACGAGCCAAGCTGACTTGCCAGC
>JAZJYP010000194.1:0-15577 GCA_040390345.1 Pseudomonadota bacterium | reverse complement strand
CAATGGCACCGGCGTCATGGGCGAAGCGGCCGTCACCAATGTGGTGGTGAGCTGCTCGGGCGCCCTGGGCGGTTAGGGATCACGGGGAGACATTTCCATACAGCATATCTGATATTGCCAATATAAATTGGCTTGATATGCTGTGATGCAGCATACTGCACCTGTCTCCTCCAACTCTCCTCAGAAAAGAATTGGATTTCAAGCCCGCTCTCGTAGCGGGCTTTTTTTTCGCTTTGGTTTTGTGGGCGGGGCGGGGCGCATCGGCCGTATCGCACTTCTCGCCGGCTCCACCGTGAAGGGCGGTGGAGAAAATCAACCAGGCGTGGCCTCGGTTGTACTGCGTGCTGCTTTAGATGCTGCGGGCTTTTTCTGCGGCGGTCAGGCGCTTGGCCGAGACTTTGACGACGGCGATCTTCGCTTCACCGGCCACCGAAATTTGCGCAGCGTGGGCGGCGCGCACCTCAGGGATGGCAGCCGATGCATAGCTGGTGACGCTGGCCAGGGCCAGGGCGACGAGGAAGATGGCTTCCATGTTTTTGAGGACGTTCATGATGTGCTCCTTTGGGTTCGTTGCGCTGGGCCTGGTGGCTTTGCGATGATTGAACTTTAGCGAAACACCTTCAACGGCGCCATCGGCGTGCGACGAACTGCGCAAAACACGGCGCAGAACGTCGCGATGGCGGAATGATCGCGTGGGCACCTGTGCCCACGCGGCTCTTATTTGCTCATCTTGATGCTGGTGGCATCGGCCGTGAAGTAGCCGACGGCCGCGCCAAAGCGGTCCTTGTAGTTGGCACGCACCAGCGGATCGAGCGTCGCCTGCACCTTGCCGTGCAGGGAAGCGATCCAGTCGCCGGCGTGCTGGAAGTTACTCATGATGTAGGTCCAGCCGTTCAAATCATCGACCACATGCAGGCCGGTGGATTCGGCGCCAACGGGCATCGTGGCCAGGCGCGTGAGTGCCTTGGTGTCGACGTTGTAGGCCCATAGCATATTGTTCACGTGCGTGCTGCTGTCTTCACCGATGAACAAGGTCCGCATCTTTTCCGAGAACTTCAGGTTGTCCGGGTTGGCGATCTTGTCCGGATTGGCCAGGTTGCCGATCGCGTCCGCCGTGGCGAGGTCTTCGCCAACGATCAGCATCTTGGTCTGCGACGGCACCCAGCTCGAATCCATCGCTGCGCCGCCGATGTCCTTGATGCCACCGGCCAGCGTGTGCGCCATGACGCCGCCGGCGATCAGGGCCTTGTCGACGGTGATGTTATTGGCTTCGACCCAGGCGGCGTTGTTGCGCACCATCGAGCCCTGGATATTCTGCAGCGCCGAGTAGGCGATCTTGTCCTTGATGTTGACGGTGGTGCCTTCGAGCTTGGTGAAGCCCATGCTCGCGCCCTTCAGGTTGGCGTAGCGGTGCGTCTCGAGGAAGGCGGCGGCCTTCTCCATGCCGGGCTGGATCTTGACCCAGTTGTATTTGCCGTCGACGACGACCTTGGTGTAGCTGGTATCGAGAGGGTCGGCCAGCAGCACGCTCATGATGTCCGAAGGCTTGAGCGTGTTGGCGAGGTTTTCGATTTCCGCGCTGGTGGCGTGGCCCAGGTTGATCCAGGACAGGGACGCGCCGGCGGCGGCAGGATCGATCGAGAAGCCCGCGCCAAATTTGGCCACGTACAGTGTGCCGGCCGAGAGGTCTTTTTCCTTGTCGGCGATGAACAGGAACAGGCCGCCATTGGTGTAGTCGTCGCCCATCAGCACGGTGCGGTTGTCCGGCATCACCTGCACCAGCTCGTGCGAGATGCGGCCCAGGCAGTAGTGCTTCCTGATCGAGCCGGTGCCGTCCGGGTTGACCGTCACTTCCGGCAGGTGGCCGTAGTGGTAGGGATTGGCGGCCGTCTCGCTGCCGAACAGGTTCTTGCTGAAGGCCTTGAAGCCGGCATCGGTGGCGGCGAAAGGCGCGTTCGGCTCGTATTCTTCCGACGACAAATGGGTGCCCCACGGCGACAGGCTGGCGCCGCAGGTGATCCACAGGCCGTGGGCCGGCGCGGTGTCGACGTTGTGGTATTTGACGAGAGATAGCTTGCCCGATGCCGGGTCCTGGTCCAGCGAAAGGATGGCAATCGGCGAGGGCAACAGGCCGTATTGGCTCGCCAGCGCCTGGTCGCGCGTCGTGTATTCGAACTGCACCACCGCGAACACCGGCTTGCCCTTCACGCCGGGCACGCTGGCACCGGGCACCGTCAGCAACGAAGTGCCGTCGGGCGAATCGGAGAAGAACTGGCGCTCCTTGCCCGCTACCGAACGGTCCATGATCGGCGCGCCCTTGATGTCGACATAGCCGCCGGCCAGGATGGTACCGCCCTTGCCATCGGCGACCATATCGCCCGTGATGAAGAAGGGCTGGTAGGCCAGCTTGTAGGCCTGGGTCGTGTTATCGCTGAACTGCACGTTGAGCATCGACGTCACGGTCGTGGTGGCCATCGCGGCGGCATTCGACAGCGACGGCGCCATGCTGGCGGCAAACGAGCTGAAGGTGTACACGACGGCCGCTGGCGGCACGTAGGTGCTGCCGCAGCCCGACAGCAGGGTCGAGGCCCCCAGCGGCAAGAGCGGCGCACCGGCGATGAATTTAAGGGCCTTGCGGCGCGAGAGAAGGGCTTGATTGTCCATGTCGGTATCCACGATGCGTTAGCGGGAAGTGCGAGCGCATTGTAGGTACCGTTTGTGACAGCTTAATGAAACCTTATCGCTTGAGTAAATTGGCCAGCGCGACGTACTGCTCCAGCGCCACCGTCTCGGGACGGCAGCCTGGGTCCACGCCCGCTTCGACCAGTTGCGCCTCGGTGAACATGCCGGCCAGGCAGTTGCGGATCACCTTGCGCCGCTGCGAGAAGGCCTTCATCACCACCGCTTCGAGCGTGGGGCCGTCGCAGGGCAGCTGGCGCCGCGTCGGCACCATGCGCACGATGGCCGACTCCACCTGCGGCGGCGGATCGAACGCCGTGGGTGGCACGATGAACAGCAGCGACATGTCGTAGCGCCACTGCAGCATCACCGACAGGCGGCCATACACCTTGCTGCCCGGTTCGGCCACCATGCGCTCGACCACTTCCTTTTGCAGCATGAAGTGCTGGTCTTCGATCAGGTGGGCAAATTCGGCCAGGTGGAACAGCAGCGGGCTCGAGATGTTGTAGGGCAGGTTGCCCACCACGCGCAGCTTCTGCCCTGGCGGGACGGGGATCAGGCTGAAGTCGAACTTGAGCGCGTCGCCCGAATGGATGGTGAGCTGCTCGCGGGTGAACGATTTTTCCAGGCGCGCCACCAGGTCGCGGTCGAGCTCGACCACGTGCATGTGGCCCATGCGCTTGATGATCAGTTTCGTCATCGCCGCCAGGCCCGGTCCGATTTCCACCATCGCCTGGCCCGCTTGCGGATCGATGGCCTCGATGATGTTGTCAAGGACGTAGTTATCGGTCAAAAAATTCTGGCCGAAGCGTTTGCGGGCGATGTGTTTCATGGTTTCTTTTCTTGGTTGCGCACCATCGTCAGGGCGGTGCGTATGGCTTCGATCATGCTGGCCTCATCGGCCACGCCCAGCCCGCGGGCGGCGACATCGAGGGCCGTGCCATGGTCGACCGAGGTGCGGACCAGCGGCAGGCCCAGCGTGATGTTGACGCCGCGCCCGAAGGTGGCGTGCTTGAGCACGGGCAGGCCCTGGTCGTGGTACATCGCCAGCACGCAATCGGCGTGTTCGAGGTACTTCGGCTGGAACAGGGTATCTGCCGGATAGGGACCGGTCGCGTCGATGCCCCGTTCGCGCGCGGCCTCGATGGCCGGCGTGATGGTGTCGATTTCTTCGCTGCCCAGGTAGCCGCCCTCGCCCGCGTGCGGGTTCAGGCCAGCCACCAGGATGCGCGGCCGGGCGATGCCGAACTTGGCGCGCAGGTCGGTGTCGATGATGTCGAGCAGCTGGGCCAGGCCGTGGCGGGTGATCGATTCCGCCACGTCGCGCAGCGGCAGGTGGGTCGTCGCCAGCGCCACGCGCAAGGGTGGCGCACCGGTGCCGGGCAGGCCCGCCAGCATCATCACCACCTTGGGCGTGCCGGTTTTTTCGGCGAAATATTCGGTGTGACCCGAGAAGGGCACGCCAGCGTCGTTGATGGTGCTCTTTTGCAGCGGCGCCGTGACGACGGCCTTGAACCAGCCTTGCTGCACGCCTTCGATGGCCAGGTCCAGCGTGGCCAGCACGGCGCGTCCATTGGCCGCATCGAGCTTGCCTGGCACCACATGGGCGTCGAGCGGCACGTCGATGACGCACACGCGGGCGCTGCCAAAGTGCGGCAGGCCGCTGTTGCGCAGCGCCTGCGTCGACAAGGCCACCAACTGGATGTCCGGATCGATCAGGCTGGCCGTGAGCGCGAGGAAGGCGGCATCGCCCACCAGCACGCAGTTGACCTCGTCGCGCAGCGCCCAGGCGGCGCGGATGGCGATCTCCGGTCCGATGCCGGCCGGTTCGCCCGTGGTGATGGCAATGGCCGGCCGCAGGTTCATTCGCTGTCCTTACTTGTCGTCGAGGCGGAACTCGACGTAGGCGCGGTCGCGCACCTGGCGTGCCCAGTCTTCGGTCGCCTCTTCAGCCTTGCGGTCGTGAATGGCCTGGCGCGCCGCCGTACGCAGGCGTTCCTTGGTCTGGTCGTCGGCCTTGCGCTCCATGACTTCGATCAGGTGGAAGCCGAACGGCGTTTCCACCACGCCCGACATTTCGCCCGGCTTCAGGGTGGCCATCACGGCTTCGAATTCCGGCACGGCGTCGCCCGGATAGAGCCAGCCCAGGTCGCCACCTTTGGAGGCGGACGCGTCGTTGGAGAACAGGCGCGCCAGTTCTTCAAACTTGGCGGCCTTGTTGTCGAGGCGTTCCTTCAATTCCGTCAGCTTGCGCTTGGCGTCGTTGGCCGTCACCGTCGGGCTGACCTTGATCAGGATGTGGCGCGCATGGGTCTGGAACACGGCGGCCTTGTCCTTGCTGTCGGCCTGGCTGCGCTTTTCCACCACTTTGATAATGTGGAAACCGGTGGCGCTCTTGATCGGCTGGGTGGTCTGGCCCGCGTTCAGCTTGAGCAGCGCTTCGGCGAACAGCGGCGGCAGGCGGTCCGGGTCGCGCCAGCCGATGGCGCCGCCGGCAAGGGCGTCGGGCGCGTCGGAATAGGTGGCGGCCATCTTGGCGAAATCGGCGCCGGTGCGCAGCTGGCGCATCACTTCGTCGGCGCGCGCCTTGCGGGCGGCGATTTGTTCTGGCGAGGCATTGTCGGGAATGCGCACCATGATCTGCGAGATGTTCAGTTCGACCTTCTCGGCAGCGGCGGCCTGTTCGGCAGCCAGGTAGGTGTCCACTTCGGCGTCGGAGACCTGGATCTTGTTGTCGACTTCATGCTCGCGCAGGCGCTGCATCATGATCTCGTTGCGGATCTCTTCGCGGAAGGTGGAAAACGGCGTGCCTTCCTTTTCCATCTGGTCGCGCAGCTGCTGCACCGTCATCTTCTGCTGCTCGGCGATGCGCCCGATGGCGCGGTCGAGCATCGTGTCTTCCACCCGCACGCCCATCTCCTTGGCCAGCTGCATCTGGGCGCGTTCGACAATCATGCGCTCCAGGACCTGGCGCTGGAAGTCCGCAAAGTCGGGCATCGGCGCGTTCTGCGCCTTCATGCGCGCTTCCACGGCCTTCAGGCGCACATTCATTTCGTTCTTGGTGATCACTTCATCGTTGACGACGACGGCGATCGAATCGATGACGTTGGCCGAGGACGACGCCGGCGGCAGGAAGCCGCCCGTCGAAGGCTTGGCCGGCGCCGCCGCAGGGGCGCTGGCCTGGGCGCCGGCCTGGCCAGCGGAGAGGGCGCACGCGAGCACGGCGGCGAGTTTGAGTTGATGCAGTCGGACTTGTCGCATAATCTGGGAAGCACTCATTTCAGGGTGAATAAAAAATCCAAAATCCGGTTACAGGCCGCGTTCCTGGTTCACGCGCGAATAACCGGGGATACTCTTGTGCAGCGTCTCGAGCGCGTTGCCGGGGCCGATATTGGCCGCCAGCCCGTTCAGCTCGAGGGAGAAGAAGGTATTGGTCGACGTGCGCTGCGCCGTCGTCACGAAGCGTTGCGCGCCCATCCGGAACACCCAGCAATCGGCCTTGTATTCGAGGCCCACCAGGCTTTCCAGGATCTTGCGGTCGCGCAGCGAATAGCTGACCCGTCCCACGCCATACCAGCGCAGCGACAGCGGCCACTGCGACGATACGTCGATATTCTTGAAGCTGTCGCGCAGATAGCGGTACTCCGCGTTGATCACTTTCTTTTCGCCCGGCTTCCATTGCAAGCCGTAGTTCGAACTGTAAATCCGGCGCGCACTGGCATTGTATTGTACTGCGCTGTCGAAGCTCCATTCCTTGGCCACGCTGCCCGAGGCGGCCAGCAGCACGTCGGAACGGCTTTCGATGCGCGGCGTGGTGGCGTCGAGGAAGACGCGCTGCTCGCGGAAGTAGAAGCGCTGACCCAGCGCCAGGCGCAAGCGCTCGGCGCCATTTGGCTCGATAAAGCGCGAAACGATCGCGGCCGTCACCTGGTCGGCGTCGCCGATACGGTCGGAGCCAATGAAGCGGTTCTCGTTGAAGATCTGCGCGAAATTGAAGCCCGCTTCGGCCGAATCGAAGTTCGGGAAGGTGCTCTGGTCCTTGTACGGCGTGTAGACGTAGAACAGACGCGGCTCCAGCGTCTGCGTCACTTCCTTGCCGAACAGTTTGGCGTCGCGTTCGAACACCAGGCCTGAATCGACCGACACGGTCGGCAGCACGCGCGACTGGGTATGCGCCGGGGCCGTCGCAGTGGCGTCGATGTTGTAGCTGCTGGCGTTGAGCAGCACCTTGGGCGTGACGAAGTAGCCGGGACGCACCCAGGGGAAGCTGATTTGCGGCGTCACCACGGCGCGCTCGCCCTTGACCAGGGTCGGGTGCCAGAAGCGCGTCGCTTCGGCGTCCACCGCCCAGTCGAAGCCATTGATGTCGTAGCGGCCGGCGTGGAAATTGATCTGCGGCAGGCGGTCGTATGGGCGCGCCACCGTCAGCGTCGGGTCAGTGGCGGCCGCCGGGTCTTGCAGCACCTGGTAGTTCTGCACGCGCGCCGACAGGCTCCAGTAGGGCGTGACATAGTCGGTGCGCAGTTCGCGCAGCAGCTGGCGTTCGGCCGAGGTCGAAATCGATTTCGAAAAGTCGCTCGGATAATCGTTGTCCGAGGCGGCATTGAGGTTCCAGCCGAAGGACAGGTAGCGCGCCAGCGCCTGCGAATGGGTCGACTTGACCAGCCAGCGGTCGGCGTTGGCGATGCGGTCGTGCGGCAGCACTTCGGCCTGGGTCTCGCCCGCGTAGGTGCCGGCGTCGTTCAGGCCCATGTAGCGGCCATGCGCGCCCACTTGCAGGCCGCGCCCCCAGATGTACTTGGGGTAGAGCGTCAGGTCGCGGTTGGGCGCGATATTGAAGTAGTAGGGTACCGTCAGTTCGGCCCCGCCCTTGGAGCCGAAGCCGGGCACCGGCGGCAGCCAGCCGGAGCGGCGCGCGCCCGACAGCGAGAACGACATGGCCGGCGTGGCGATGATCGGCACGCCCTTGAAATAGATGACGGTCTTCGAGGCGATGCCGACGTCACGGCCCGAATCGAGCTGCAAGGTCGAGGACTGCAGGTACCAGTCCGGGTTCGGGCCTTCGCAAGTACTGTAGGTGCCGTTGACGACGACCGCCTCGTCTTCGCTGATGAAGTCCATGCGCGTGGCTTTGCCCTGCGCATTGTTCAGTTCCATCTTGTAGGCCGGATTGAGCACCCAGCCCTTGCCCGAATCGAGGTTCAGCTTGAGCTGGTCGCCCTGGTAATAGTCGCCGTAGCGCCACATGCGCACGTGGCCCTGGGCCTCGACTTCATCTTCGACCTGGCGGAAGCAGGCCGTGTCGGCCTTCAGGCGGGTCGGGCCGCGTGTGATCTCGACGTCACGCTCGAGCGTCACTTCACGCTCGGGCCGCCCGCTCATCTCTTCCGCGCTGGCGGTGACGGGGGCGTTCTTGTCGTCGGGGCGCACGCGCTTGGCCGGGGTCTGGGCGTGCGCCGGCACGACACTCGCGGTGACGAGCGCCGACAGGGCGAAAGCCCGGCGTTGCGAGGGGGAGAAGGCCGAAAACCAGCTCATGAATTGAAGCAGCGAAACACCATGACAGGCGATTTTTTGAGTTGAATCCCTTATTATATGGGAATTGTCACCTTCAACCGGAATCCCCAGGCCGTTTCATGTCTTTATTACCATCTTCTTCCCCCACTCCCGCATCCCAGGACGCCCGCCTGGCCCAGCTCACCAGCTGGCTCGACGGCATCAAACTGGTCCAGACGGAGACGCGCCGCCCTGCTTCAGCCGATGCCAGCTTCCGCCGTTATTTCCGCATTGACGTCGTTCCCGCCCTGCGCGCCAAGCTGGGCGACACCGTGGTCGCCATGGATGCCCCGCCCGAACGCGAAAACGTGCCGGCCTTCCTGCATGTGGCCGGCTTGCTGCTCGAAGCCGGCGTCAACGTCCCGGCGATCATCGCCCAGGACGTGCCAAATGGTTTCCTGCTGCTGTCCGACCTGGGCAGCACGACCTATTTGCAGCGTCTCGACGTCGACAACGCCGCCTTCATGTATTCGGACGCGGTCGATGCCTTGATCAAGTTCCAGCTGGCCAGCCAGCCCGGCGTGCTGCCCGAATTCGACCGCGCTTTTGTCATGCGCGAAATGAACCTGTTCCCCGAATGGTTCGTCGGCAAGCACCTCGGCATCACGATGACGCCCGAGCAGGGCAAGCAGCTCGAAACCGTGTTTGAGGCCATCGCCGCCAATGTGCTGGCCCAGCAGCAGGTCTACATGCACCGCGACTTCCACTCGCGCAACCTGATGTTCATGGACCAGGACAACCCCGGCGTGCTGGACTTCCAGGACGCCGTATTCGGCCCCGTGGCCTACGACCTGGCTTCGCTGCTGCGCGACGCCTACATCCAGTGGGACGAAGAAGTGGTGCTCGACTGGGCGGTACGCTACTGGCAGCGCGCCAAGGCCGTGGGCCTGCCGGTCAATCCGGACATCGATAGCTTCTACCGCGATTTCGAATTCGCCGCCCTGCAGCGCCACATCAAGATCCTCGGCATCTTCTGCCGCCTGAACTACCGCGACGGCAAGGCCAACTACATGGGCGACCTGCCGACCGTGATCGACTACGTGCGCAAGACGGCCAACCGCTACACGGTGCTCAAGCCGCTGGTGCGCCTGATGGACGCCTTCGAAGACAAAGCGCCGCAAGTCGGCTACACCTTCTAAGGTCAGCCAATGAAAGCAATGATCCTCGCCGCCGGCCGCGGCGAACGCATGCGTCCCCTGACCGACGCCACACCCAAGCCGCTGCTCAAGGTGCGCGGCCGCCCGCTGATCGTCTGGCACGTACTGAATTTGGTACGTGCCGGGATCACCGAGATCGTCATCAACCACGCCCACCTGGGCCACATGTTCGAAGCGGCGCTGGGCGACGGCAGCCAGTACGGCGCGCGTATCGTCTACTCGCACGAAGAGGTGGCGCTGGAGACGGGCGGCGGCATCGCCAACGCCCTGCCGTTGCTGGGCGACGAACCCTTCCTCGCGCTGTCGGGCGACATCTACTGCCCCTACTTCGATTTTTCGCAGTGCCTGGATGTCTTGCACGACAAGGACATGTGGGGCAATCCCTACCCGGCCGACAAGCGCGACGTGTGCTGGATCTGGCTCACGTCGAACCCCTTCCACAATCCGCAGGGTGACTTCGGCCTGACCATGTACGCCATCTCGAACCAGGGCGACCCGAAATGGAATTTCGCGAACATCGGCGTGTACCGCCCCGAGATGTTCGCCGCCATCGAGCCCGGCGAAGCGGCGCGCATGGGCCCGGTGATCCGGGAGTGGGCCGACAAGGGCCAGGTGGGCGGCGAGATCTATGAAGGCGAATGGGTCAACGTGGGCACCATCGAACAGCTTGACGAACTGAACGCCCCGTTGAATGCAAAGGCCAAGCCATGACACCATTCGCCGCGCGCCGCGCCAGCCTGTGCGCCCAGATGCAGCTGGGCGCGGTGGCCATCATCCCCACGGCGCCGGAAGTGCCGCGCAATGGCGACAGCGACTACCCCTACCGTTTCGACAGCTCCTTCTACTACCTGACCGGCTTTGCCGAACCCGATAGCGTGCTGGTGCTGGTACGCGGCGGCGATGCCGACCGCGCCATCCTGTTCTGCCGCCAGAAAAATGCCGAGCGCGAAATCTGGGATGGCTTCCGCTACGGCCCGGAAGGTGCACGCGCCGCCTTCGGCTTCGATGCCGCCTATCCGATCGAAGACCTCGACAGCGAAATCGCCAGGCTGCTCGCCAATGCGCCTGCCGTGTACTATGCGCTGGGCCACAACGGCGCGCTCGACACGCAGATGAAAACCTGGCTCAAGTCCGTGCGTGCGCAGTCGCGCATCGGCGTCACTGCACCTGCCACGGCGCACGACATCGTGCCGATGATCGACGAAATGCGCCTGTTCAAGGACGCCAGCGAACAGGCCACCATGCTGCGCGCTGCCAGCATTTCCGGCCTGGCGCACGCGCGCGCGATGCGCACGACTCGCCCGGGCATGCACGAATACGAAATCGAAGCGGAGCTGCTGCACGAATTCCGCCGCCACGGCGCCCAGGCCCCGGCCTACACGCCCATCGTCGCCGCCGGCGCGAACGCCTGCGTGCTGCACTACATCGCCAACAACGCCGTCTGCAATGCCGGCGACCTGATTCTGATCGACGCCGGCTGCGAGCTAGATGGCTACGCTTCCGACATCACCCGCACCTACCCCGTCAACGGCCGCTTCTCGCCGGCGCAAAAGGCGCTGTACCAGCTGGTGCTCGACGCGCAGGCCGCGGCGCTCGCCGCCATCGTGCCCGGCCAGCCCTACACTGGCATGCACGAAGCGGCGCTCAACGTGCTGGTGCAAGGCATGCTGGACCTGGGCCTGGTCGACAAGAGCAAATACGGCAATGTGCAGGACGCCATCGCCGGCCGCGCCCACCTGCAGTTCTACATGCACGGCACCGGCCACTGGCTGGGCATGGACGTGCACGACGTGGGCGCCTACCGCGACCTGAAAGACCCCGCCAAGCCCTCGCGCCCGCTGGCCCCCGGCATGGCCCTGACGGTGGAGCCGGGCATCTACGTGCGTCCCGCCGCCGGCGTGCCCGAGGAGTACTGGAATATCGGCATCCGCATCGAAGACGACGTCGTCGTCACACCGAGCGGCTATACCATCCTGTCGGGATCGGCGCCCAAGCAGGTCACCGATATTGAAGCCTTGATGCGCGGATGATGGAACAACATTTTGAAATCGCCATCTGCGGCGCCGGTCCCGTGGGCATGGCGCTGGCCGTCCTGCTGGTCAAGCGCGGCGTCGCGCCCAACTGCATTGCACTGCTCGACGCCAAGCCGCTCGCCAGCGCGGCGGCCGATCCGCGCTCGATTGCCCTCTCCTATGGCAGCCGCACCCTGCTCGAAGAGATAGGCGCCTGGCCGATTCCCGCCACCGCCATCCACCAGATCCACGTCTCGCGCCGCGGCCACTTGGGGCGCAGCATGATGGATCGCAGCGAACACCAGCTCGAAGCGCTCGGCTACGTGGCCCGCTACGGCGACGTCGTCACGGCCCTGGCCGCGCGCGTGGAAGCGGCCGGCGTGACCGTGATCCGGCCCGCGCGCGTGACTGGCAGCAACGAAACCTATGAGGGCGTAGTGCTCACGCTCGACGACGGCCGCAGCGTGCCAACGCAGCTGGTGGTGCAGGCCGAGGGCGGCGTGTTTGGCGAGCAGGATGCCAAATCACTACGGCGCGACTACCAGCAAACGGCGGTGATCGCACGCGTGTCGGCCAGCGGCGCCATCGCGCACCGCGCCTACGAACGCTTCACCGACCAGGGGCCGCTGGCCCTGCTGCCGCAAGAAGGCGCTGATTGCCACCAATACGCGCTGGTGTGGTGTGTGCGTCCCGAACGCGCGCAGGAACTGCTGGCCCTCGAAGACCCGGCCTTCCTTGCCCAACTTGAGGAAGCCTTCGGCGCGCGTCTTGGACGCTTCACCGCAGCGAGCAAACGGGCCGCTTTCCCACTGGGCCTGAACGCCGTGCCGCAAACGGCCGCGCGCACGGTCGCCATTGGCAATGCGGCGCAAACGCTGCATCCGGTGGCCGGGCAAGGCTTGAACCTGGGTTTGCGCGACGCCGCCGTGCTGGCACGCCTGCTGGCGCGCGACATGAGCCCGCACGCCCTGGTGGAGTTTGCGCAGGCGCGCGAGGCGGACCGTTCGACGACGGTGCAACTGACCGACGCCATGGCGCGCGTATTCGCCAGCGAAGGTCCGGGCCAGGCCCTGCTTGGCCTGTCGCTGGGCGTGCTCGACACGCTCGCGCCGGCCCGCCTGCTGCTGGCCGAACTGATGATGTTCGGGCGCCGATGAATCCTGGTGGGTAGCGGCCCGGGACAATGAAATTGGCGTAGGGTGGGCGAGGCGGAGCCGATACCCACCAAGTGCCGCCTATTTCAACTGCGCCTTGGCCGGGCCAACCTCGTCGAGGTTGCGGTCCAGCGTCATCGCCATGTCCACAACGAGGCTCGCCACCTTGCCATAGAAGGGCTTGTTGCTATGCTCGACCGTGTCGGTTGGCGCATGGTAATCTGCATGGTCCTCCACCCCGACATACAGGAAGGCCACACCCGCATCATGGAAGGGTCCATGGTCCGAGCTGTGGGTCCAGTCTTCCACCGAGCCGGCCGTCAGCTGCGAGCGGTCGTGGCCCAGCTTCACCTTCAACATGCTGCGGCGCGCTGCCTGCTCCACCAGCGGCACCAGCTCCGGCGAGAAGCGCGTACCTGCGACAAAGATCTCGTCCTTGTCGTTATGGGCCAGCATGTCCAGGTTCAGGTTCATGGCCAGCTGCGCCTGCGGGAACGGCAACGCCGCCATGAACGCCTTGGCGCCCTCGCTGCCCATCTCCTCGCCATCGAAGGCGGCAAACACGATCGTATGCAGCGGCGGATGGGTGCGGAACCAGTTCGCAATGGCCAGCAGCGCGGCGACGCCGGAGGCATTGTCATCGGCGCCGAAATAGGTCTGGCCGTCGCGCACGCCCAGGTGGTCGTAGTGGGCCGAAATGACCATCACCTTGTCCGGCGTGCGCGTGCCGCGTACGAAGCCCACCAGGTTCACCGCCGCCGGATACGCGGTGCGGAAACTGCCGCCGGGCTTGAGCAAGCCCTTGATGCTGGTGTGCGAGAACGCGAACGGCTGCGCATAGCTCTTGCCATACGGTGTCAGGCCGCTCGCCTCGAAACGGTCCAGCAGGTAAGCCTGGGCCTTGCGCGAACCTTCGCTGCCCGTCTTGCGGCCGGCAAATTCGGCCGAGGCCAGGGCGCGCAGGTCGTCCAGCAGCATGGCCTGGTCGATGTCCGGTGCATCGCGATGTGGCGCGTTTGCGTTGGCCAGCGGCGTGGCGAGGCGCCTCTGCTCCACCTGCCCCATCCCGACGTAATACGCGCCCAGCGCAAGGAAGGCCGCGCCAGCGACCAGCAGACGTGTTTTCTTCATAAAAATTCCCGCTCACCATCGAAGCAGCAAGGATAACGCATTCTCAAGGGCAACAGGAGCGCCGGTTGACGCGGACCGGGCACGCTGAAACAATGGACCTACGACTTTGAAAGACAGGTGACAGCCATGTCCACCTCCAAACATTTCAGCTCCGAACAGGAGCAATTTTCCGCCCGCCTGATCAAGTCCATGCACGACGCCGGCGTCCCGGACGAGAGTCCCTCCCATATCGTGCGGGAGTTTAACCTGCGCTTCCCGCGCCAGGCCGTGACGGTGCACGCGGTGCGCAAATGGATCAAGGGGGAAGCGATTCCCACACAGGAAAAAATCATCGCGCTGTCGCGCTGGCTCAATGTCAATCCGTCCTGGCTGCGTTTCGATGGCGAGCGCAGCGTGCCCGATCCGCGCGGGCTGGCGATCGAGCGCGACGAACAGCGCATCCTGCGCGACCTGCGCCTGCTCGACCCGCGCCGCCGCGCCATGGTGGAGGAATTCATCAGCCTGCTCCTGGGCAGCGTCACCGCCTGAAGCTCATGGGTGGATCACACGCAGGACCGACACGATCAGTGCGGACTGGGTTATGACGATCGTCACCAACGTGGCGACCATCCAGCGCAAGGCGCTCGAATACATGCGCTGCATCTGCGCGCTCTGGGCATCGAAACGTGCGTCCATCTTGATTTCCAATGCATGAATTTCGGACCGCGTGCTGTCGCGGGTCTTGGCGATCTCACTATGCAATTCTTCGCGCGTCTTGGCGCTATCAACATGCAGCTCGTCGCGTGTCTTGACATGCTCCAAACGCGACTCGACAATTTCTCGCCGCAACTGCTCAACGTCAACCTTGGTGGCCAAAGTCGGCAAAATTGTATCGAAGCGTGCTTCCAGCACCGAGACTCGCGTTTCCATCTCGGTATCATAGTCCTCGATGCTGCGCTTTCCAATCGTATTCGTGTTCACGGCCGCCCTCCTTGTCGGCCAAGGGCCGCCGCACCAGTTTAGGCGGCCTGCAAGCAAACCCGTGCGAGCTACGTCAAACGCCAGGCGAAAAAAAAGCCGCCCACGAGGAACGGCTTTCCGAGCGCGCGCAGCGCCCCTATTCGACAGCCTTGACCATCGCTTCGATGACTTTCTTGGCGTCGCCAAAGACCATCATCGTGTTGGCCTGGTAAAACAGGTCGTTGTCCAGGCCCGCGTAGCCGGAAGCCATCGAGCGCTTGTTGACGATGATGCTCTTGGCCTTGTACGCCTCGAGGATCGGCATGCCGGCGATCGGCGACTTCGGATCCTTGGCCGCCGGATTGACGACGTCGTTGGCGCCCAGCACCAGCACCACGTCGGTCTGGCCGAACTCGCCATTGATGTCTTCCATCTCGAACACCTGGTCATACGGCACTTCGGCCTCGGCCAGCAGCACGTTCATGTGGCCCGGCATGCGCCCGGCCACCGGGTGGATCGCGTACTTCACGGTCACGCCCTTGTGGGTCAGCTTCTCGACCAGTTCTTTCAGCGAGTGTTGGGCACGCGCCACGGCCAGGCCGTAACCCGGCACGATGATGACGGTTTCGGCATTGCTCATGATGAAGGCCGCGTCGTCGGCGGAACCCGATTTGACGGGACGCTGCTCCTGCGCGCCACCGGTGGCCGCGGCGGCGTCGCCACCGAAGCCGCCCAGGATGACGTTGAAGAAGGAGCGGTTCATCGCCTTGCACATGATGTAGGACAGGATCGCGCCCGAGGAGCCCACCAGCGAACCGGCGATGATCAGCATCGAGTTATTGAGCGAAAAGCCGATACCGGCAGCCGCCCAGCCCGAATACGAGTTCAGCATCGACACCACCACCGGCATGTCGGCGCCGCCGATCGGGATGATGATCAACACGCCGAG
>JAZJYP010000193.1:0-4905 GCA_040390345.1 Pseudomonadota bacterium | reverse complement strand
CGACGCCTCGGCTTTGGCAACCACCGCGCGAGCATTGCCCGCGGCGGCATCGGCGAACATTTCCGGCGACATCGCGTGCAGCAGTGCGCCGTCGCTCGTGGCGGCAATGTCGCCGCGCACGTGCAGGAAGGTCAGCCGGGCGCCCGTGGCCTTGGCATAGGCCACGGCGTGATCGACCGTGACGGTCGCAAGCGGCGTGCCGTCGATGGGAACAAGAAGGTGCTGGTACATATGGGTGCTCCTATTACGCGGTTACGCGGCGATCGCCCGCTCGCCGCCAAGCGCTGGGGTGGAATCTGGCGCAGCCTTGTGCGGCTTCAACAGGAAATGCGCCAGCGCCGGCAACAGCACCATCGCACCCAGCATGTTCCACAGAAACATGAAGGCCAGCAGCAGGCCCATGTCGGCCTGGAACTTGATGGGGCTTGCGACCCAGGTGATGACACCGATGGCCAGCGTCACGCCGGTCAGCATCACCACCTTGCCGGTGAACAGCAGCGCGTGGTAGTAGGCCTCGGAGAGGCTCTTTCCCGCACGCAACTGCGTCAGCGTCACCGACAGGATGTACAGCGCGTAATCGACACCGATGCCCACACCCAACGCAATGACCGGCAGCGTGGCGACCTTGACGCCCATGCCCAGCGCCACCATCAACGCTTCGGCCAGGATGGAGGTCAAGACCAGCGGCAGGATCGCCACCACGACGGCGCGCCAGGAGCGGAAGGTCAGAAAGCAAAGCAGCACCACGGCCCCGTAGACCATGAACAGCATGGTGTGCCATGCGTCCTTGACGACGATGTTGGTCGCCGCTTCGATGCCCGCGCTGCCGGCGGCCAGCAGGAACTTCACGTCCGGGGTGTCGTTGGCCGCCGCGAAGGCCGAGACATGCTCGACCACCCGGGTCAATGTCCCCGCCTTGTGGTCGCGCAGGTAGACGTACAGCGTCAGCAGCGAGCAGACATCGTTGTACAGGCCGCGCGGCGCGCCCGCCGTGACGGTGTTGAGCATGTCCTGGTTCGGCAGAAACTCGTACCACTTCGGATTGCCCTCGTTCAAGCCGGCGAGCACCCGGCGATTGAGCAACGACAGGGAGTTGGTGCTCTCCACGCCATCGAGCTGGCGCAATTGCCACTCCAGCGCATCGATCTTGTTCAGCGTCGCGTACTGCGAGCACTGTCCGTCAGGTGTTTTCACCATCACGGCCAGCACGTCGCTGGAGGCGCCGTACGCGGCGTTGACGAAGGCCACGTCCCGGTTGTAGCGGCTGTCCGCGCGCAGCTCGGACGCCCCTGGGTCGAGGTCCCCGATGGCAAGCCGCTGCGAAACGGCAAACCCGGCCACCGCCAACACCAGGCTCAGCCCGATCGCGACGCTGGCCCACTTGCGCTCGGTGAACCGGTCCAGCCAGCGCCACAGTGGCTGCCTGACATCGGAGGCCTCCGAGCGCAGGCTGCGCTGGGCGGCCTTCTCGCTGACGCCCGTGTACGACAGAAGCACGGGCAACAGGATCAGGTTGGTGATGATCAGCACGCCCACGCCGATGGAGGCGGCGATGGCCAGTTCGCGGATCACCTGGATGTCGATCACCAGCAGCACCCCGAAGCCCACGGCGTCGGCCAGCAGCGCCGTCAAGCCGGCCAGGAAGAGCCGGCGGAAGGTGAAGCGCGCGGCGACGAGCTTGGGCAGGCCGCGTCCGATGTCCTGCATGATGCCGTTCATCTTCTGGGCGCCGTGGCTCATGCCGATGGCGAAGACGAGAAAGGGCACCAGGATCGAATAGGGATCCAGCGCGAAGCCCAGTATCGGCAGCAGGCCGAGCTGCCAGACCACGGCCACCAGCGAGGCCGTGACCACCAGCAACGACGAGCGCACGCAGCGCGTGAACCAGAACACCATGGCCGCCGCAATGGCGACTGCCAAGGCGAAGAACACCAGCACCGCACGCACGCCGTCGATCAGGTCGCCGATGATTTTGGCGAAGCCGGTGATGTAGACCGTCACGCCCTGCGTCTCGTACTTCTGGCGCAGCGTTTCCAGACGTTGTGCCAGCACCCCGTAGTCCAGCGCGCGGCCCTGGTCGTCCTTGGCGAGCAGGGGCACGAAGATCACCGAGGACTTGGCATCCAGCGCCACGATCTGGCCGATTTCTCCGGAACGCGCGATGTTCGCGCGCAGCTTCTCCAGGCTGGGCGCGGATCCGTCGTACTGGTCCGGAATCACCGGCCCGCCTTCCAGGCCTTCTTCCGTCACGCCAACCCATCGGGTGGTCGGCGTCCACAGGCTCTTCATCTGGTTGCGCGCGACACCGGGCACGAGGAAGACCTCGTCACTGAACTGGCGCAGGGTGTCCAGGTACTTCGCGTCGTAGATCGTGCCCGTCGGGCTGGCCACGGCGATGCGCACCGCGTTGCCCAGGCCGCTCAACTCGTGCTGGTGGGCCAGGAAGTTGCGCACGTAGGGGTGCTGCGCGGGGATGGTTTTCTCGAAGCTGGCGTTGAGCTGCAGGCCTGTGGCCTGCCAGCCCAGCAGCATTGTGAGCAGCGCGCACACCACGAGCACGAGCCAGCGGTGGTTGAACAGCGCTCGTTCGACGAGTGAACCGGAGCGCGGGTCGAATGCAGGTAGGTTCATGGCTTGGCGGAGACCAGCAGGGCTCCCTGGATGGACAGCGTAAGGATCGACCCATCGCCCTGCACGAGCAGGTTATTCAAGGGCGGCAGCGGTGCGGCGTTGAGAGGGACCAGCTGTTCGCCCTTGAGCGACATCAGCAGGCCGGCTTGATTGGTGGCCAGCACTTGGCCTTGCGCATCGATCGCCGTCGCGGTGATGCTGACGGGCGCCGGCGACGCAATGGGCGTCCAGGAGGCCCCGCCGTCGCGGGAGCGGATCGCATTGCCGCGCAGGCCCGCCAGCAGCATGCTGGCAGGCTCGGCGAGCAGTTCGGCGGCGAAGAAGCTTCCCTTGTAGGGTGTCTGCACCGGCTTGAAGGTCTGGCCACCGTCTTGCGAGATCAGCACCAGGCCCTGTTCGCCGGCGAGCAGCAGCGTGTCTGCGCGCTGGCGCGCTGCGTAGATGTGCAGGCCTTTCGGATTGGGCAGGCGTGCAGTCCACGAGGACCAGCTCAGCCCACCGTCCAGGCTGGCCAAAGCCAGGCCATAGGCGCCAACCACGAGCACGCGCTTTTCGTCGATCACCAAATCCAGGAAGGGCTTGTCCGGGCCATCGGCCACGAGCCGCTCGGCATCGGCGACGCGCCGGGCGTCGCCGCTTGAACGCGCCGCGTCGAGCGCGATCTGCGCCGCGCGGCGGCCATCGAGCTGGCGCGTCCACCGCTCGCCACCGTCCACGCTGGCGAGGACGACACCGCCATGGCCGATGGCCCAGCCGCGTTTCGCATCAAGAAAGCGCACCGCTGTCAGCGTCACGCTGGTGGGCGTTGGCGACTGCCGCCAGTGGTGCCCTGCGTCGTCAGACAAGGCCACGATGCCGCGCTCGCCGACGGCGACCACGCGCTCGCCGGCCAGCGCTGCGCCCAGTAGCACCGCGCGCTGCGGCGCCAGCACCGAAACGGCCGGACGGTCCAGGGCTGAGTGCACACCCTGGGTCGCCTGGCCGTGCGCCGTACCGCCCGCGCCCGACAACACCGCAACCAGCAAGGCCAGGGCGACGAGCGCAGGCTTGCGCCCATACGCCAGGGCGCGCCGGTTCAAAGCAAAAGGGACCATGTCAGTCAAGGGAACACCTGCGATCCAGTTGCGGTCCGAATTGAAGTCATCGGACGCTTTCCCCAGCCATGGCTTCCGGCGAGAACACGCTTTCCGGGAAGCGCGGCTTGAGCGGGTACTGGGCAGGCTTGCTGGTGATCAGGTCGGCCACGTGGGCTTGTCCGGAGGTCAGGTCCACCATGCCGAAGGCTCCGGGGATAGTCCCCGGGAGGTCGGGCACGACATAGTTCAGCTGGTAGAGGGTGCGCCACAGCTGACCCTTGGCGTCCCAGCGGTCGGCCAGCACACATTCCCAGGTGTCTTCGTCGCAGTAGTAGCGGCTGCGCGCGGCCTGGTGGCGCTGGCCGGCACGCAGGGCGGCCTCCACAACCCACATGCGGTGCAGTTCCCAGCGCATGAAATCGGGCTTGATGAAGGCCTTGCCCAGCACTTCGGCGTCGGTCTTCGGCTGCAGCACGCGGTTGCCGTTGTACGGCACGATCATTTCCTGTTTGCCGAGCAGCTTCCAGTCGAAGCGGTCGATGCGGCTGGTGAACACCTCCAGCTCGTCGAACATCACGTTGCCGGCCGTCGACGGCGACGGCGTGTCGCAGCACGGGTTGGGCAGCTTGCGCACACGGCGCTGGCCGGTCAGGTAGACCCAGGCCTTGTCGTCGGAGTCGAGGGCGGTGTGGCCGATGATGGCGTCCCCGGCGCGGATGGGCGGCCCGACGTTGAGGAGGCGGATGTTGGCGTAGGTGTTGCCGTGCTTTTGCAGGTCGGCGTAGGAGCCGCCTTCGAAGAAGTACGGCATCTGGCGGTCGGACTCGCCATCGGTGGTCATGACCGTCTTGCCATCGGTCGTGAACAGGTACTGGGTGGCCGGCAGGCTCCAGTTGGAGCCGCGCCAGCGCAGCAGATGGTTCCAGATGACTTCCGCACCCACCTTCGGAATCGGAAATGGCACGCCGCCATACACGTCCTTGACCGTGTCGCCGTCGAGGCGGCCCGTCGTGGCGTTCTTGAAGGTGTTGTCGTACAGCCACTGCGGCGCCGCGGCAGTGCGGTGGGTCTTGTAGACATCGACGCGGAAGTCGGGGTATTTCTTGAGCAGCGCCTTGGTGCCGTCTGTCAGCTTGGCCGCATGCTGGTCCATGTTGGCCGCGGTGATGACCAGCAGCGGCTTCTCGTCCTTGAAGGG
>JAZJYP010000192.1:0-2761 GCA_040390345.1 Pseudomonadota bacterium | reverse complement strand
TGGCCTGCTTGGTCATCGAGAAGGTGCCGGAAATGGTCGCCTGCGAGGCGATCACCGCGGCCATCGTCGACAGTACCACCAGCGGATAGACACTCCAGGCGCCCAGCTGCTGGAAGAAGGGATTCGAAATGGCGGCCGGATTGTGGATCAGCAGGCCACCCTGGCCCAGGTAGTTCAGGGCCAGCGCCGGGAAGGTAATCATGAACCAGGCCGCGCGGATCGGCTTCTTGCCGAAGTGCCCCATATCGGCATACAGTGCTTCGGCGCCGGTAAAGGCCAGCACCACGGCGCCGAGCGCGATGAACGCGATCAGGCGCTGCTCGAACATGAAGCGGAAAGCATGCAAGGGATTGAGCGCATACAGGATCTCGGGCGCCTTGGCGATATTGATCACGCCCATCACCGCCAGCGCGGCAAACCACACCACCATGACCGGGCCGAACCAGCGCCCGATGCCGGCCGTGCCGCGCCGCTGCAGGGAATACAGGGCCACCAGCACGATGATGGTCAGCGGCACGACAAACTGCGTCAGTCCGGGCGCAGCCACTTCCAGGCCCTCGATCGCGCCAAGCACGGAAATGGCCGGGGTGATCACGCTGTCGCCGTAGAACATGGTGGCACCAAAGACGCCCGTCATCATCAGGGGCACGTACCAGCCGGACTTCTTGCTGACGGAATTGAGCACCAGGGCCATCAGGGCCATGATGCCGCCCTCGCCGCGGTTGTCGGCGCGCAGCATCAGGGTCACGTATTTGAGCGAGACGATCATGGTCAGGCCCCAGAAGATCAGGGAGACGATGCCGAGCAGGTTGGGGGTATTCAGGGCCAACCCGTGTTCCGGGTCGAAGATGGTTTTGAGGGTGTAAAGCGGGCTGGTACCGATGTCGCCGTAAACGATGCCGACAGCAGCCAGCGTCAATGCCGCAAGGCTGCTTTTTTTGTGTTCCGAACTCAAGGTTGCACCATATTTTTGTTTTGGTGCATTGCACAATAGGATATGGCAGAGCAAATTGCAAGTAGATTTCGCAACATCTGGAGTCCCCTATGGGCCTGGTGGTTTTGTCCGCCGCGCGGACTGCGGCGAAACCGCCAGTGTACCTTGAGTTTTTCCATCGTTCAGTGCAACCTTGCATCACTATTCCAGCAAAAGGACACAAATGCAGCAGCACACCCTCCGCGCCGCCCTGTTCGGGGCCAGTCTGCTGGCCGCCTGCGGTGGCGGCGGCGGGACCGCCAGCGTCGCCACCCTGCCACCGGTGGTGGTGGTGCCGACGCCGCCCGTCGTCGCCGTCGGGCCGGCCTGGACCAGCTATGGCGGCGACGCCCAGCACCGCTCCCAGGCCGGCGTGGCCACCCAGGCCCTGAACCGCATCCTGTGGCAGGCGCCGGTGGACCTGGCGCCCGTCTACAGCAATGGCGGCGCCCTGCTGACCCATTATGGCTCGCCCGTGATCACGGCGCAGAACACGGTGATCTTGCCCGTCAAGACCGGCGCGACGGCGGGTTTCCGCTTCGAAGGGCGCAGCGGCAGCAGCGGCGCCGTGCTCTGGAGCGCCGCGTCCGACTACGTGATGCCTGCGCACCGCTGGATTCCCAGCTATAACGTCACGCTGACGGCGGCCAACCGCGTCTATGCCGCCGGCGCCGGCGGCAAGGTCTACTACCGCGACAATGCCGACTCGGCCACGGCCACGACCCAGACCAGCGCCTTCTTTGGGGACGCCGTCTACAGCGCCAACCAGGCCAGCCTCGATACGCAGGTGTTCATCAACACGCCGATCACGGCCGATGGCAGCGGCAATATCTACTTCGGCTTCACCGCCGCCAGCGCCAACAGCGCCGGCCTGGCCAGCGGCATCGCGCGCATCGGCGCCGACGGCAAGGGCAGCTGGGCCAGCGCGTCCACGCTGACCCTGGGCGCGGCCACCAAGGTCGCCATGAACAGCGCCCCGGCCGTCTCCGCCGATGGCAAGATGCTGTATGTGGTCGTCAACAATGACCAGGCCCAGGGCTATATCCTCGGCCTCGACAGCACCACGCTGGCACTGGGCAGCCGCACGCGCCTGATCGACCCGTCGCGCGGCACGCCGGCCGGCGTCAGCGACGACTCGACCGCCTCGCCCGTCGTCGGCCCCGATGGCGACGTCTACATCGGCGTCCTGGAAACGGCCTTCGGCGAGCACAACGGGCGCGGCTGGCTGCTGCACTTCGACCGCACGCTGAACCAGGAAAAACTGCCCGGCTCCTTCGGCTGGGACGACACGCCCTCGGTGGTGCCGGCCACGATGGTCCCGAGCTACAAGGGCAGCGCCACCTACCTGCTCATGACGAAGTACAACAACTACGCGCGCGGCCTGGGCGATGGCCAGAACAAGCTGGCCGTGCTCGACCCGAATGCCGCGCAGGGCGATCCCTATTCCAGCGTGCAGGTGATGAAGGAAGTACTGACCGTGCTCGGCCCCACGCCCGACCCCGGCTACTACGGCGGCGTCACCGAGTGGTGCATCAACGTGGCGGCGGTCGATCCCTTCACCAAGTCCATCCTGGCCAACAGCGAAGACGGCTACCTGTATCGCTGGGACTTGACGAGCAACACCCTGTCGCAAAGGATCAAGCTGACCAGCGGCCTGGGCGAGTCCTACACGCCGACGCTGGTCGGGCCCGATGGCGTCGTCTACGCAATCAACAACGCCATCCTCTTCGCCGTCGGAAAGTAGCCCAAACTTCGGGGTCACATCTGACCGTTGGGAAAATCGGGGAC
>JAZJYP010000191.1:0-7683 GCA_040390345.1 Pseudomonadota bacterium | reverse complement strand
GCCTGATCATGGTCGACGATATCGCCTACTTCCAGTCCGACAGCAAGTACACGGTCGTGATGACGCAGGCCGGTGAAGCGCTGCTGCGCAAGCCGATCCGCGAACTGCTCGATGTGCTGGACCCGAATATCTTCAAGCAGATCCACCGCTCGACCATAGTCAACCTCAAGGCCATCGCCTCGATCGCGCGCGACGACGCCGGGCGCGGCATCGTCAAGCTGCGCACGCGGCCCGAGACGCTCACCGTCAGCCAGCCTTTCATGTCGCTGTTCCGGAATATGTGAGCTAGAATCGGGGACATGAAAATCCTCGCTCCCTTGCTCTTGCTCGCTGCGGCCAGCGTCCATGCCGACGAAGTCCCGGTCGCCCCCTATCGCCCGTCCGTGTCCTCGCCGGCGCAGCTGCCGGTGGCGGGGCAGCTCGAGTTCGAGGCCGGCGGCCTGCACCAGCGCAGTGACGGCGCCCACCGCAACAGCCTGCCGTACCTGTTCAAGCTGGCGTTTTCCGAACAGTGGGGCGTGCTGGTGGGCGGGGAAGCCTATGTCTCCGATGGCACGGGACATGGCGTGGGCGACACCAGCCTGGTCCTCAAGCACGCCTACATCGTCGACGAAGCGACGGCGCTGGGCCTGGAACTGGGCGCCAAGCTGCCGACGGCGAAGGACAGCATCGGCAGCGGCAAGGCCGACTACAGCGTCAATGGCATCGTCTCGCGCGACATCGGCGCCGTGCATATGGACGTCAACCTGAACCTGACCCGCTTCGGTCTGTCCGACCCCGATGCCGGGCGCACCCAGGGCGGCGCCTCGGCCTCGTTCTCCACGCCCTTGGCGGGCCAGTGGGGCGTCACCGGTGAACTGTCGGGCACGCGCCGCAGCGGTGCGCCAGGCACGGCCCAGGTGCTGCTGGCCTTCAGTTTCGCACCCACCAAGCGCCTGGTCATCGACATCGGCATGGCGCATGGCCTGAACCACGCCAGCACCGACTGGCAGTTCTTCAGCGGCATGGTGTTGCCGATGGCAAAACTGTGGTGACAATGTTCGCCAGCGTACATATTTCCTGGCGCACCCTGTTACACTAGAGGAACTTTCTCAACAGAGGTTCCCATGAAAAACGTCATTCTTGCCGCAGCCATCTGCGCTGCCGCCGTACCGGCCCTGGCCGCTACCACCACCAACGTCAGCGTCGCGATCGGCCAGCCCGGTTTCTACGGCCGCATCGACATCGGCAATTTCCCCCAGCCGGTTCTGATCAATCCGCAGCCCGTGATCATCGAGCGCGACGTGCGCGTGGTCGGCAGCCCGATCTACCTGCGCGTGCCCCCTGGCCACATCAAGCACTGGGAGAAGCACTGCCGCGAATACAATGCCTGCAACCAGCGCGTCTACTTCGTGCATGACGACTGGTACAACAACACCTACGCGCCGCGCTACCGCGAGCAGGAGCGTGAACATGGCCATGGCCGCGGCCACGACAAGCACGATGACAAGCACGAAGACAAGCACGAGGAGCACGGCAACAAGCATCACGATCATTGACCGGCGGGCCGCCAGCGCCGAAATCCGCCCGGGTGTAAACTGGAAACATTGGTAGACACACGGAGGATTGCTTGCGTAGCGAGATCGTTGTTGTCGGTGGCGGGGCGGGCGGCCTGGAACTGGCCTGCAAACTGGGCCGCAAGCTGGGGCCGGCCAAGGTGACGCTGGTCGACAGCCGCCTTTACCATATCTGGAAGCCTTCGCTGCACGAGGTGGCGGCGGGCACCCTGGACATCCACCAGGAGGGCCTGTCCTACCAGATGCTGGCCCACGATAATGGCTTCAGCTTCGTCTATGGCCCGCTCACCGGGCTCGATGCTGCCAGCCGCCGCATCACGGTCGGCGCCATCGACGCCGATGATGGCGAACAGATCCTGCCCCAGCGCAGTATCGATTGTGGCGCCCTCGTCATCGCCGTGGGCAGCACGTCGCATTACTTTGGCGTTCCCGGCGCCCAGGCCCACACCATTTCCCTCAACGCGACCGAAGACGCCGAACGGTTTCGCCTGACCCTGCTCAAGCTGCTGACGGTGGCCGAGAATGGCGTCGACATCGTCCTCATTGGCGGCGGGGCCACCGGCGTGGAGCTGGCGGCCGAATTGCGCGAGGCGTCCGGCGTGTATGCCGCCTATGGCCTGGCCCATGTGGACCCGGCGCGCGACGTGCGCATTACCCTGCTCGAAGGGGCGCCGCGCATCCTCGCGCCGCTGCCCGAGCGCGTCTCCAGCGCCGCCCTCAAGCTGCTCGAACAACGCCGTATCAGCGTCGTCACCAACTGCAAGGTCACGGCCATCGAGGCCGACCGGGTCATCGACAGTCAGGACAACACTTACCGCGCCGACCTGTGCGTGTGGGCGGCGGGCATCCGCGCGCCGGCCTTCCTGGGCGGCCTGGGCTTGCCGACGTCGCGCAGCGGCCAGATCATCGTCGATGGCAGCCTGGCAGTGCCGGACCATCCCGGCATCTATGCGCTGGGCGACTGCGCCGCCTGCACCGGCGGCGATGGCAAGGCCGTGCCGCCGCGCGCGCAGGCGGCCCACCAGCAAGCCGACTACCTGGCCGCGGCCTTGCTGCGCCAGGCAGCCGGCCGGGCGCCGTCGCCCAAGCCGTATGTCTACAAGGATTATGGTTCGCTGGTGTCGTTCGGGCAGTCGACGTCGGTCGGCAGCCTGATGGGTTCACTGAAGGGCCTGAGCTGGTTTGTCGAAGGCTTTTTCGCGCGCATGATGTATGTGAGCCTGCATTTGCTGCATCACCGCGCGGTGCTGGGAACGTTGCGTACCGGTGTGCTGGCCGTGGCGCGCTTTTTGATCAAGCGCAGCGGACCATTGGTCAAGCTGCACTGATGCCGCGTGGGCCCGCGGGCCCACGTCGCTATTTGGGCAGGGTCAGGGTCAGGGCGGCGCCGCCGTCGGGGGCGTTGGCCAGCACCAGGGTGCCGCCAAAATAGGCCGCCCGTTCGCGCAGCAGGCGCAGGCCGTGGCAGTTGGCCGCTTCCGGATCGAAGCGCGGCGGGCCGATGCCGTTGTCGCGTACCGTCAGCAGCAGCGCGTCGGCGCCATCGTCGACCACCAGCTCGAGCGCGCTGGCCTGGGCATGGGCTTCGGCATTGCGCAAGCCTTCTTCGGCGCAGCGCAGCAGCAAGACCGCGTGTTCGCGCGGGCAGTCGATGTCGCCTTCGGGCAGGCTGGCACTGGCGCGCAGGCCGCTGCGCTGGGCAAATTCGCCGGCCAGCTCGGCCAGCGCCACCTTGATCCCCAGGAATTCAAGTTTGTCGTTCCATAGCGATGCCTGCAATGCGCGGTTGGCTTCGACCATGTTCATCAAGAGCTTTTTCATCTGCGCGCTGCGCTCAAGCAGGGCAGGGTCGTCGGGCAGGCGCTGGTTCAACAGGCCCAGGTGCATGGTCAGGGCGGTCAGGGTGGAGCCGAGCGTGTCGTGCAGCTGGCGCGCCAGCTTGCGCCGCTCGTCGTCCCAGCCCATGGCCAGGTGCGCGACCAGTTCATTGAGGTGGGCCGTGCGGGTCGCCAGCATGCGTTCGTATTCGGCGTCGGGTGCATTCATGCTCATGCCTTAGTGTGGCATACAGTCGCCGATGGCGGCCAGTAGATTGTCCATATCAACGGGTTTGACGAGGTGCAGGTCGAAGCCGGCGTCGAGCACGCGGCGGCGGTCGTCTTCGAGGCCGTAGCCGGTCAGCGCAATGAGCTTGATGCGGCGCGTGAGGTTGCAGGCGCGCAGGCGGCGCGCCACTTCGTAGCCGTCGATGCCGGGCAGGCCGATATCGACCAGGGCCACGTCGGGCGGGGAACTGGTGGCCAGCTCGACGCCGGCGATGCCGTCGGCCGCGTGCGCGATGTCGTAGCCGCAGGCGCTGAGCATGGTGGCCATCATGTCGCGCCCGTCGTCATTGTCTTCGATCAGCAGCACCGAGGGGCGCCCGGCGCCGCAGGGGCGCGCCGCTTCGGCCGGCGCGGCCGGTGCGGCGCAGCAGGGCAGGCGCACTTCGAAGGTGCTGCCGGCGTCGCTGCCGGCACTGATGGCGCGGATGGTGCCGCCATGCAGTTCGACCAGGCGCCGCACCAGCGCCAGGCCGATCCCCAGCCCGCCCTGGGCGCGTTCGAGCGTGCTGCTGCCCTGGACGAAGACGTCGAAAATATGCGGCATCAGTTCGGGCGCAATGCCGCCGCCGGCGTCCTGCACCGTCAGTATGGCCTGTTCGCCTTCGGTGGCGGTGCGCAGGCTGATGTGGCCGCCGGCCGGCGTGTATTTGAGGGCGTTGTCGAGCAGGTTGCTGACCACCTGTTCCAGGCGCGTCGGGTCGGCGTTGATCCAGCACGGCTGTAACTGCAGGCTGATCTGGTGGGCCGCCGCGCGCCCGCTGGCGGCAAAGGTGTCGACGCAGCGCTCGACGAGCTGGCGCAGCTCGAGCGGCGCGCGGGTGAGCAGCACCTTGCCCGACATGGCGCGCGAGAGGTCGAGCAAGTCGTCGACGATGCGCGCCAGGTGGGCGCTCTGGCGCGACACGATCTGGCAGGCGCGCTGCACGGTGTCGGCCGAGGCGCCGGCCAGGCTGGCCAGGGCCGCCGCGCTGCTGATGGCCGAGAGGGGATTGCGCAGTTCGTGCCCCAGCATGGCCAGGAATTCGTCCTTGGCGTGGCTCTTGCGCTCGGCGCTCTTGCGTTCCTCGATTTCGCGCACCAGGCGGCGGTTGCTGGCCGACAGCTTGGCCGCCTGCTGCTTGAGTTCCTCGTTCTTGGTCGCCAGCGCCACGAACACCGACACCTTGGCGCGCAGCACTTGCGGGATCACGGGCGTAAACAGGAAGTCGGCGGCGCCGCGCTGGTAAGCCTTGAGGCGGTCCAGTTCGTCGGCCAGGAAGGCGGTGACGAAGATGATGGGAATATCGGCCGAGCGCACGCGCTGGTGGATCGCCTCGGCCGTCTCGAAGCCGTCCATGCCGGGCATGTTCACGTCGAGCAGGATCACGGCGAAATCGTGGCGCAGCACTTCGCGCAGCGCATCGTGGCCCGAGCGCACCGCCACGACCCGGTAGTTGTCCAGCGCCGCCCATTGTTCGAGCAGGCTCGTCATGGCCATCAGGCCGGCCGCATCATCGTTGACGACGAGGATCTTGGGGGGCTCATGGGTGTTCACGGCAGTCCTGTGCGCGCCTTGACTCAAAGTGAAAAAAAAGCCTGGAAGAAATTGAGCATAGCAGAGTGCGGCAGGAACTTGCGCACGCCAGCGGCTTTTTCCGTTCGCAGGCGTACAGACTGCAACAGTGCCGGCATGGCACCTTGACAGTTCCGACCAACCAAGGAGTTGCCATGACTACCAGCACCCATGCCCCCCGCAAATCCGCCACGAAAAAAGCCGCGCAGGCCAAGGAAGCGCTGCTCGACGATGCCGTGGAAATGACCTTCCCGGCCAGCGACCCGATTTCCGTCGATGCCGGCGCGACCCGCATCGAAGTCGAACCGGACAAGGTCGATGCACAGGGTGACCATCAGCTCGCCGGCGCCGTCCGTTCGGGCAAGAAAGGCCATTGAGCGATCAGGTGCGCCGCACCAGTTCCGGCACCACCGCCTGGGTGGGCAGGGGCTGGGCCGAGGTGGCGCAGAAACGGTTCTTGCCGCCGCGCTTGGCTTCGTAGAGCGCGTAGTCGGCAATGCTGATCAGGGCGTCGACATTGTCGGCGTCGTCCGGATAGATGCTGATGCCGATCGAGGTTGACACGCGCAGGGTCAGGTCGTTGAGGAAGATCGGCATGGCGACCGCCTCGACCAGCTTGGCGGCCGGGCCCTTGGCGTCGGACAGGCCCGACACGTCGCCGAGCACGATCATGAATTCGTCGCCGCCCAGGCGCGCGACCGTGTCGTCCTGGCGCGAGTGGGCCACCAGGCGCTGGGCCACGGCCTTGAGCACTTCGTCGCCGCAGGCGTGGCCATAGGTGTCGTTGATCTGCTTGAAGCCGTCCAGGTCGAGGTACATGATGGCCGCCTTGTGGTGGTTGCGGCGCGCATGCTGCAAGGTCGTGGCGATGCGGTCTTCGAGCAGGCGCCGGTTGGGCAGGCCGGTCAGGGGGTCGTGCAGGGCCAGTTCCTGCTGGGCGCGGCTGTAGCTGGCCAGCTCCTTGTAGAGCAGGCGCACCTCGAGCATATTGTAAATACGCTTGTGCACTTCGAGCAGGTCGAAAGGCTTGCTGATGAAGTCGCGCGCACCGGCTTCGAGGGCGGCGATCTTGAAGCTGGGCTGGGCCGTCAGGGCCAGCACGGGCAGGTAGCCGCCCTGTTCGATTTCCTTGAGGCCCTTCATGACCTGGAAGCCGTTCAGGCCCGGCATCTGCAAATCGAGCAGGATCAGGTCGTAGCAATGGTGGCGGTGCAAGGGGCAAACCTGCTCGGGCAGCATGGTCGAGCTGACGTTGTGGTAGCCCTGTTCGCGCAGGATTTCTTCCATCAGTTCGATATTGTCCGAAGAGTCATCGACGATGAGGATCTTGGCGTGCTGAATGTCGCTCTGGCTAGGCATGCGGTTCTCGTCTCGTGGCGGGGCCGGTTTTTATGTCTTGAGTGTAGCAAATCTGGCGTACATTTCTTGTAGGACATCACCGCGCCTGTCGGTAGGAACAGGAAGGGCTTTTAGCCCAGCTGTTTGCCCAAACTTGCTACAGTTGCAATTAATTCAGCCGGTTCGACCGGTTTGGCCACATGCGCCCAGAAGCCGGCCTCGAGGGCGCGGCGCCGGTCTTCCGAATGTGCGAACGCGGTCAGGGCGATGGCCGGCGTGTTGCCGCCGTGGGCCTGGTCGAGGGCGCGCACGCGCGCGAGCAGCTCGAAACCGTCGATGCCGGGCATGCCCAGGTCGGACACGAGCACGTCGGGCGGGGCTGCCGAGAGGGCGCTGAGCGCTTCGCCGGCGCTGGCGGCGGTGGTGACGTCGGCATGGCAGTCGGACAGGATGCGTTTGATCAGTTCGCGCGCATCGGCTTCATCGTCGACCACCAGCACCGACATGGACGACAGGTCGCGCAGGGCGAAGCTGGCGCCGGCGGCCACCGGCGCGGGCACGGCGTGGCGCCCGGCGCGCACGGGAGCGTCGGCGCGCGCCAGCGGCAGGCTCAGCGTGAAACTGGCGCCCTGGCCGGGGCCGGCACTGGTGGCCTGGACGGTGCCGCCGTGCTGCTCGACCAGGTGCTTGACGATCGACAGGCCCAGGCCCAGGCCGCCGTGGCTGCGCGTGGTCGAGGCGTCGCCCTGGCGGAAGCGTTCGAACACATGGCTGAGGAATTCCTCGGCGATGCCGGCGCCGGTGTCGCTCACGGTGATGCTTACCTGCTCGTCGCGGCCGGCAACGCTGATGCGCACTTCGCCCCCGCGCGGGGTGAACTTGATGGCGTTCGAGAGCAGGTTCCAGATCACTTGCTGCAGGCGGCCGGGGTCGCCGGCGACCTTGCCCACGTCGCTCGCGTAGTGGCGCACGATGTGCAACTGCTTGGCGTCGGCGGCCGGGCGCACCGTTTCGATGGCCGCGTCGATGAACTGGGCCGCCGGGATGGCCTGCATGTCGAGCAGCACCTTGCCCGAGGTGATGCGGCTCATGTCGAGCAAGTCTTCGATCAGCTGGGCCTGGGCGCGCGCAT
>JAZJYP010000190.1:0-3230 GCA_040390345.1 Pseudomonadota bacterium | reverse complement strand
CTTCGCGGCAGGTCTTGTTCGACGCTTGCGGATTGGCGTAAGGGGCCATGCAGCCGTTGGCGAAACCGGGATTGCCGGTGATGCCGTTGGCCGAGAAGAAGTTGGCGGGGAAGGTGGTGCCGCTGGTCTTGCTGATGCCCTTGCTCGGGATCACGCCCGTTTGCGAGAACGGACGCTCGGACGCCATCAGGCGGCCTTGCTGGTGGTGGTCGATCGCGCCAAAGACATTGAAGCCGTCGCGGGCGATGTCGCCATAGCCGGTGGTGAGGCTGGCACGTGCTTCGCGGGCGCCGCTTTGCTGCGGACGCACGCCTTCGGCCGACACGGTGGTGTCGGTGACGGAGCGCTTGGTGATGAAGTTGATCACGCCGGCGATGGCGTCGGCGCCGTACAGGTGGGAGGCGCCGTCGCGCAGCACTTCGATGCGGTCGATGGCGGCGAAGGGAATGCTGTACAAGTCGGCGCTGCTGCCGTCATACGGGTGGTTGGCCAGGCGGCGGCCATTGAGCAGCACCAGGGTGCGCCCGTCGCCCAGGCCGCGCAGGTTGGCCGAGGACTTGCCACCGCTTTCGGCGCCGACGTTGCCCGCGCCCACGGTGCCCTGCTGGTTCATCGACAGCGAAGTGAGCATCTCTTCGACCGTCGTCATGCCCTTGGCCGCAAATTCTTCCGCCTTGATGACGGTGACGGGCAAGGTCGATTCGGCGTCGATGCGTTTGATCGACGAACCGGTAATGGTCACGCGTTGTACCTTTTCTTGCGCTTCCTGTGCCACGGCGCTTGCCGCGAGGCTGCCACTGAGGAGCAAAAGCGCTCCCTTGGCTTGCAAACTATCCTTAATCACTGTGTCTCCTGTCGTTATATGGTGTTGTGACAGGCTCGAGTATTCCCGCGCAGCGCTGCGCAGGCTTGGCTATTCATGCTGAAGTTGGCGAATCCTGCTGCCATTTATTCACGCTGCATGCGCGCGAACCAGGCCTCGTTCATCGCGCCATCGGTCTGCGCCTGCAGCGCTGCCACCAGGTAGCTGCGCTTGGCGGCCAGCACGGTGTCGGCGGCCGTCCAGTCTTGCAGGCGTTTGGCGTAGGCGCCGGTCATCATCCAGCCGAACACTTCGGCCTTGTCTTCTTCGGGGCCGAAGCCGGCGTAGCGGCTCACCAGGCCGGTGGACGGGTGGCCCAGGTTGTCGAAGCCGATGCCATAGGCGGTGGCGCCGCCCTGGCCGTAGCCCTGGCCGGGCGGGTTCAGGGCCAGCCAGCGCGGGTCGCGGCAGTAGAAGTCCTTGAACAGGCGGTATTCGACGACGTGGTACAGCTCGTGGTGGGCACGCAGCTCCATGCCGGCCGGGCACAGCGGGTCGCCGTTGTCGGCGTAGACGATGGTGTCGTGCTCGGGCGCGGGCATGGCGCGGCGTGCCTGTCCGGCCACGCGCAAGTCCTTCACCAGCGCGACCTGGGTGACGGCCATGCGCGCGAAGAACACCTGCGGGTAGCGCTCCATGGCCGGCAGCACCACCTGGAGCAGGCGTTCGAGGCGGGCGCGGTCGGCGGCGCTGTCGTTGAAGGCGGCGGCGCCGTCCTCGGTCCAGGCGGGGGTCAGGTGCAGTGGCGCCAGGCGCGCCGAGGCGAGGGCGTGCAGTTCGGCCAGGGTTGCGCCGCTGCCGCCGATGGCGGGGTAGTGCATCGCGGCCGGGCATTCGGCAGCCAGGCTATCGTGCTCGGCGGCGCTGGCGTTGAGGCAGCCGGCAAGGCAAGCGACTGCCAGCAAGGCGGTGGGGCGGCGCAACATGGTCATTCCTGTCGTCGATTCGGAATGGCCATGGTGTCCAAACGGACGTGCGCCTGCATGGCCAATCCTGCGCCTTTTGCACAATCCTGCTGCCGCGTCGATTAACTGAGCATATTCCTTTGCCGGTACACGGTCGGCGGCACGCCGTAGCGCAGCGCAAAGGCGCGCGAAAAGTGGCTCACGTCGTTGAAGCCCAATTCGAAAGCGATGTCGATGATGCGCGCCTGGCCCGAGAGCAAGGCGGCGCTGGCGCGCTCGAGGCGCAGCTTCGTCATGTACTGGTGGGGCGGCTGCCCCACGGCCTTGCGGAACTCGCGCGAAAAATGCGCCTCGCTCATGCCGCACGATTCGGCCATGGCCAGCACCGGCACTTCCTCGCCCAGGTGTTCGTCGATATGGGCCAGCACTTTTTGCAGGCGCCAGCCAGCCAGGCCGTCGGCGCGCATCGGCGCCGCAGGTTTTGCATAGTGTTCGAGCAGGTAGCTCACCAGCGCTGTCATCAGGCCGTCGCACCAGGTCGTCGCCAGCGCACCGGCCATGGTGGAGGCGTTGAGCATCTTGCCCACCAGGTCGAGCACGTGGCGGTCCTGATTGAACATGGTCTCGGACAGGGTCACGCCGGGGCCGTCGCCGCGTTGCTGGCCCAGGGTCTCGACCAGGCTGACCGGCACAAAGATGTTCGCGATGTCGCAGTTGCTCATGCGGCGCCAGCTGCCGTTGGAGCCGGGCGGGCAGATGCGGAAGCGGTTGGCGCCGATCACGCCGCGCGAGACGGCACGCTGGTCTTGCCAGATTTGCGATTCGAGCGGCTGCAGCAGGATCGGGATGCGGTAGCTGTCGGTGTGCGGACGGATGGTGATGATGCTCGAATCGGGCTGTTCGCAGGTCCAGCGCACGATGGCCGCCCCGGAGGCGGGCAGGGGGCCGATGCAGCTTTGCAACGGGCCGAGCACGCCACTGCTGCGGAACCAATCGCGCAAGGCCTGCGGGCTGCTGGTGACAAGGTCGGACATGGCGTTTCAGACGTTCGTCGAGTCGAGGGATATGGCCAGTCTAGGGCTGCGCACAGGGCGAGTCTTGAATGCGCGGCTTGAATACAACGCGCAATTCGGCACAATTGCCGCCGGTAACTTAATGCGACGCGGAATTGGACGTTGAAACCTTGTCTATTTAATTAAGTTTTCATTTCGACTACACTTTATTCAGCCGTGTTCGCTTGCCGGATGCGCCCGCCAATCCCATCGAAAGGGAACAGAGATGACCCGTCTTCGCCTTCGCGCCATATCGGGCGCACGCCTGTTGTTCCGCAGTGTGGTCCTGGCCGGCGCGCTGTGCGCCGGCGCCAGCGAGGCCGCCGTCACGAGCTATACCAGCAAGGCCGGCTTCGACGCACCTCGTTATACACAAGTCGGCAGCCAGCGCCTGACGGCCTGAAAAACTCG
>JAZJYP010000189.1:0-5209 GCA_040390345.1 Pseudomonadota bacterium | reverse complement strand
GGGTCTGTCCCCGATTACACCCGTGTCCGAATGTCAGATGTGACCCCGACGTTTTTTCTATTTACTGAGCTTGCGCTGGCGTTCTTCGCGCGGGGTGTTGCCAAAAAGAGCACCAAACGCCGTCGAGAAGTGCGAACCGGACGAGAAACCGCACATCAAGCCCACCTGGACGATGGAATTGTTGGTGTCAAGCAGCAGCTGGCGGGCGCGCTGAAGGCGCAGCTCGAGGTAGTAGCGCGAGGGCAGGCTGCCCAGATATTGTTTGAACAACCTTTCCAGCTGGCGCCGCGAAATGCCCACCAGGCCGGCGATGTCGTCGGTCGAGAGCGGCTCCTCGATATTCGCTTCCATCAGCGTCACCGCCTCGGTCAGCTTGGGCTGCAAGGCGCCGAAACGCGCCTGCAGGGCCACGCGCTGGCGCTCTTCCTTGCCGCGCACGCGGTCAATGCACAGCGCTTCCTTGATCTGGGCCTGGATGGTCGTGCCATGGATCGCTTCGACCAGGGTCAGCGCGAAGTCGATGCTGGCCGCGCCGCCGCAGCAGGTCAGGCGCGGGCCGTCGATCTCGAACAGGTTCGGGGTGAATACGGCATGGTCGGCCTTGGTGTCGACATCCGGATACAGGGCCCAGGGCAAGGCCGTGCGCGCGCCGTCGAGCGCGCCGGCGTCGGCCAGCCACAGCACGCCCGCCCCCACCCCGCCCCAGAATGGCGCCTGGCGGATGCGCTCGAGCACGATGCGCAGGCTGGCCGGCTTGAGCGCAGCCTGGGCTTCATCGGCCACCAGCAGCACCAGGTGCCAGTGGCGCTGGGCATCGCCGGCAAATTTGTCGGGGCTGCGCACGTCCACGTGCAAGCGCTCGGGCCCAAGCAGCTTGGCCGCCATGCGCAGCGGCTGGTACAGGCCGGACCAGGTCAGCGCATCCGGTTCGCCCGCGTGGATCAGCAGCAAGCGCAGTGGCTGCTCCTGGGCAAGCTTGGCGAGTTGAGAAAAAGGCATCGGTAACTATTCGGGGGCGAGCACGGCCACGGGGCGGCTCTCGGAATTCCATTGACTGACTATCATACCGGAGATCAACAAAACGCCGCCGAGCCAGCCCCGCGCCGTCATGGTCTCGCCCAGCCAGAAAAAGGCGAAGAAGGCCGCCGCCGCCGGCTCGAAAGCATAGATCACGGCCGCCTCGTTGGCGCTGGCGCGGCTCTGGCCCCAGCTTTGCAGCGAGATGATGGCCGCCGTACACACCACGGCCAGGTAGCCGACATTATAAAAATCGCGCCCCAGCGCGGGGATGGCGAAACCTTCGCCGCTGGCGGCCAGCCAGATGCCGGCGCACACGCCCACCGTGCCCAGCTGGCTGGCCGTGAGCGTCATCAGGCGATAGGCGCGCTTGGTGCGCTCGGCCATCATGCGCACATACACGGCGAAGCAGAACGCGCACACCAGCGCCAGCGTGTCGCCGCGGCCCCAGGCGCCGCCATCCCAGCACAGCAGCGCCAGCCCGGACACGGCCAGCACCAGCGCCAGCACGATGCGCCGCTCCGGCCAGCGCCCGGCGAAGATGCCCAGGAGCGGCACGATCAGCACGTTCAGGCCGCAAATGAAGGCGTTGCGGTTCGAGCTGGTCAGGGTCAAGCCTTCGACCTGGGTGACGAAGCAGACGAATAACAACAAACCGAGCAGCGCACCGGAGACCAGGTCGTCGCGCCGCGCGCGCCACAGGAAGGGCGTCAGCAGCAGGCCGGCCACGGCAAAGCGGATGAAGATGATCCACATCGGCGAATGGTGGGCCGTCAGGTCTTTCATCGCAGGAAACGTGGTGCCCCACACCATCGTGACCAGAAGTAGTGCGACAATACCGCGTAAGTGTTGGGGCATGGGTGCTGGAAGATTGGGAAAGAGTGCATTATGGTAACTCAAGGCGCTCGATGCCACAGGCAAAACGGCCACACAAAGTTATAATCACCTCTTATGGGTGAACGATACTTAAAGAGTGTCCGCTTGCTGGCGGAATGCATGCAAGGCTTCGAACGCTTTTCCGGCGAGTTTGTACGCGAGTGCGGATTGACGCACGCGCAATTCGACATCATCGCCACGCTGGGCAATACGCCGGGCATGCCGTACAAGGAACTGGGCGAAAAAACCCTGATCACCAAGGGCACGCTGACCGGCGTGATCGAACGGCTGGAGAAAAAAGGCCTGGTCGCACGCGAGCGTTGCGACACGGACAAGCGTTCCTTCTTCGTGCGGCTCACGCCCTGCGGCGAAGGCGTGTTCCGGGACGTGTTTCCCAAGGTGGTGGCACATGGCAAGGCGCTGTTCGCGCCTTACACCGAGGCCGATTACGATGCGCTCGAAGACAAGCTGGACCGGCTCAAGAAGCTGCTGCACCAAGCCTCACCCCCAACCCTTACCGAGGAAGAAGATTGAAAACGTCCCTGCTGCCTGGCAAAAAGCCCGCCCATTTCGACAAGCACATCATCGGCAACTTGCTGCTCAACCAGGCCACGCCTGAGGAAGTGCGCCAGGAAAAGATGATCATCGGCGTGCGCAACGAGTCCGGCGACATCTACCGCCTGATCGGCGCGACCAAGCTCAACAGCTTCATGAACGCCGTCGAGGAACTTTTCGACCTGGGCCTGGTCGATGAATTGCAGGACACCGAAGCGACCCAGGATGGCTGCGATGCCATCTTCAGCGAGGGCTGATGAATTAGCCTTCTGCGCAGCAACAAATAGTGGGGACAAGGGAGGTATAATTTTTCCATGGACAGACTAGAAGCTTTCAAGAGCATTGCCGCGCAAGCCGGCCGGGGCGAGCTGACCTTCCCTACCAATGTGGAGGCCTCGCTCAAGCTGCAGCGTGCGCTCAACGACCCGAGCTGCCACATCGAAGCGGCCGCCCGCCTGGTGCTGGCCGAGCCCCTGCTCGCGGCGCGTACGGTGGCCATTGCCAACTCGGTGGCCTATAACCGCTCCGGCATGGAAGTGACGAATGTGCGCGCCGCCGTGCAGCGCGTCGGTTTCCGGACCCTGAATGCGCTGGTAGCCGCCGTCATCGTGCGCCAGCTCGACAGCAAGATCACCCAGCCCCATTTGCGCGCCATGGCCGACGAGTTGTGGCAGCACTCGGCCCATGTGGCCGCCTTGTCCCAGGTCATTGCCCGCCGCGTCACCCACGTCGACCCCGATACGGCCATGTTTGCCGGCATCGTCCATGAGGTCGGTGGCTTCTACATGCTCTCGCGCGCCGAGGAGTTCCCCGGTTTGCTCGATGGCGAGCCGGAAGAATGGATCGAGCATGGCGAGATCGAGGTGGGCCGCGGCGTGCTGACCAAGCTGGCCGTGCCGGCACCGGTATTGCAGGCGATCGAAGCGCTGTGGGATGGCATGCGCGCCCTGCCGCCCGAAACCCTGGGCGATACGCTGCAATTGGCCAATGACTTGTCGCCCGTGCATTCGCCCTTGCATGAACGGGCCGGCGCCACCACGCGCCAGTCGGCCGCGACGATCGACTTCGTCATCGGCGAAGGCACGCTGGCCGGCATCCTGGAAGAGTCGGCCGACGAGGTCAAGACACTGACTGCGGCGCTGTTGTAATTAAACGGGGCAGATTTAATCTGCCCCGTTTAATTACAACAAAAAAAAACCCGCCATAGACAGGCGGGCCAAATAAGTCCAAAACTAGGGATGTCCTGAAAGAGACAAGTTCAGCTTAGTCGCTCGCTGTCATTCCTTCCGTGCGCTGGCTAACATAACTCACCAAGCCGCTTCCGTTTTCTTCCAGCAGTCGAGTTCCTGCACGCGCGCAAACCACGCCATGATGTGGCCGTACTGGCGCAGCGGCACCTTGGCCTTGTCCAGGTACATCAGCGGCGCGGCCAGCGCCAGGTCGGCCAGGCTCAGCGCCTCGCCGCACACCCACGCGCGCGTGGCCAGGTGCTGGTCGAGCACGGGCGCATATTCGTCGATCAGGGCGGCACTCTTGGCCAGTTCCACCGGATCGGGGCCGCCATTGCCGGTCATGCCCTTCCAGATGTTTTCCCACACCGTCATGCTGATGGCCGGCGAAAAATGCTGGCAAGCCCAGAACAGCCAGCGATTGACGTCGGCGCGCGCTTGCAAGCCGCTCGGATACAGGGTCTGGCCCGGCGTCTTGTCGGCCAGGTATTGCAGGATGGCGCAGGACTCCCACAGCACGAAGTCGCCATCCTGCAGCACGGGAATCTTGCTGTTCGGGTTCAGTTGTTCCAGGCGGCGGCGGTCGTCCGCGCTCATCAGGTTGACTTCGACCAGCTCGAGCGGCGCGTTGAGCGCGATGGCCGCCATGGCGACGCGGCGGGCATTGGACGAAACAGGGTGGTGGTAAAGGCGCATTTGAAATCTCCGATGGGGTGGTTGAGGACTTCATCGTAACGCCGGCCCCTGTCAGTTTTTGTCAGGAGTCTTCGGGAATATTGTTCACCCGGCGCCAGGTCTTGATCAAGGCATGTCGCCGCGTAGGATAGCGCTCCCCGAGATTGTCGAGCGCACTGATACGGTCGATGCGGAAGTGGCGGAAATCCATGCGCAGCTCGCACCAGGCGGCTAGTAAGCGCTTACCTTCGTAAAAGGCGAGGGCAAACGGCCAGACGATCCGCTCTGATGGGGAGCCGGCTTCGTCGAGGTAGCCGAGGCGCAGTTTCTGTTCATGGCGGATGGCCAGGCGGGCCGGGCCGACCCAGCCGTCGTCCTCGCCGGGCGCCCTCCCCAGCGGCACCCACAAGCTTGTTTCGGCCATGGTGTCGCGCAAGTCCCTGGGGGTGGCGGTGGCGATCTTGGCGAGCGCGTTCGACGCCGCCTGGGCCAGTTCGGCGTCGCCCTGGCGGCGCACCCAGCGCGCGCCCAGCACCAGCGCCTCGATCTCGTCGGCGCCAAACATCAGGGGCGGCAGGAACAGGCCGGCTTTGAGCATATAGCCGACACCGGCCTCGCCTTCGACGGGGGCGCCCAGTTCTGCCAGGGTCTGGATGTCGCGGTAGATCGTGCGTTCGGACACGCCCATCTTCTCGGCCAGCGCGGCAGCCGTGACGGGGCGGCGATGCGCGCGCAGCGCATCCATCAGCAGGAACAGGCGGCCGCTTCTGCTCATCGCGGTTGGTGGGTAGCGCTGCGCTCACCCACCCTGATATGTATTGACCGGTCAAGGTTTTTCTTCAAATTTCCGTTTTCAC
>JAZJYP010000188.1:0-34600 GCA_040390345.1 Pseudomonadota bacterium | reverse complement strand
GTGATCGCCTCGCAGGCGACCATTTCCGGCACCTTCTCGATGACCAAGCAGGCCATCGCGCTGGGCATGCTGCCGCGCATGCGCATCATGCACACCTCGGAGAGCGAGATCGGCCAGATCTATATTCCGGCGGTGAACTGGCTGCAGCTGATCGTGGTGCTGATCGCGGTGATCGGCTTCGGTTCCTCCGACCGCCTGGCCGGCGCTTACGGCATCGCCGTGACGGCGACGATGCTGTGCACGACGGTGCTGACCTTCTTCGTCACGCGCTACCGCTGGAACCTGCCGCTGGCCGTGTGCTTTGGCGCCACCGGTTTCTTCTTCCTCATGGACGTGATGCTGTTCTCGGCCAGTACGCTCAAGCTGTTCCATGGCGGCTGGTTCCCGCTGCTGCTGGGCGCGGTGTTGTTTACCGTCATGCTGACCTGGAAGAATGGCCGCTCGCTGGTGTTCCAGAACTTGCAAAAGCATGCGATCCCGCTCGACGATTTCCTCGCTTCGCTGTTCGTGGCGCCGCCTACGCGTGTGTACGGCACGGCGATCTTCCTGCGTGGCGAGTCCGACGGGGTGCCGCACGCGCTGCTGCACAACCTGTCGCACAACAAGGTGCTGCACGAACGCGTGGTGTTCCTGACCGTGCACATCGTCGAGGAGCCCTGGGTGGCGCCAGCCAAGCAAGTGAAGATCATCCCGCTTGGCCACGAGTGCTACCAGCTCAATGTGCATTACGGCTTCAAGGATGAACCGGACATTCCGAAAGCGCTGGCGCTGTGTGCCGAGCACGGGCTCGAGTTCGAGATGCTGGCCACGTCCTTCTTCATCGCGCGCCAGACCGTCATTTCGACGCCGGGCGAGGGCATGATGCCGTGGCGCGAACACCTGTTCGTGGCCATGTCGCGCAATGCACGCGGCGCGGCCGACTACTACCAGATCCCGACCAACCGCGTCATCGAGCTCGGTACGCAAGTCGAGATCTGAACGACAGTCCGCTACATTTGCCGGACAATTTTGGTCTGGTTGCAAGCGGTTTGAATGGCTACTCTTTGGGACGAATTTTCTCTTCCTGAAGGATAGCCATGAACCGTACCGTCTCCCTGTTTGCAGCCCTCGCCGCCACCGTTTGCCTCGCCGCCTGCGGTGGCGGCGGCAAGAATGACGCGCCCGCCGTTGCCGTGGGCCCGCAGCCGACAGCCTTTGCCAAGTCAGACACCCTGGCCGGCGCTGGCGCCGACGCGGTGGCCGGCAAGAGCGCCACCGTCAACTACACCGGCTACCTTTACCTCGATAGCGCCGCCGACAAGAAGGGCAGCAAATTCGACAGCGGCTCGTTCTCGTTTGTGCTCGGCTCGGGCGCCGTGGTGCCCGGTTTCGACCAGGGCGTAACGGGAATGAAGGTGGGCGGCAAGCGCACCGTGATCATGCCAAGCGCGCTTGCCTACGGCGTCGCCGGCAAGCCGCCGACCATCCCCGGCAACCAGGGCCTGGTGTTCGACGTTGAACTGACCGCGATCAAGTAGGGTGGGCGCAGGCGCCCACGCGTGCACGCCGCGCGCTATGCGGTCAAGGCCTGGAAGTAGTAGGTGGCGCCGCCCAGCTCGGGCGGCGACTGGTAGGTCTCCACGCTGGCGCGCGTGAAGGTAACTCGATGGCGGAAGGCTGGCCCGTCGTAGACGAAGGTGTGGAATTCGCCGTTCTCGCCGCAGGCGTCGACGCCGGGCGGCAGGTCGGCCAGGAAGGCGGCGTCGAATTCGCGCCCGACAAACTCCGGCCCCAGCCACGTGCCGTTGACGCACACCACCACGGCCTTGAAGCCGGCGCCGAGGAATTCGTCGACCAGCTTGCGGCGCGCCTCGCCCCACAGCGGCAGCGTCGCCACCAGGCCGGCGGCGCCGCAGACTTTTTCTTCCCATTCGCGGTGCGGCACCAGGTCGATGTCGCCGAAGATGGCGGCATCGATTCCGCGCGCGCGCGCATCGGCCAGCATGGCGATGAATTTTTCTTCGTAGGTTTTCCAGCTGGTGCCGTAGAAGGCAAGCGGCGCGCCCAGCGCGTCGGCCTGGGCCTGCAGCAAGGTTGGCGGAATGCCGTGCGAGCGCGATTTTTCGCCCGCCTCGTCCATCGCCGTGATCAGCAGTGCGATCGTCGTGCCGGCGCACTGCGCGCGCCACAGGGCCAGGCACGAATCCTTGCCGCCACTCCAAGAGACAAGCGCATTCCTCATCGTTATTCCAAGCAGGCTGAAAACCAGGATTATCGACGATATGGGCGCCGCCAGCCACATCGGTCCGGTGTGCCAGCAATACAATATTGCCATTAATGTAATTTTCATGCTAGGATGGTCCGCTTGAATCATTCAAGGACCCCCATGTTCAGACGCTGCTTACTTTACTGTTTGATCGGTGGACTGACAGCATGCGGCGATGCGCGACATGATGCGGCGGCGAGCCATAGTGCTCAGCGCGCGCGCCAGGCTGCGCCACAAGCGTCGGCCAGCGATTACTTCCCGGTTGTCCAGCAATTGTATGTTGCCTACTTTGGCCGTCCGGCCGACCCGGGGGGACTGACATGGCATGCCAATAATTTGCTGGCGGCCTCTGCCCCCACGACGCTGGCGGGCCTGATCGATGCCTACGCCAGCAATGCAACGGTGCGCAGTGTCGTCGATGTGTTCAAGACCAGCGCCGAGTCGAACGCCCTGTACGCCGGTGACGATGAGCGCTTTCTCACGGCGATCTACGCCAGCTTGTTCAACCGCGCGCCCGACACGGCCGGCAAGGCCTGGTGGCTCAATGCGATTGCCCAGGGCGCCGTCAGCCGGACCCAGGCCGCGATGATGATCATGGCTGCCGCGCAGGGCAGTGATGTCGAGCGCGTCGCACTGAAGGCGGGCAGCGCGGCGAACTTCACCGCCCGGCTCGACACCGAGACGCGCGTGCGCGCTTACGATGGCCTCGATGCCAACGCGGTCGCGCGCAGCATGTTGGCCAAGGCGGTGCCGGGCGTCGCCGCGGCGGTGCTTGAGCAGGATGCGGCCGCTGCGATCAGCGCGCTGAGCTACCACTACGGCGCCGGCATGAAATACGATATCGCACCAGATGTGCCGGCGACCCAGGCGACCCTGCTGAAAACGGGTTTCGCCATCGCCCAGGACTTCCTCGACAGCCAGTTCGGCGGCGGCATTCCTGCAAGCGTGAGTGCCGGCATGACGGTGAAAGTGGTGGCGACCGGTCGCGGCAACGAGGAAGCCGGCGGCGGCGGCTCATGCTGCACGGGACTGGCACTGGGACCGAACGGCAGCACGCTGTTGCGGCCCTTCTTCGACGTCAGGCATAGCCAATGGGACCTGCGCGCCGATGTCTTCCAATGGCCCCTCGACACGGACCACATGAAAGTGGCCGTGCACGAATACACGCATGACTGGCAAGGTCAGCTGGGATGCCTGGGCATCAGCGCCCAGCCGCTGGGATTCTGGATCAACGAAGGGCTGGCCGAATTTGTCGCGCTCGAGGCGATGTTCGCGCGCGGTGCGATGGATCGCGCGCAGCTGCGCCAATTCATGCTGCAAGCGGCCTACGCCACCGGGGAACTGGGTGCGCCGTTGCGCGATTTCGGCGGCACCAGTGCGCCCCTGTGGCCGGGCCATATCGGCTACCTGGCGCTCGATCGCCTGGTGCACAGCGCGCCGCTCGGCATGCGTTCGGTGCGCACCGTGTGCGAACAGGTGGCGGCCGGCGCCAGCGTGGCGAGCGCCTTTCGCGGCGCGTTTGGCATCGAGCTCGAGGCGTTTTACACCCAATTCGAAGCGCTGCGCCCGCAATTGATCGCCGAAGCGAAAGGCGGATGAGGGCGTTTAGGCGCGCCCCGTCATGCGCGCCATGAGATTGTCGCGGTCGATGAACTGGTGCTTGAGCACGCCGAGGACGTGCAGGCCGATCAGGTAAAGCATGGCGTCAGCCGTGAACGCGTGAATTTGTTCCAGCGGTTCGTGCCAGCTCTTGAACAGCGGCAGCGGGCTGGGGACCTGTACCAGCTCGAAGATGCCGAAGGGGCGGCCGATCGCCCAGATCGACAGCGGTCCAGTAACCGCGAGGATCACAATCCCCAGCAGCAGTAAACCATGGACGGCTTTCGACAGCAGGCGCAGGGGAGTGGCTTGCGCTACGGGCGGCGGCGCCTTGGCGCGCAACGACCAGCACACACGGAACAGCAGGAACAGCAGCGCGACGGTTCCGATAGCGACGTGTAAGTTCTTCCAGAATTTCTTTTCGTCGCCGCGGGGCAGATCGCCAAAGTACAGGCCGATCCCCAGCAGGAGCAGCACGAACAGGGCCGCTATCCAGTGGTTCAGGCGCGAGATGGTGCCGTAGTGTGTCATCGAATTGTGCATGGTGCCGGGTCCTGGCGAGATACAGAAGCCCGATTATCAGCGAAACGAGAAGAAAGCTCACAATTTTTTCCTCAGCGCTGGGACCAGTAACGCACCGGGCCGACCGACACGGGGATGACGCCGGCCACATCGACGGTGAAACGCGCCACCATATTCGTGCCGTTCATGTTGCGCGGCGTGAAAAAGCCCATGATGATGTAGTAGCACTCGGTGCCGGGCCCGCCTTCGAGGCTGCGCTGGACGACGATGGTATCGAGCTGCATGCCGGCCGTCTTGGCGAAGACATGCACGGCCTTGACCGCATTGGTGGTCGAAAAATTGAGCGCGCGCTCCATGCCGGACATGCCCAGGTTGCGGAAGTCGCGGCACATGCGCGCCAGCACGCTGTCCAGGCGCGCCACTTCCTTGTCGAACGCTTCCTGCAATTCGAGGTCGTCGTCCGGGCGCGGGCCGAGCGCGTTTTTCACCAGTTCATCCTTGCGCCAGCTGTACATGCCGCGCGTGGCCGGCTCGATCACCGGCACCGTCAGGCCCGAGCGCAAGGTGGTGCTGCCGTCGATCACGCCCGGGAAGGAATTCATCGTCACCTGGCCCTGCATGGTGCCGTGCAGGGCGCTGACCAGGAATTCATAGGCCAGGGCGGCATACGGACCGGAGGGCACGATCGCGTACATCGGGTGGCCGTCGCGGGTGACGATCCAGGTCAGCGAACGGGCGTAATAGGGCTTGGTCTCGATGAATTCGAGCAGCTGGGCCAGGTCTTCCGGGTCGTTGCGCCCTACCGGCATGGCCTGCACGAAGGCCTGGTAGCGCGCCTGCGTGCCAAAGTCGACCGCCAGGGTGCCCAGCGCATACACCAGCGCGGACTGGCGCACCGGGTCGTTGGCGGCGGGGCGCTCGAGCAGCACGCTCTCGCCGGACAGTTGGGTCGCTTCAGTCATGAAATCATCGCACATCGCGTTTGCCTCTTGTAAGTAATGGATTGCGCTCGTATCAACGCGGGCGCATACCTTTCCTTATACAAATTTCATGCCAACTGAAAACAGGCAAAATTGGCCGGAAAATACCCGTTTTCGCTGTAAAGGGGCGTCAAATGGCGCTTGTTGACATGTCAATTGGCGCTTTTTACACGCGGGTATTTTTTGACATCGATCTCCTCTATAATTGGTATCAATTTATTAACTAAGCTGTTTGCCGTGATCGATTCCGACCATACCCTCGCGTCCCCCATTTCGACCTCGATGCCGTCGGAGGGGCCGGCGCTGGGCTTGACCATCCTGTGGCACCCGCAGCGCAGCCGCATCGGCCAGCAGTGCGTGGGCCTGCAAGGCGAGGGGACGCTGGAAGTGCAGCGCCACGCGCCGCTGTTCCGCCATCCGGGCCGCGACGGCCTGGCGCTGGAACACCGCGGCGTGGCGCGCAGCCCGGTGCTGCTGCGGCGCGATGCCGCTGGCGGCGTCGCCATCACCGCACCGGACAGCGCGATGACGGTGCAGGTCAATGGCGCGACGCTCGAAGGCACCCTGCAATTGGGGGCCGAAGACATCGAGCATGGCGTCGTGCTGGCGCTGGGCGGCATGGTGCTGCTGTGCGTACACTGGATGCGCTGCATGCCGCGCGCAAACGCGCTCGGTGGCTTGCTCGGGGTGGGCAGCGCGGCCATCGGCCTGCGCGACCAGGTGCGCCAGGTTGCCAGGACAAAGCTGCCGGTGCTGCTGCTGGGCGAAACGGGCACGGGCAAGGACGTGGCGGCGCGTGCCATCCACGCGGCGGGCGAGCGGCGCGAGCTGCCTTTCGTGGCCGTGAATATGGCCGCGCTCAATGAATCGCTGGCGGCGGCCGACCTGTTCGGGGCCGAAAAGGGTTCCTACACGGGTTCGCAGGCGGCCCGCTCCGGTTATTTTGCGGAGGCCGATGGCGGCACCCTGTTCCTCGATGAGATCGGCGACACGCCGGCGGTGATCCAGCCGATGCTGCTGCGCGTGCTCGAAAGCGGCGAATACCGGCCCCTGGGCGCGCGCCAGGATGCCCATTCGACGGCGCGCCTGATCACGGCGACCGACCAGGACCTGGGCAAGCGCGCCTTCAACCAGGCCTTGCTGCGGCGGATGGAAGCCTATGTGATCCGCATGCCGGCACTGCGCGAGCGGCGCGAAGACATCGGCGTGCTGGTCGTCCATTTCCTGGCCCAGTTTGCGGCCGAAGACGGGCAGGAAGTGGCGCTGCCGGACGAATTTGTCAGTGAAGTGTGCTGCGACGACTGGCCGGGCAATATCCGCCAGCTGGCCCATGTGCTGCGCCGCGCGGCGATGGCGGTGCGTTCGGGCGAGGTGCCGCAGCTGGCCAATTTCACGCGCGTGGACAAGCCTTCGCCGTCGGCGCTGGCCAAGGTGGCCGAGCAAACGGTGGTGGCGCCCAAGGCACGCCGCCAGAAGCTGTCGGAACTCAGTTACGCGGAAATCGCCGAGGCGATGGAGCGCAATGGCCACCAGGTCGTGGGCGCAGCGCGCGAACTCGGTATCTCGCGTCCGTCGCTGTACAAGCTGCTTGAAGCCTACCCGGACTTGCGGCGCTCGTGAGCGCGTGGGCGCTTGCGCCCACCCTACGTTGGCCGGTAGGGTGGGCACGCGTGCCCACGTCAGCGCAGCATGTCGATGTGGGCGATACCGTCTTCCACGTACACGGGCGTGACGGTCTTGAAGCCGAAACTGCCATAGAAGCTTTCCAGGTACTGCTGCGCGCCGATGCGGATGCGCTGTCCGGGGTACTGGCGCTCCGCGCGGGCGATGCCTTCGGCCAGCAGTTCGCGGCCCACGCCGAGGCCGCGCGCGGCCTTGTTGGTGAGCACGCGGCCAAGCGACATTTCCGGATACTTGACGCCCGGCGCCAGCAGGCGCAGGTAGCCTGCCAGCACGCGCTGGCCATCGATGTCGCGCCAGCCAAGCAGGTGGTGGGCGCCGATATCGAGGCCGTCGAAATCTTCGTACAGGCATTGCTGCTCCAGCACAAACACGCGCTGGCGCTGGGCCATGATCTCGTAGACGTCGGCGCCGCTCAATGCGGCGAAGGTGGACCACTGCCAGTTGGTCATTCTGTTCTCCAGGTGGGTCATGCGGCGGTCTCGAAACCTTCGAGCACGTTGACGACGTTGATGCCGATTTCGGCCACGGCGTAGCCGCCTTCGAACACGAAGGCGGTCGGCAGGCCGAGGTGGGCGATGCGCTCGCCGATGCGCAGGAAATCGGCGCTTTGCAGGCCGAAGGTCGAGAGCGGGTCGCCGCTGAAGGTGTCCACGCCCAGCGACACGACGAGCGCGTCGGCGCCAAAGCCGGCCAGCTTGATGGCGGCCGTCTCGAGCGCAGCGAACCACTGCGCCGAGGTCGTGCCTGGCGCGAGCGGAATGTTCATGTTCAAGCCCATGCCGGCACCGCTGCCCGTTTCGTCGGCGTGGCCCAGGTAGAAGGGGTATTCATTGCGCGGGTCGGCGTGGATGGAGACGAACAACACGTCGCTGCGCTCGTAAAAGATGCTCTGCGTGCCGTTGCCGTGGTGGTAGTCGATGTCGAGGATGGCCACGCGGGTGGCGCCGTCGTCGAGCAGGTGCTGGGCGGCCAGGGCGGCGTTGTTGAGGAAGCAGTAACCGCCAAAATAATCGGCGCCGGCGTGGTGGCCGGGCGGGCGCGTGAGCGCGAAGGTGCCGCGCTCGCCCAGGCGCAGCGCGTGCGCGGCGTTGACGGCGCAGTCGGCCCCGGTCTTGGCGGCGATCCAGGTGCCGCTTGTCAGTGGTGTGCCCGAGTCCATCGAATACAGGCCCATGCGGGCGCAGAAATTGTCCGGCTCGATGTCCGAGCGCAGGCCGCGCACCGGCCAGACGGCGGGGAAGGCGTCTTTGTCGGCGTTGGCCGGGTCGAGGGCTGTCCACTCGCTCCAGGCATTGCGCAGGAAGTGCAGGTAGCGCGCCGTGTGGATGCGTTCGAGCGAGACCAGCGACACGCCATGGGGCGTGACGATTCTCCCCAGGCCGCGGCGCGAAAATTCGGCCAGCACCATGTCGGCGCGTTCCGGCTTTTCGAAGCAGGGCACCATCTCGCCGCGGAAAATTTCGAAACGCCCGCGGTGGTGGGCGTGGTGTTCGTTATAAAACGTGAGCATGGGTTTCCCGTGGCGGTGGCGCAGGGTGGGTCAGCCCGCAGGGCGTCACCCACCACGGCGTTCAGTCACCGCACAGCTTACTGCAATTGTAGGCGGCGATAAAGTCATCCAGGCTGCCGCTCTGCTGCTGCTCGATCTCGGCCTGTTCGGCCAGCGAGGCCGCGGCCAGTTCCTCGAACAGCGCCGTCTCGGCCGGCATCAGCGGGCTGGCGCGGAAGTACTGGGCGTGCAGCTTGCTCTGGCGCAGGCCAAAAGCGGCAAACGAGCCATCGAGCTTGACTTCGGCCAGCACCCGCGCCGACGGCGTCAGTTCCGGATTGGCGATCTTTGCGCTCTGCACGGCCAGGCCTTCGGTGTGCACGCCATCCTTGCGGTCTTCGTCGAGCAGTTCGGCGACCGGGCGGATGCGCTCGATCAGGTCGGCGGCCCAGGCTTGCAGCGTGACTTCCTCGCCATCGCGACGCAGCGTGAGGCCGGGGCGGCGGCCTTCCTTGACGGTGCGCGCGAAGTTTTGCGCATACACGGCGCTGCACTCTTCGCTGATGTGCGGGCTGTCGTCGAGGGCGCAGAACAGCAGGAAGGCGTCGAGGAAGCGGCCCGTTTCGATCGAGATGCCGATCGGTTCAAACGGGTCGACGTCGAGGCAGCGCACTTCGATGTACTGCACGCCGCGGTTGCACAGGGCCTGGATGGGGCGCTCGCCGGTGCGGATCACGCGCTTGGGGCGGATCGTGGAGTAGTACTCGTTTTCGATCTGGATGACGTTGGTCGAGAGCTGGATCCATTCGCCGTCCTTTTTGGTGCCCATGGCCTGGTAGGGCGGGTAGGGACGGTTGACCGCATCCATCAGCGTGCGCACATAGCTTTCGAGCGAATTCTCGTGCGGGGTCAGGCCGGACTGGGCGTCGTTCTGGTAACCGAGGTCGCTCATGCGCAGGCTGGTGGCATAGGGCAGGTAGAGCGTGTCGGCGGAGAGCGTCTCGAGTTTGTGCGGGCGGCCGCGCAGGAAGCCGGTCGAACAGACGGGCGAAGCACCGAACAAATACATCAACAGCCAGCTGTAGCGGCGGAAATTGCGGATCAGGGCGATATAGCTCTCGGACTGGAAGTCGCGCAGGGCGTGGCGGCGCTCTTCGACGATGCCCTCGTTGACCGCCAGGACCTGCCACAGTTTTTCCGGCAGCGAGTAGTTGTAGTGGATGCCGGCGATGCACTGCATGGCCTTCCCGTAGCGCAGCGCCAGGCCGCGCCGGTACACGTGCTTGAGCATGCCGATATTCGATTTGCCGTACCAGGCGATGTCGATTTCCGCTTCCGACGGCAGCTCGCACGGCATCGACTCGCTCCACAGCATTTCCTCGCCCAGCTTGGCGTAGGCGAAGCGGTGGATGGCGTCGAGGCGGCCCAGGGTGATGCTGATATCGTGTTCGGCCGGGGTGATGAATTCGAGCAGCGCTTCGGCGTAGTCGGTGGTGATCTGCGGATGCGTCAGGGCCGAGCCCAGGTCAGGGCTGTGCGGGGTGCGGGCCAGGCGGCCATGCACGTCGACGCGCAGGGTTTCGCGCTCGATGCCACGCAGGCCCTGGCCGAGCAGTGCGCGGTGCGCATCGTCGCCTAGCAGGGCCAGGCGGCGGGTCAATTGGTTCGACACGTATGTATCCTTTCATGCGCAACAAATAGCGATTTGTGCAGAGATTAACCGAAATCGGCCAAGCGCGTCGGCGGCGCCCCAATCTACTGCTGGCGGTCGAGCCAGCGTTCCACCTGGCGCTCGAGCAGGGCCAGCGGCATGGGACCTTGGTCGAGCAGGGCGCTGTGAAACTGACGGATATCGAACCTGTCGCCCAGGGTATTTTGCGCCTTTTCGCGCAGGGCCCTGAATTTCATCTGGCCGACCTTGTAGCCCAGGGCCTGGGCCGGCCAGGCGATGTAGCGGTCCACTTCCAGCGCATTGTCGGACGGGGCGTTGGCGGTGTTGGCGCCCAGGTAGTCGATCGCTTGCTGGCGCGACCAGCCCATGGCGTGGATGCCGGTATCGACCACCAGGCGCGCGGCGCGAAACAGCTCGCCGTTCAACTGGCCGAAGCGCGAATATGGGTCGCGCAGGAAGCCCAGTTCCGGGCCCAGGCTTTCTGCATACAGGGCCCAGCCTTCTCCGTAGGCGACATTCCAGCCGCGCTGGCGGAACGGGGGCAGTTGCGCGGCGTGGGCGCGCGCCGTTTGCAGGTGGTGGCCGGGCAGGCCTTCGTGCAGGGCCAGCGCTTCGACTTCCCATTTGGCGCGCGTGTCGAGCAGCGTCGTGTTGACCAGCAGGGCGGCCGGGCGCTCGGCGGCGCCGGCCTCGTAGAAGGCGGTGCCCTGGTGTTCGTCGGGCAGGGCCTTGACGAACAGCGGTTCGAGCGGGGCGCTGGCGAACAGGGTGGGCAGGACCCTGGTGGCGCGGCTGACGACGGCGCGGTAGTGCTCGAGCAGTTGCTCCGGTTTGCTGTAGTAGAAGCGCTGGTCGGTGCCGAGGAATTCGACGAATTCGCTGAAGCTGCCGTAGAAGCCGGCCGCGCGCATGGCCGCATGGACTTCTTCGGCCAGGCGCGCCATTTCGCGCTTGCCCAGTTCATGGACCTGGGCCGGGGTCATGCCGGTGCTCGTGTGGCGTCGCACGAGCAATCCATACCAGTCGGTGCCGCCCGGCGTGGCGCTGGCGGCAATGCTCTCGCGTGCGGCGGGCAGGTAGACGCGCAGGAGGAAGTCTTCCAGTTTCGCCAAGCTCGGTGCCGCCCTGGCGCGCAGGGCGGCGGGGCCGGCGACGAACAATTTTTCGCGCGCTGGCGCCGGGATCGTGGCCGGAATGGCGCGAAATGGCGCCGCCAGCGGGCCGGTCTCGATGTTCTCGCGCAGCTTGCGCAGCGCTTCCGGCACGCCGTGCAGGGCGGCCCTGGGCACGGTCCAGCCACTGCGCATGCCTTCCTGAAGCTGGGCGATCACGCCATCGATATGGGCGGGCAGGGCGTCGATGCGCGAGAGGTAGTTGCGGTAATCGCGCTCGGTGGCGAAGGGCATTTGCGCCACCAGTTGCGCAAAGCTCAGGTGGATGCCTTCGCGCAGGGTGATCGGTTGCGGGTTGTAAGGGTAGAAGCTGGCGGCCTTGAGTTCCAGTTCGTGCTCGTCGATGAAGATATCGAGCGAAGTGGCGGCCGCTTCGGACAAGCTGGTGCGGTCGATGCGGCGCGCGCTGTCGAGCATGGCGCGCACATGGTTCGTGGCGGCGACGCTGGCAGCGGGCGACGCATCGGACAGGCGCGCGTTGAAGCGGTAGTCGCCCACGGTGGTGGCGAATTCGGGCTGGGTTTGCAGGCGCCATTGCCAGTCGGCGTTGAACAGGGCGCGCGCCTGCTGTTCCGCGTTGCCGGCGATCGACGCGAGGGGCGCCAGCAGAACAAAGCAGAGGGCGAGGACTTTGCGCATGTGCTACCTGCGCCCACCCGTCACACGTTCGATCCCGGACAGGTCGCGCCAGCTCTGGACGTCGGTGTAGCCGGCCATGACGAGCAGTTCGCGCACCTGCTGCGACTGGTCGTAGCCATGTTCCATCAGCAGCCAGCCCTGGCCCACCAGGTGCCCGCGGGCGCCAGCGACGATGGTGCGCAGGGCCGACAGGCCGTCGGCGTGGTCGGTGAGCGCGCCGGCGGGCTCAAACCGCAGGTCGCCCTGGGACAGGTGGACGTCGCCGGCGGCGATATAGGGCGGGTTGGAGACGACCAGGTCGAATACGTCGCGGCCCAGGGCGGCGAACCAGTCGCTGTGCAGGAAGCGCACGCTGGCCGCGTTGTCGCTGGCATTGGCGCGGGCGATGTCCAGGGCCGCTTCGCTCACGTCGAGTGCCGTCACGGCGGCATCACGGCGCGTGTGCGCCAGGGCCACGGCGATGGCGCCGCTCCCGGTGCCCATATCGAGCACGCGGCCGCGTTCAGGCAGGCGTTCGAGGGCCAGTTCGACGATCAGTTCCGTGTCGGGACGGGGAATCAGGACGGCGTCGCTGACACGGAAGGGCAGGCCGAAGAATTCGCGCTGGCCGACGATGTAGGCGATTGGTTCGCCGGCCACGCGGCGCGCGACCAGGGCCGAGACGGCGGCCGCTTCCTCGGCGGTGACGGCGCGCTCGGACTGGGTGATCAGGCCGACGCGGCTCAGGCCCAGCGCGTGGCAGAGCAGGATGCGGTTTTCCAGCGCATCGAGCGGCAGCTGCGCTTGCAGGGCCTCGACGCTGGTGCCGGCCTGGATGTCCATCACCGGCGGCGCAGCGCAGCGACGAGCAGGGTGATGGTCAGCGCGACGAAGGCGATGGCCGACCACTGCGGGATCGACAGGCCGAAGACGGTATCGGTGGCCGCCTCGCACAGGCCGTCGGCGCGGAAGATCCAGGGCAGGTATTCGGCCGTCGGGATCTTGTTGAGGATGGTTTCCATCGGGTCGATGCCGCAGCTAAAGCCGGGGTGGGCCAGCACGTAGAGGTGTTTGCCCACGGTGCCCAGGCCGCCGATGGCGCTGGCGCCGGCCAGCAGCAGCCAGGCGCCGGGTTTCTTGGCGAAGGCGGCGACCAGGCTGAAGATGCCGATGCCGAGGAAGGCGTAGCGCTGGATCACGCACAGCGGGCAGGGCAGCATGTCCTTGGCGTGTTGCATGTACAGTGCGCCGCCGATCAGGGCGAAGCAGGTGGCGGCGATCAAGAGCAGCAGTTTTTTTTGCATGTTTCTGGTCCGTGTTTTTTTGGGTGGGGTCAAACCCGGCAACTTGATACGCGAGAAAGCAAACTTCGGGGTCACATCTGACATTTGGACACGAGCCCAGCTGTAAGGGGCCCTACAGCTGGGCTCGTGTCCAAATGTCAGATGTGACCCCGAAGTTTGCATTCTCGCCTTGTTGGCTTAGTTTGGTCTTAATCGCCCAAGGCGGCCAAGAGCTCGGCCTGGTGTTCGGCGGCCAGGGCATTGGTCAGCTCGGTCAAGTCGCCGTCCATGATGAAGTCGAGCTTGTATAAGGTCAAGTTGATCCGGTGGTCGGTCATGCGCCCCTGCGGGAAATTGTAGGTGCGGATGCGCTCGCTGCGGTCGCCCGAACCGATCAGGCTCTTGCGCGTGGCCGCTTCCTTCGACTGCTGCTCGCGCAACTGCACGTCCTTGATGCGCGCGGCCAGCACCTTCAGCGCCTGGGCCTTGTTCTTGTGCTGGCTGCGGTCGTCCTGGCATTCGACCACGATTCCCGTGGGCAGGTGGGTCAGGCGCACGGCCGAATCGGTCTTGTTGATGTGCTGCCCGCCGGCGCCGGAGGCGCGGAAGGTGTCGATGCGCAGGTCGGCCGGGTTGATGTTGACGTCTTCGACTTCGTCCGCCTCGGGCATCACCGCCACCGTGCAGGCGGAAGTGTGGATCCGCCCCTGCGTCTCGGTGGCCGGCACGCGCTGCACGCGGTGGCCGCCCGACTCGAACTTGAGCTTCGAATACACGCCATTGCCCACCAGGCGCACGATCACTTCGCGGTAGCCGCCCAGGTCGGACGCCGACTCGGACACCATCTCCACCTGCCAGCGCTGGCGTTCGGCGAAGCGGGTGTACATGCGCAGCAGGTCGCCGGCGAACAGGGCCGACTCGTCGCCGCCAGTGCCGGCGCGGATCTCGAGGAAGATATTGCGCTCGTCGTTGGCGTCCTTGGGCAGCAGCATCTTCTGCAAGTCCAGCTCCAGCGTCGCCACGCGCGCCTTGGCCGCTTCGATTTCTTCCTGCGCGAAGTCCTTCATCTCGGGGTCGGCCAGCATCGCCTGGGCTTCCTCGATATCGCTCATCGCCGTCTGGAACTGCTTGTACAGCGCCACCAGCGGGCCGATCTCGGCGTGCTCGCGTGTCATCTTGCGGTAGCTGTCCATATTCGACGTCGCGCCTTCATGCATCAGCAGTTCGTCAAGTTCGACAAGTCGGTTGGCCAGTTGGTCCAGCTTGGCCAGCATGGATGGTTTCATAGGGATGCTCAGGAATGTTGAAGAAGGCCCGGCATGCGCGCGGGCGGCGGCGTCGGGCGACGCGCGCTAACGGCGTTTGGAGAACAGTTGCGGCAGCAGGGAGGCGAGCACGGCGCGCTCTTCGCCCTGGGCACGGTGCAGCGCCTGCTGCGGCCCGTGCAGGAATTTGGCGGTCAGGCCGCGCGAGAGCGCTTCGAGCACGGCTTCGACGTCGTCGCCCTTGGCCAGCATCTTGCGCGCGCGTTCGAGTTCGAACAGGCGCATTTGCTCGCTCATTTCGTGCATGTCCTGGATCACCGGCACCACGGCGCGGTCGTCGATCCAGTGCATGAAGGACTGCACGCGCGTTTCGATGATCGCTTCAGCCTGGGCCACGGCGGCCTGGCGGCTCTCGAGGCCCGTCTGCACCACCTGGCCGAGGTCATCGACGGTGTACAGGAAGACGTCGTCAAGGCGCCCCACTTCGGATTCGATATCGCGCGGCACCGCCAAATCGACCATGAAGATCGGCTTGTGGCGGCGCGCCTTGATCGCGCGCTCGACCAGGCCCAGGCCAATCAAGGGCAGCGAGGACGCGGTGCAGGAGATGACGATATCGAACTTGGCCAGCTGCTCGGGCAGGGAAGCGAGGCGGATGGCACGCCCGTTGAAGCGGTCGGCCAGGGCCTCGCCCCGTTCCATGGTGCGGTTGGCAACCGTGATGGACTTGGGATTTTGCGCCGCGAAGTGGGTCGCGCACAGCTCGATCATTTCGCCCGCGCCGATGAACAGCACGTGCTGCTCGCTGATCTTGTCGAAGATGCGCTGCGACAGGCGCACCGCGGCGGCGGCCATCGAGACGCTGTGGGCCCCGATTTCGGTGGTGCTGCGCACCTCCTTGGCCACCGAGAAGCTGCGCTGGAACAGCTGGTGCAAATAGGTGCCCAGGCCGCCCGCCTCGTCGGCGATGCGCACGGCGTCCTTCATCTGGCCGAGGATCTGCGGCTCGCCCAGCACCATCGAGTCAAGCCCGGAAGCGACGCGGAAGGCGTGGCGCACGGCGTCGTCCTGGGGCAGCATGTACAGGTGGGGGCGCAGTTCGGCCACGTTGAGCTTGTGGAAGTCGGCCAGGAAGTGGGCCGAAGCGTCGAGCGAGTCGGGCGCATGCGACGCGGCATACATCTCGGTGCGGTTGCAGGTCGAGAGGATGGCCGCTTCGTCGCCGCCCTGGCCGTCCAGGCGCGCGAACCAGCCGCGCGCAGCCGTTACCGCCTGGCCGATCTGGTCAGGTCCGAACGCCAGCCGTTCGCGCAGGGCGACGGGGGCGGTGGTGTGGTTCAGGCCAACGGCAAGCAGTTGCATGGGCGGGTTTTCAGCGGGGACAGGCGGCATTATAACGTGGCGCCGCCGCGGCTTCACGCACCCAATTTTTCGAGGCGGTAGCCGTAGCTATACACAGGCACCAGGCGGAAGCCGTTTTCAGGCCGCAGCTGCAGCTTGTTGCGCACGCGCGAAACGTGGGTGTCCATGGTCCGGGACGGCACCACCGTCTCGCGGATCCACACCGCTTCGTGGATGTAGGCGCGCGACAGGGGGCGCCCGATGTTGCGGAAAAATAACAGTGCGAGGTAAAACTCCTTGTGGGTCACCTCGATCACGACCCCGTCCATGAGCAGGCGCCCGGGCCGCGTCTCGAACACATATTGACCAAAAGTGAGTTGCTCGGCGCCGTTCTGGCTCGGGTAGGCGCGCCGCAACAGGGCCTGGGTGCGCACCACCAGTTCGCCGCGGCGCAGCGGCTTGATCATGAAGTCGTCGGCCCCGGCCTGCACGCCGGCGACGATATCGTCCTCGCCCGAGCTGGTCGTGAGGAACAGCATCGGGGTCGTGGCCGGCATCTTTTCCTTGGCCCGGCGCAGTACTTCCACGCCCGACATATCCGTCACCTGCCAGTCGAGGATGAGCATATCGTAACTATCTTTACGCAACTGCGACAGCAAGTCCTTGCCATTGTCGAATGCGTGGCAGACGTGGCCAGCCGTGGTCAGGACCTGGCATATCAGGTCCGCCTGGCTACGGTCACTATCGAGGACGGCGATTCTCATGGTGGCAAAAAGTTAAATCGTAAAAAGTGCTCAGTAGGAGCTGGCCTACAGATACTAAGAAATAGTTACTTTGAATATAACAGACATTTACAAAGCGACGCTACTCAATATGCATGAATTTACATTTAACGGCGCCGCAGGCGGTGGGTGCGGCCGGGTTGATGTTTACACGGTACACTGGAAAAACCCTGAATTCAATCGACTTTTCAGTCCATTAGGAAATATATTTTTGCAACAAAGGGAGGGCGTGTGTCAAAGAAAAAAAACAGTGGCTGGGATGTTGTTCCCGGGACAGAAAGTGACATCGACCGCGTGCGCGAACATTGCCGCCGGATGGTGCGCCGGCGCGCCGCCATTTCGGCCGGCGTCTCGGCCGTGCCCATCCCCGGCGTGGACGTGATGTCCGACGTGAGCCTGTTCGCCCTGCTGGTGGAAGACATCAACCGCGCCTTCGGCCTGAGCGAGGAACAGATCGGCCGCCTGCATCCGACCCTGCGCGTGATTGCCTATGAGGCGGCGGTGGGGGCGGGCGGCATGATGATCGGCAAACTGATCACGCGCCAATTGGTGGGCAAGCTGTTCCAGCGCGCCGGTTCCGGCATGATCGCGCGGGCGGCGGCGAAGGTGGTGCCGATCGCCGGCCAGATTGCGTCGGCGGCGATCGGTTTTGCCGTGTTCCGGCAGATGGGCTACCAGCACGTCGATGCCTGCGTCACGGTGGCGCAGGAACTATTGGTAGCGCGCGCTTAGGCGTCCGGCAGCACCACGTTCACGTCGAGCACTTCCAGGTTGCCCTGGCGGTCGAGCGAAATCTTGATGTCGTCCGGGTTGACCTTGGTGTACTTCGAAATCACCTCGATCAATTCCTTGTGCAGGGCTGGCAGGAAGTCCACGCCGGTGCGGTGGTTGCGTTCGCGCGCAATGATGATTTGCAGGCGTTCCTTGGCGGCCGAGGCACTTTTCGGCTTGGAGGGGAACAGGAAGGAGAGCAGGGCCATATCACTTCGCTCCAAAGATGCGCGCGAAAATGCCAGGCTTTTCGTACTGGGTGAAGCGCAGCGGCAGCTGTTCGCCGAGGAAGCGCGAGACCACGTCTTCGTAGGCTTCGGCCACGTCGGTGCCCTTGAAGTGGATCGCCGGGTTGCCCTGGTTGGACGCGTGCAGTACCGATTCCGATTCCGGGATGATGCCGATCAGGGGGATGCGCAGGATTTCCTGCACGTCTTCATAGGACAGCATTTCGTCCGCTTCCACGCGTTTTGGCGAGTAGCGCGTGATCAGGAGGTGTTCCTTGACCGGTTCGGCGCCCGTTTGCGCGCGGCGCGACTTGGCCTGGATGATGCCGAGGATGCGGTCCGAATCGCGCACCGACGACACTTCCGGGTTGGTGACGATGATCGCTTCGTCGGCGAAGGTCAGGGCCATCAGGGCGCCATGCTCGATGCCGGCGGGCGAATCGCAGATGATGTACTCAAAACCCATGTTGATCAGGTCGTGCAGCACGCGCTCGACGCCTTCTTCCGACAGGGCGTCCTTGTCGCGCGTTTGCGAGGCCGGGAGGATGAACAGCTTGTCGCAGTGCTTGTCCTTGATGAGGGCCTGGTTGAGCGAGGCTTCGCCGTTGATGACGTTGATCAGGTCGTACACGACGCGGCGCTCGCAACCCATGATCAGGTCCAGGTTGCGCAGGCCTACGTCGAAGTCGAGAACGGCGGTTTTGTGGCCGCGGGTGGCCAGGCCGGTGGAGAAGCTGGCGGAGGAGGTGGTCTTGCCGACACCGCCCTTGCCGGAGGTAACAACGATAATTCTTGCCACGGATGTGTCCTTTTTATGGTCTCGGGGTTTAGGCGCGGGTTGCTTGGGTGAGCGATAGTATATCGATTCGGTCGCCGACCAGGCGGATTTGCACCGGCTGGCGCGCCAGCTCGGGCGGGAAGCCCTCGTCGAAGGTGCGATAGACGCCGGCGATGGAGACCAGTTCCGGCTCCATCGACTGGGCGAAGATGCGGGCATTGGCGTCGCCCGAGGCGCCGGCCAGCGCGCGGCCCTTGAGGGCGGCGTACACGTGGATGGAACCGTCGGCGATGATTTCGGCGCCGTTGTTGACGACGGCCGTGATGATCAGGTCGCAGCCGCGCGCGTAGATGCGCGCGCCGGCGCGTACCGGGGTGTCGATGATCATGGCGCCGGGGGCGGCCATGAGGGTGGCCGGGGCCGGCGTGGGCGCAGGTGGCGGCGCCGGAATGGGCGCCGGTGCGGCCAGCACGGCCGCCGGTGCTTCGGATTCTTCACGCACCTTGACGCCGCTGGCGCCGTCGTCGAGCGACAGGCCGCAGGCGCGGATCGCCTCATGCAGGGCAGCCGGGGCGCCGCGCACGGCCACCGCGTTGAGGCGGTGGCGTTTGAGCAGGGCCACCAGCGCGGCCCAGTCGATGCCGGCACTGTCGTCGGCGATGGCGCCGACGTCGATGACGGCAAATTCGTCTTCGAAGAAGTCGGACACGCCACCGGTCATTTGCTGCAAGGCGCCCTCGACGACGCCGAGGTCGGCGCTGCGCAAGATGGTGGAAATGGCGACGACGGTGGAAATCTTGATTTCGATCGGCTGGGTCAGGCTTTTGGACATAATTCGGTGAAATGGCGCCTAACGGTGCGCAGGCTCGTGCATTTTACTTGGAATTTTGTCCAGCGGGCCCGATTTTGTTGGCGCCGTTGGCCGCGTGGACGCACGCCCAGCGTGGCCCGGCCCTCCTGCGTCGGGTGGGCCCATGGGCCCACGCGTCATGCGGCCAAACGCATCTGGCGGGCAGCTGCCACCATGTTGGCCAGCGCCGCTTCCGTCTCCGGCCAGGCGCGTGTCTTGAGGCCGCAATCGGGATTGACCCACAGCTGCGCCGGAGGGATCACGCGTGCCGCTTTTTCGAGCAGGCGCACGATGGCCGCCGTATCGGGCACCGCCGGCGAGTGGATGTCGTACACGCCCGGGCCGATCTGGTTCGGATAGCGGTAGTTGCCGAAGGCGTCGAGCAGTTCCATGTCGGAGCGGCTGGTCTCGATCGTGATCACGTCGGCGTCGAGCGCGGCGATGTCGGCCAGGATGTCGTTGAACTGGGCGTAGCACATATGGGTGTGCACCTGGGTGCTGTCGTCGGCCACGCTGGCCGTGACGCGGAAGGCGCGCGTGGCCCAGGCCAGGTAGTCGCTCCAGAGCGCGCGGCGCAGCGGCAAGCCTTCGCGCAGGGCCGGTTCGTCGATCTGGATGATGCCGATGCCGGCCGCCTGCAGGTCGGCCACTTCGTCGCGGATGGCCAGGGCGATCTGCAGCGCCGTCAGGCTGCGCGGCTGGTCGTCGCGCACAAACGACCATTGCAGGATCGTGATCGGGCCGGTCAGCATGCCTTTCATCGGGCGCGCCGTCAGGCTTTGGGCGTAGGCGGTCCAGGCTACCGTCATCGGCTGCGGGCGCGCCACGTCGCCCACGATGACGGGCGGCTTGACGCAGCGCGAGCCGTAGGACTGCACCCAGCCGTTGCGGGTGAAGGCGAAGCCGGCCAGCTGTTCGCCGAAGTATTCGACCATGTCGTTGCGTTCGGCTTCGCCATGCACCAGCACGTCCAGGCCCAGCGCTTCCTGGCGCGCGACGGCGTAGCCGATCTCGGCGTGCATGGCGGCGGCGTAGTCGTCGGCATCGAGTTCGCCGCGCTTGAAGGCGGCGCGCGCGGCGCGGATGGCGGCCGTTTGCGGGAAGGAGCCGATCGTCGTGGTCGGGTAGGCGGGCAGGTCGAAGCGCGCCTGTTGCCGCTGCACGCGTGTGGCGAACGGCGACGAACGCTCGTCCGCGCCGGGAGCGAGCGCTTGCACACGTGCCGCCACGGCGTCGTTGTGGACGTGCGCGCTGGCGGCGCGGCTGGCGCTGGCGGCGCGCGACGTGGCCAGTGCCGCCTCGGCGTCGCCGCCGCCCAGGGCCAGTTGCAGGGTCTGCAGTTCGCCGAGTTTTTCGCTGGCGAAGGCGAGCCAGGAGCGCGTTTCGGGCTCGAGGCCATCTTCGCCTTCGAGGCTGAAGGGCACATGCAGCAGCGAGCAGGACGGCGCCAGCCACAGTGCACCGCCGCGCTTTTCCAGCAGCGGGCGCAGCACGGAAATGGCGCGGTCGAGGTCGGTGCGCCAGATATTGCGCCCATCGATGATGCCCACCGACAGCACCTTGGGCAGGGCCAGCCAGTCGGCCACGCTGGCCAGCTCGTGGCGCGCGCGGATGCCGTCAATGTGCAGGCCGGCCACCGGCAGGCGCGCGGCCAGGCTGAGGTTTTCTTCCAGCGGCGAGAAATAGGTCGCCAGCATCAGCTTGAGGCCGGACTGGCCCAGCAGCCAATAGGCCGGTTCGAAGGCATTGCGCCAACGCGGCGGCAAGTCCAGGCCCAGGATCGGTTCGTCCAGCTGCACCCATTCGACGCCCAGGGCCTTGAGGCGCGCCAGCACGGCGCAATAGGCCGGCAGCAGGCGCTCGAGCAAGTCGAGGCGGTCGAAATCGGCGGCCTTTTCCTTGCCCAGCCAGAGGAAGGTCAGCGGGCCGATCAGGCTGGCCTTGACGGCGTGGCCCAGGGCCTGCGCTTGAGCCACTTCGGCGAACAGGCGCTCGCAGGCGAGGGCGAAGCGGGTTTCCGGCGAAAACTCGGGCACCAGGTAGTGATAATTGGTGTCGAACCACTTCGTCATCTCCAGGGCGTGGCCGGCATGGGCGCCGCAGCAGCCGCGTTCGCCGCGCGCCATGGCGAAGTAGCGCACCAGCTCGCTGTCGGCGCCGTCGAAGCCGAAACGCTCCGGTTCGCAGCCGAACAGCTGGATGTGGTTGGCCACCTGGTCGTAGAAGGCGAAGTCGCCGACGGTGACGAAGGCCAGGCCGGCCTTCGCTTGCAGGTCCCAGTGGCGCGCGCGCAGGGCGGCGCCGGTTTGTTCGAGGGCGGCTGCGCTGGCATCGCCGCGCCAGAAGGCTTCGAGCGCCGTTTTCAGTTCGCGGCGTGCACCGATGCGGGGGAAGCCGAGGATGTGGGTGTGAACGTTTTTCATGGATTCATCGTCTTGTCATGTTGGATGTGTAAAGTGTGCGGCAATCCGGTCTATAATCAAAACGAAAGATTTTGCGGATTCACATGAAAAAAACTAATAAATGCTAGAACTACGCCACATGCGCACGCTCACGGCCCTGCGTTCGGCCGGCAGCCTGGTGCGCGCTGCCCAGTTGCTGAACCTGACCCAGTCGGCCTTGTCCCATCAAATCAAGTTGATGGAAGATCGCTACGGATCGCCGTTGTTCGAGCGTAAATCACTGCCGATCGAGTTTACGGCCGTGGGCAGCCGGCTCTTGGTGCTGGCCGACCTGGTGCTGCCCAATGTGGAATTGGCCGAGCGCGACATCGCGCGCCTGTCCCAGGGCGACAGTGGCCAGCTGCGCGTGGCGCTCGAATGCCATACCTGCTTCGACTGGTTGATGCCGGTCATGGACGTGTTCCGCCAGCGTTGGCCGGAAGTGGAAATCGACCTCGTGTCGGGCTTCCACAGTTCGCCCATCGAGTTGCTGCGCGCCAAGGAGGCCGACCTGGTCATTGGTTCGTCCTGCGCGCCCGAGTTTCCCGTGTTTCCCCTGTTCCGTTTCGAGATCCTCGTCGTGCTGGCGCAAAAGCACCGGCTGGCCGGCCACCGCCGCCTGGCCGCGGCCGACTTCGAGGGCGAGACCATCATCACCTACCCGGTGCCGCCCGAACGCATCGACTTGCTGCGCGAAGTGCTGGACCCGGCCCATATCCATTACGAGCGTCGCACCGCCGAGCTGACCGTGGCAATTTTGCAACTGGTGGCCAGCCGCCGCGGCGTCGCGGCCCTGCCCAACTGGGCCATCAAGAACTACGTCGACTACGACTATGTGCTGGCCAAAGCCATCGGTGAACAGGGCCTGTGGAGCGACCTGTTCGTCTCGGTGCCGCCCGGACTGGAACAAAAAGCCTATGTGGCCGACTTTGTCAGCGTGGTGCGCGAACAGTGCTCGCGCACCCTCGATGGCGTGGTGCTGTTGTGAGTGAGAATAAGTAATGGCCCCAATGGTTTTTGCTGAATAAGCTGATAAGATTGATTTAGCTCAAAGGCCTGCTGGCGCAAGTCCCCCAGAATGTTCGATTCGTCCCAGTTCCCCCCAATTTGTTGAAACGGAGAAGCACATGGAAGAGGTAGTCATCGTTGCCGCAGGACGTACCGCGGTCGGTAAATTTGGTGGAACGCTGGCGAAAATGCCGGCAGCGGACCTGGGCGCCCACGTGATCAAGACCCTGCTCGCGCGCGTCGGCCTCGATGGCGCGACCGTGGGTGAAGTCATCATGGGCCAGGTGCTGACCGCCGGCTGCGGCCAGAATCCCGCGCGCCAGGCCGTCATCAAGGCTGGCCTGCCCGACATGGTGCCCGCCTTCACGGTTGGCAAGGTCTGCGGCTCCGGCCTGAAGGCGACCCACCTGGCGGCCCAGGCCATCAAGTGCGGCGACGCCGACATCGTCATCGCCGGCGGCCAGGAGAATATGAGCGCTTCGCCGCATGTGCTGCCCAATTCGCGCGACGGCTTCCGCATGGGCGACACCAAGCTGGTCGACACGATGATCGTCGACGGCCTGTGGGACGTCTACAACCAGTACCACATGGGCATCACGGCCGAAAACGTCGCCAAGAAATACGAAGTCTCGCGCGCCGAGCAGGACGAGTTCGCGCTGCAATCGCAGTTGAAAGCCGAAGCGGCCCAGAAGGCCGGCAAGTTCAAGGATGAAATCATCGCCGTCGAAATCCCTTCGCGCAAAGGCGCGGTCATCTTCGACACCGACGAATATCCGAAGCATGGCAGCACGCTCGAATCGCTCACCGGCCTGCGTCCGGCCTTCAGCAAGGACGGCAGCGTCACCGCCGGCAATGCCTCGGGCCTGAACGACGGCGCCGCCGCCGTGATCATGATGTCGGCCTCGAAGGCCAAGGAACTGGGCTTGACGCCGCTGGCGCGCATCAAGGCCTATTCGTCGGCCGGCCTGGACCCGACCATCATGGGCATGGGCCCCGTCTCGGCTACCCGCCTGTGCCTGAAGAAGGCCGGCTGGACCCACGAAGACGTGGACCTGATGGAAATTAACGAAGCCTTCGCCGCACAGGCCATCGCCGTCAACAAGGAGATGGGCTGGGACACGAGCAAGATCAACGTCAACGGCGGCGCCATCGCCCTGGGCCACCCGATCGGTGCTTCCGGCGCGCGCATCCTCGTGACCCTGCTGCATGAAATGATTCGCCGCGACGCCAAGCGCGGCCTCGCCAGCCTGTGTATCGGCGGCGGGATGGGTGTGGCACTGGCAGTAGAACGAGACTAGTAGTACGACGCGTGGGCACGCGTGCCCACCCTGCCTTCGCATCCGTAGGGTGGGCACATGTGCCCACGAAAAGCACTTTTAAAAACAGGAGAAGACAAAATGGCTAGAGTTGCATTGGTTACCGGCGGCATGGGTGGTTTGGGCGAGGCGGTGTGCTTCAAACTGGCGGCGCTGGGCTATAAAGTGGTAACGACGTTTTCGCCTGGTAACAAGAAAGTCGACGACTGGCTTTCGTCCACCAAGGCCGCAGGTTATGACTTCAAGGCCTACCCTTGCGACGTGGCCGACTTCGATTCGGCCCAGACCTGCATCGCCATGATCACCGAAGAAGTCGGTCCAATCGACGTGCTGGTCAACAACGCCGGCATCACGCGCGACATGACCTTCAAGAAGATGGACAAGACCAACTGGGACGCCGTCATGGCCACCAACCTGGACTCGGTCTTCAACATGACCAAGCCGGTGTGCGACGCGATGTGCGATCGCGGCTGGGGCCGCATCATCAACATCTCCTCGGTGAACGGCCAGAAGGGCGCCTTCGGCCAGACCAATTATTCGGCCGCCAAGGCCGGCATGCACGGCTTCACCAAGGCGCTGGCGCTGGAAGTGGCGCGCAAGGGCGTGACCGTCAACACCATTTCGCCGGGCTACATCGGCACCAAGATGGTGATGGAGATCCCGCAGGAAGTGCTCGACACCAAAATCATTCCGCAAATTCCGATGGCCCGCCTGGGCAAGCCGGAAGAAGTGGCGGGCCTGGTGGCCTACCTGTCGTCCGACGAAGCAGCTTTTGTGACCGGTGCCAACATCGCCATCAACGGCGGCCAGCACATGTCCTGATCCGCCCCCCTGGGCGTCCATGCCGCCCGGTTCGCGCCGGGCGGCATTTTTCATGGTGGGTCCATGACGATTTTCCTTTATGAGGCCAGCGTGCCGGTGCTCACGCGCTACCTGCGCCAGCTCGACGCCATGCTGGACTTGGCCGCCAGCCATACCGATACTGCCGCCTTGCTTGCGGCACGGCTGGCGCCGTCGATGCATCCGTTTTCGTCCCAGGTTGAAATCACGGCCAATTTCGCCGTGCGCGCCTGTGCGCCGCTGGCGGGACGGCTCGAGCGCGACAGCGGCAGCCATCCCGCGACGCTGGCCGGCCTGCGCGCGCGCATCGCCTGGGTGCTGCACTACCTGGACGGCTTGCCGCCGCTCGGCTACGGCGCCGTCGGCCCCATCGCCGACCAGGCCGGCGACGCCACCGTGACGCTGCCGCCGCAGACCTATTTGATGCACTACACGCTGCCCAATTTCTTCTTCCATCTGACCTGCGCCTACGCGCTGCTGCGCCATATGGGCGTGGACATCGGCAAGGGTGATTTCGATGGCTTCCACCTCTACCCACGGAGCACGGCATGAACCATCTTCCGCGCGGCGGCCTGGCGTTGGCCGAACTCGATGAACAGGTCCTGCAGCCTGGCGTGAAAGGCTTGCCGATCACCGAGCCACTGCGCCAGGGCCTGATCGGCGCCCAGGGCTGGAACGTGCTGCGTGCCGACACCAGCTTCCCGGTGGCGCTGCTCAAGACCTCGGCCCTGTTGCACAACCTGGAATGGATGCGTGCATTCTGCGAGCGCTATGGCGCGACGCTGGCGCCGCACGGCAAAACGACCATGAGCCCGCAGCTGTTTGGCGCCCAGCTGGCCAACGGCGCCTGGGGCATGACGCTCGCGTCGGCCACGCAGGTACGGGTGGCGCACCGCTTCGGCGTGCGCCGCGTGCTGCTGGCCAACCAGCTGGTGGCACCGGCCGATATCAACCTGGTGCTGGACCTGATGCGCGGCGATCCGGACTTCGCCTGTTATGCCCTGGTCGATTCGCTCGCCGGTGTGGAGCGCCTGTCGGCGGCGGCCAGCGCCGCCGGCGTGACGCTGCCGCTGCTGGTGGAGCTGGGCATCACGGGCAAACGCGCGGGCTGCCGCTCCAGCGAGGAAGTGCTGGCCGTGGCGCGGGCGGTGGCGCGCGCGCCGGGCCTGCAGTTGGCCGGCATCGAAGGCTATGAAGGCTTGCTGGTGTCGGACGACCGCAATGCCGATGTCGAGGCGGTGTCGGCTTTTGTCGCGCAACTGGTCGCGCTGGCGCGCCAGGCCGACGCGGAGCGCCTGTTTGGCGGCGCGCAGGTGCTGGTGTCGGCGGGCGGCTCGGCCTACTTCGACCTGGTGGCGCATGGTTTCGCCGGTGTGCACGGCCTGTCGCTGCCGATTCTGCCGGTGCTGCGCAGCGGCTGCTACCTCACCAGCGACCATGGCTCCTATCTGCGCCTGATCGCGTCCCTTGATGCGCGCGAGCGTGTGGCGGACGGCCGCGGTTTGCAGCCGGCGCTGGAAGTGTGGAGTATGGTGCAGTCGCTGCCGGAACCGGGCCTGGCCATCCTTACCATGGGCAAGCGCGACGCTTCCTACGACATCGACCTGCCGGTGCCATTGTATTGGCACCGACCGGGGCCTGGCCCGCACAGCGATCTGCCGGCCGGCTGCAGCATCGTCAAGATGAACGACCAGCACGCCTACCTGCGCCTGCCGCCCCAGCACACGCTGGCCGTGGGCGACCTGGTGGGGTGCGGCATTTCGCACCCCTGCACCACGTTCGACAAATGGCCACTGCTACTGGCCGTTGACGACGGCTACACCGTTAGCCACGCGCTCAACACCTACTTCTAGCGAGGGCGCCAGTTTCGCGCGTTCAGCAGGTGCGACAAGGACGCGTCCGGCCTTGAACGTGCCAACCGCGCGCGCATCGAGTGCCAGCGCGCGCTGCTGGCGCTGGAGCAGGGCCAGGCGTCCCTGGTCGAGCAGCTGGACATCGCGCAATTCAAACGGTCCGCTTGCACCATCGAGCAAGGCGCTGGCGAAGCGCAGCGTCAGTTCGCCGTCGCCGGCTTCGAACGCCTGGGCCGTGTCGGCGATGGCGACCGGTGCGAGGGCCCCATCGACGGTGGCATACAGCACGCCGCGCACTTCGTAGCGTCCCGGCGCCGCCACTTCCAGCCCCAGCTTGATGTCCAGGCCCGTTGTGCTGCTGGCCGTGGCCGCATGGCCGGACAGGCGCGCCAGCGGCAGCGCCACCGGTACGGCCAGGCGCAGCGTGCGCAGCACATCCTGGCCCTTGAGCCTGGCGCTGGCATTGGCGTGCACTTCCCACAGGCCCGGTGCCCAGGCTTCGTCGGCGTCGAGCGGCAGCTGGGCGCGCAGGCGGCCACCGGCGCCGGGCTTGAAGGCCAGCGGGAAGTGGCGCCCGGCCGGTGACACCAGCTCGCCTTCGAGCTTGCCCAGGGCCTGGCGGCTGCCGTCGCCGGCCAGCAGCTCGCCCGACAGCGTCAGTTGCTGGCCATGCAGGTAGCTGGGCGCATCGGCCTGCAGCGTCAGGGCCGGCGCGCCTTCGCCCTCGACCACGTTCACCAGGTAGCGCGCACTGCCGGACAAGTCGGCGCCGCGCAGCTTGAAGCTGCCCGCGCCCAGGTTCGGGTGCAGGCGGAAGGCCGAAGTGCCGGGTGCGAAGGGCAGGTCGGCCTTGGCCAGCTGGTCGGCGCTGGCCAGCATTTCCATGCCGCTGCCGGCAGCGAACGTGCGCCCGGCCGCATCGGACACTTCGAGCGAGAGCGGGTGGATGGCCAGGTCGGCGCGCGGGCTGGCCGCTTCCAGGGGCTGGATGCGCACCACGGCGCGCGCGGTGCTGGTGTGGATGATGATGCCGCTGGCGATATCGTCGGCGCTGACGGTGGTGTAGTACTCGCGGCTGCGCGCGAGGTGGGCAGCTGGCGCGGCCAGTTCTCCGTGCGCAGCCCAGGACAGCGTCACCATGTCGGCGCTGGTGGCGATGGCGGCGGCGTGTTGGCTGGCCGGCGTGAACAGCTGCGCGGGGACCAGGTCGCCCGCCTGCGGGGCGAGCAGGCTCGCGGCCTGGGCGGCAGCGGCGGCAGTCAGGGCGAGAACGGCGATGGCAAATTTGGTGTGCATGGCAGGGCTCCTCACAGGTCGTTGCGCAAGATGACGTCCAGGCCGAAGCACTGGCGCCGGCTCTGGTTGTGCGACAGGGCGCGGCCGCCGTTGGTGCGGCTCTTGTCGGTGAACCAGGTGCTGCCGGCGCCGGACTGGCTGGTGCATTCGAGGAAACCGTCGGAGCAGCTGGCCAGCCAGTTCTGGGTGATCTCCAGGCCCACGTTCAGGGTATAGCCGCCGCAGTAGCTGTTGCTGTCGAAGATCCAGGTTTCGACGTCGGAGCCGACCACGTTGTAGAAGCGCTTGGGCAGGGCCGGGCGGCCGGCGGTGCCGTACAGCCAGGTGGCGTTGTAGCTGGCCATCCAGCTCGTTTGCTGCTGGCGCACGGCGTCGCTCTTGTAGCCGAGCAGCCAGCCGACGGCCGACTCGAACACGTTGCCGCTGATGGCGGCGTCGGCCAGCGGCGTGCCCAGCGAGGAGGGCGCGAGCGCATTGACCCAGCGGATCGCGCCGATGATGGTGGGGTAGCGGCTGTCCATGGTGGGGTTGGACATGATCCAGCGCATCACGTTGCCGCCGTTGGAGTGGGTTTCCACCACCAGGTCGGTGATGTTATTGGTGGTGATGAAGCGGTACAGCTGGTCGGCCAGGCAGCCGGAGGCGGCGCTGGCCCACATATACTGGTCGAAGTCGCAGTTGATGACGACGTAGAGATTCGGGTTGGACAGGCGCTGCCTGACCGAGTTGATCATGTCCCAGGTCCAGTAGTCGTTGGCGGCGTCGGTCTGGTGGCCAGTGCCGTGGACGAAGGCCAGGCCGGTATTGCCCGCCGAGGCGGGGGGGCCGCACAGGGCGGCTGACAGCATGATGAAGGCAAAAAATAGTCGACGCAAATTCATCTCAATCTCCAGCAAAGGGTTGAATGGGAATGAAGCGGGAACATCGGCTGAGGGTGAAGCGTGCAGGTGGCGGCTCGAACGGCCGCTGGCTGGAAAGGACCTGCCTGGTCGAGACTAATGAGGGAGCGCAGGCCGGTCTTGCGCGATCACGTCATCGTTGTTGCGCGATCGCGCCATTGGCTTTGCCGGTCAAGGGAATGGCGCCGTCTTCAAGGGGACCGGGCGCGCGGATGGGGATGACGATGACGATGGTCGTGCCCTGGCCCGGCGCGCTTTGCACGATGATTTTGCCATGCAGGACGCCGGTGACGAGGTTGTACACGATGTGCATGCCCAGGCCCGAGCTGCCCTGGCCCAGGGTCGTGGTGAAGAAGGGATCGAAGACGCGGTCGATGGCGTTGGCGGCGATGCCCAGGCCATTGTCGGAGAAGGTGATTTCGACGTCGTCCTGGCCAACGCGGCGCGTGGCAAGGCGCATCTGGCCAGGATGGCCGTTGGCAAAGCCGTGGCGGATTGAATTGGCCAGGCAGTTGGCCAGGATCTGGTCGAGCGCGCCGGCGTAGGTCTCCATTTCCACGGGCGCTCCCAGGTCCAGTTGCAGCGCGTGCGGCGTGTCGCGGTAGAGCGGTTCGAGCGCGTCGACGACGCCGCGCAGGGCCGTGTTCAGTTCGAAGCAGCGGCGCGTGTCGTTCGATTCCGCGACGGCCACCTGCTTGAAGCTGACGATCAGGCTGGCCGCGCGTTCCAGGTTGCGCACCAGGACCGTGATGCCGGTGCGGCTCGTTTCAAGGAAGTGATCGAGGGTCGAGCGGCGCATGGTCCCGCCGGCAAAGTCGCGCTGGGCGCGCATGGCTTCGTCTTCGAGCGTGGTGGCCAGGGTGATGCTGTTGCCGATCGGCGTATTGAGTTCATGCGCGACGCCACTGACCAGGGCGCCCAGCGCGGCCAGTTTTTCGGCGCGCAGCAGGTCGGACTGCATTTGCTGCAGCGCCGTGAAGGTGGAGCGCAATTCCTCGTTGGCTTTCTCGAGGCTCTCGGTGCGTTCGCGCACGCGCTCTTCGAGCTGCTCGTTGAGGATGCGGATTTCGTGCTCGATCGCGCGCAGGTGCGTGATGTCGATCGGCGAAAAGACCGACAGCGTACCTTCGCTCGATGCCAAGATGCGCGCCGACAGCAGGCAGGTGAGTGCTACGCCATGGCGGTTTTGCAGGCCCGCTTCGAAATGCTCGACGAACTGTTCGCTGCGCAGCTGCGCGATATACGGTACGCGCTGGTTGAAGTCGACCCACAGCTTCAGTTCCTGCACCGATTTGCCCAAGGCTTCCTCGCGCGTGTAGCCAAACAGGCGCAGGTAGGCGCCGTTGGCCTCGACGACGCGATCATTGCTGATATCGATCAGGGCCAGCGGCACCGGCGAATATTGAAAAATGTCGATAAACTGCGCTTCGCTCCTGCGCAGTTTTTCGTCGGAAGCGCGCAGCGATGCATCGGCGGCGCGCAGGCGTGCCAGGTAAAGCAGCAGGTAGCGCGCCAGCAGGGCCAGCAGGCCCACCAGGGCCACGGCGACCAGGATGCGGTCGCGCGCACGTACGCGCCAGGCCGCCAGCACGTCGTCGCGGTTGCGCGCATAGCTCACCGTGATCGGATAGCCGGGGATCTTGCGGTAGGTGTGGATGCTCACCGAGCCATTGTCGTCGTCGAGGAAGCGGCTGCTGTCGAAAAAACCCTCGGTTGGACCGTGCGCGATCATCGCCAGCTCGGGCGCCGTGCCGATGTCCATGCCCAGGTAGCGTACATTGAAGGGCGAGCGCACGATCACGAAGCCGCTGTCGGAAAACAGGGCGACGACGGCGTGGCTGTCCTTGGCCACGCGTGCATAGACGGCCGAAAAATAGGCGACGCTGATGTCGGTGCTGATGATGCCCAGGTAGCGCCCGCGCCCATCGTACAGGTTGCGCGCCACCGGCACGATCAGCTCATTGTCATAGAAGCGCTGGAAGGGCCGGCCAATGACGCTCTCGCGCCGCTGCGGCGTGGCCAGCATCGAGGGTACATATTTGCGATCGTCGGCATCGGTCTGGAAGGCCGGGTAGTCGATCGAGCTGACCGAGGCCACGCCGTGCGTGTTGACGAACTGGAGCGACTTGAGAATGGTGTTGAAGGGCTGGGCGCGGGTAAGGATGTCGCGTACCTCGGCGTCGCTCACCTCATGGTCGCGGCCCCGTACCTCGATCGCGTGCGCCACGGTCTGCAGGTTGCGCTCGGCGTCGTGCAGGGTTTGGGTGACGTGTTCGTCGAGCAGGCGCACGGCGACCAGGCCACTGGCCTGTTCGGCGCGGATGGTCAGGTGGCGGTCCTGATCGATCGACCACCAGGTATTGGCGATGACGAGGATGAGCACCAGCGCCGCGGTGCCCCCGTACAAGGCCGGGACGACCCGCGGGCGCGGCGGTGAAGGATCGATCTTGCGGTTCTCCGGCACGGCAACCCCTGGACGGTGGACGCGCCAGGCGCGCCCGTTCGCTTATTTATAAATGCCGGTGCCGATGCAGGTGTCCGTGCCCGGGATCCGTTCGACATAGCCACGCTTGCTTTCCAGGTCCTTGGTCACGGGATTGGGCCAGCGGTAGCTCACCCAGCCATGGCCGGCGCTGCCCGTGCACAGGGCAGCCATGTCGCGGATCAGGTAGACGCCGTCCTGGTCGCGCATGTCGATCATGACCTTGCCGCGGATCTTGGGGTTCTTGCCGTGCACGGCCTGGTAGCCCTTCGAGTCGAGCATGAACAGGTACAAGTCGCCGTTCTTGTTGATGTCGCTGGCGGCGTTGAAAGAACTGTCGAGGCGGTTGAATTCGACGATGGCCTTGTCCATGCCGTTGGCCTTGATGTATTCCTGGGCCTTTTTGATCAAGGCCAGCGCATCGGCTTCGGTACTGCGTTCGGCTGCGCCCGCGCAACAGGCGAACGCGCCCAGCGCGCACGCGAGCAATTGAATGGCTTTCATGTGTGCCGCTCCCAATGGTACCGGCCTGTCCCCGGCCGGAGGGGAAACTCCGATTCATTTTAGCCAAGGCAACATCTTCCTGACAACTTATTCATGCTGCGTAGCAAAAACAATCGCCGGTTGGCGCTACAATCCGCTATCCCGTTCCGCGAGAGTGCCATGACCGACCTGCCGCCTACCCTGTTTCCGCCGATCCAGCCCCTGCGCCAGGGCATGTTCAAGGCGGACGACGTGCATAGCCTGTATTGGGAAGAGGTGGGCAACCCCGACGGCGTGCCGGTGCTGTTTCTGCATGGCGGGCCGGGTGCCGGCCTGTCGCCCCAGCACCGGCGCTTTTTCGACCCGCGCCACTACCGGGTGATCCTGTTCGACCAGCGCGGCGCCGGCAAGTCGACGCCGCTGGGGGAATGGAAGGCCAACACCACCCAGCTGCTGGTGCAGGACATCGAGGCGCTGCGCCGCTTCTTCGGCGTCGACAAGTGGCTCGTGTTCGGCGGCTCCTGGGGCTCGACCCTGGCGCTGGCCTATGGCGAGGCGTATCCGCAGCATTGCCTCGGCTTTGTGCTGCGCGGGATCTTCCTGTGCACGGCGCCCGAGATCGACTGGTTCCTGCACGGCGTGCAGTGGTTCTACCCCGAGCTGTACGAACAATTCATCGCCCCGATTCCGCTGGCCGAGCGCGGCGACCTGCTCAAGGCCTATACCGACCGCATGCTGTGCGACGACCCGGACCGCTACTGGCCGGCGGCGCGCGCCTGGAGCAAATTCGAAGGGCGGCGCGTGTTCCTGCTGCCGCAGGACGAGGAACCGGCCTCCGACGCGCTCGACCTGGGCGTGGGGCGGCTCGAGTCGCACTACATGGCCAACCTGGGTTTTTTCAGCGACGACCAGCTCATTGGCGAAGTGGGCCGCATCGCCCACCTGCCCTGCGTGATCGTGCAGGGCCGCTACGACGTGATCTGCCCGCCGCTGTCGGCCTGGCGCTTGCACCATGCCTGGCCGGGATCGAAGCTGGAGATGATTCCCGATGCCGGCCACGGGGCACTGGAAATGGGGATTTCGGCCGCGCTGGTGGCGGCGACGGAGCAGTTCAAACGGAACGGCCGATTTGATTGAAGCAGGGCGCCTGTTACACTAGCGCCTATGAATATCCAGATCACCGACATCGGCCACGTCATCCAGCTGGCCATCGCGCCCGTCTTCCTGCTGACGGGTGTGGGCACCAATCTGATGGTGCTGACGAACCGGCTGGCGCGCATCATCGACCGTTCGCGCGTGCTGGAAGACCGCCTCGACACGGGCTTCAACGAGCCGTACATGAACGAGCTCGATGTACTGTACCAGCGCTCGCACCTGATCAACTATGCCATCACCCTGTCGACCGCCTGCGGCCTGCTGGTCTGCCTGGTCATTGCGATGCTGTTCCTCTCCGATACGACCAACCTGCCGCTGGATAAATACATCGCCGGCGCCTTCGTGTTCAGCATGATTGCCCTGATCGGCAGTTTCGTGTTCCTGCTGCGCGAGATTTTCATCGCCTCCACCTCGCTGCGCGCACGCCGCCATACACGCCCACCGCAATAAAGAATCGAGTTTTTCATGCACGACTATCAACGCCCCCCGACCCTGCACCGCTACGCGCCGCGCGCGGAATTGGAGCTGGCCCTGAAAGAAGGCCAGTTCCGCCTGGTCCCGTCCAACAACTGCCTGACCCTGTCGTTTTCGACCGTGTGGGACAAGACCCTGTTCGAGCACCTGGCGCCGGCCGACAGCTGCCTGATCATCCATAACACCGAGGAGTTTGGCGAACGCCTGCACCGCGCGGTGCAGCGTGCCTTGCCCAGCTGGGCCGGCATCGACGGCGCCGTCGAATACGGCACCCGCGCGGCCCTGGGCGCGGCCTTCACCAAGACGCTGGCCGAGGCGCACGAGCATGAATGGCAGTTCGCCTGGCGCCCGATGCAAGGGCAGATGAGCCTGAACCCGGTCACGCTCCGCATCGGCAGCATCGAGAGCTTTTCCGAACTGCGCGACCGCGATACCTATTTGTCCTGATCGGGCTTGTCGAGCCGTGCCAGCACGGCCGTCATCATGCGCTGGATGTCGGAGCGGATGATGTTCGCGCCGAGGAAGCCGGGCACGTAGAAGCGCGGCACCATCTTGCCCGTGTAGTTGATACGGGTGCCGCCGCTGGCCAGGGGCACCAGCTCCCAGCGGCAGCTGTAGACCTTCATGTCGCCGTTGATCAGGCCGATGTCGATGGCCGTGATCGGCACTTCCGTCACCCGCACCAGCAAATGGATGTCGCGGCTCATGAACATGAAGCGGGCGACGCCGAACTGCTCCACCACCACGTCGCTGCCCATGCGCGCGATCACGCGCGAAGTTTGCAGGTCGGGCACGAATTCGGGCATGCGCTCGTAGTTCGTCAAGACCTTCCAAACGGCCATTGGCGCGGCCTGCACGGCGCCGCTGGCGTTGACGGCGAAGACATGTTCGTCGTCGACGTCGGCGCGCGTGACCGTCACTTCAAGCGGCGCGACCTGCGCTCTGGCAGGCAGCGCGCAGGCTAACAGGGCACAAGAGACGAGACGCGCAAACATGGTGCCAGCCTATGTCAAAGTGCTGTGCGTGGCAAGCAGCGCGTGGGCGCAGGCGCCCACCCTACCCGGCATCGTAGGGTG
>JAZJYP010000187.1:0-6820 GCA_040390345.1 Pseudomonadota bacterium | reverse complement strand
CGCGCACAGCGTTGTTATTTGATGAAGCACAGTGTAGGTCGCTGCGGACAATTGAAAAAGGGGAGATAATCGAAGCATTACTTCGTAAAAACAGAAGAGTTAGAATATGAACGTGAACTACCGGCACCTGTATTACTTCTGGGTCGTGGCCAAGGAAGGTTCGATCACGCGCGCCGCCGCGCGCCTGGGCCTGGCCATCCAGACCATCAGCACCCAGCTCGCCCTGCTCGACCGCGAACTGGGCAAGCAGCTGCTCAAACCCCAGGGGCGGCGCCTGGTCTTGAGCGAGGCGGGGCGCGCGGCGCTCGTGTATGCCGACCAGATCTTCATGCTCGGCGAGCAGATGCAGCAGGTGCTGGAAGAAACCGACAGCGGCCAGCTGCGCCTGACGGTGGGCATATCCGATTCCCTGCCCAAGTTCACCGCCTTCCGCCTGCTCGAACCGACCATGCGCTCCGACAAGCCGGTGCGCCTGGTCTGCTACGAAGACCAGTTCGACGCCCTGCTGGCCGACCTGGCCTTGCACAAGCTCGATGTCGTGCTGACCGACCGTCCGGTGCGCGCCGGCACCTCGCTGCGCGTGTTCAGCCACCTGCTGGTGGAGTCCACCACCATCGTCGTCGGCGTGCCGGCACTGGCACGCCAGTACAAGCGCGGCTTCCCGGACAGCCTGGCGGGCGCGCCCTTCCTGCTCCCGACCCGCAACAACGCCCTGCGCGGGCGCATCGACGCCTGGTTCGACCAGCACGAAGTGCGCCCGCGCGTGGTGGGCGAATTCGAAGACAATGCCCTGCTCAATACCTTCGGGCGCAGCGGCGCCGGCCTGTTCTTCGCGCCGGCCGCGCTGGAAGCGGACGTGCAGGCGCAATTTGGCGCCGTGATGGCCGGCCCGGTGCCGGAAGTGCGCGAACAGTTCTATGCCATTTCCAACGAACGCAAGATCAAGCACCCTGCGGTGGAGGCAATCCTGGCCGGCTCACGTACAATGCTCGATTAGTCTCCCGCCGCCAGAATCATGCAAAATTTCCTGCTCGTCGTGCTCGCCCTGCTGCTGGTCGCACTGAACGGCTTCTTCGTCGCTGCCGAATTCGGCATCGTCACCCTGCGCAAGACGCGCATCCGCGCCATCGCCAAGACCTTCGGCCTGCGCGGGCGCACGCTGGCCAAGGTCCATGGCCAGCTCGACGCCTACCTCTCGGCCTGCCAGCTGGGCATCACGCTCGCTTCGCTGGCCCTGGGCTGGATCGGCGAGCCGGCCTTCGCTGCCCTGCTCGAACCGCTGTTTGCCGGCATGGGCGTCACTTCGCCCGAACTGATTCACGGTGTCGCCTTCGTGCTGGCCTTCTGCCTGATCTCCTTCCTGCACATCGTGGTGGGCGAACTGGCGCCCAAAACGCTGGCCATCCGCAACCCGGAAATCATCGGCCTGTGGAGCGCCCTGCCCCTGTATGGCTTCTACTGGTCCATGTACCCGGCCATCTGGCTGCTCAACGCCTCGGCCAATATGGTGCTGCGCGTGTCCGGCCTGTCGGGCAAGGGCGGCCACGATACCCACTATTCGACCGACGAACTCAAACTGATCCTGCGCACCAGCCAACCGGGCAAGTTCACCCATGAGGAACGGCATATCCTGGCGCAGTCGCTGGACTTCTCGCAGTTGTCGGTGTCGGACCTGATGCGGCCGCTGAACGAAGTGATCGCCCTGCACGCCGACCGCTCGCTGGGCGACAACCTGCAGACGATGGTGCGCAACCGCTTCAGCCGCTATCCCTACTTTGCCGTAGACGGCGAGGACGTGCTGGGCGTGATCCACCTGAAAGACCTGTTCTTCGCCCAGCACGCGGGGCGCGCCATCACCGAACTGGCCAGCTTCCTGCGCCCCGTGGAAACCTATTCGGCGCGCACGCCGGCGCAGGAGCTGTTCCGCCGTTTCAAGGAAGGCGCGCCGCACTTCGCCCTGATCGGCGAAAAAGGCAAGCGCCCGGTCGGCTTCATCACGCTCGACAACCTGCTCGGCGCCATGGTCGGCGAAATCCACGACGAATTCCGCCTCAACGAAAACGACTGGCTGCGCCAGGAAGATGGCACCCTGGTCGGCAAGGCCAGCCTGCCGATCTTCTCGCTCGAGCGCATCCTGGGCGTTGAAATCGACAACGAAGAACTGGGCCTGGAAGGCGTCGAATCGGTCGGCGGCCTGTTGATGGTCAAACTGGGCGACATCCCCAAACAGGGGCAGCGCATCGTCTTCCCCGCCTTCGACATCGTGGTGCGCAAGATGAACGGCCCGCGCATCGTGCTGGTGAAGGTCATTCCGCGCCGCGTGCTCGAGGACGACGAACGTGACTAGCTTGACCGTGTGCCGGATTCTGCTACCCTTGTAGAAATCCCGGGAGATACTGTGCTCAAACGCTCGCTCGCCAGCCTCGCCCTGCTCTGCGCCAGCCTGGCGCATGCCGATTGCGGGGAATTGAATGTGGCCTATTACGACCACGGCGCGTTCTATTCGCGCCACAGCGATGGCAGCTGGGGCGGCATCGACAAGGACGTCATCGACGAACTGGCGCGGCGCTGCGGCTGCCGCTTCACCGCCTCGATCGATTCGCGCGTGCGCATCTGGACGCGCCTGGCCAACGGCACGCTCGACATGACTGTCTCCGGCATCCCCCTTCCCGAGCGTGAAAAGTTCGCCCGCTTCATCCCCTACATCTACAGCCACAATTACGCCCTGCTGGCCAAGAGCGTGGCGCCCGAGCTGCGCACGCCCGAAGCCTTCCTCGCCGAGACGAAGTACAAGGTCGGTGCGGTGCGCTCGTTCAAGCATGGCGTGCTGTTCGATGCCTGGCTCGACAAGCTGCGCGCCCAGGGCCGCGTCTACGAAGCGTCCGACTTCAGCACCCTGGTCCACTTGTTCAAGATCGGCCGCGTGCAGGCCATCGTGGCCCAGCCCATGACCTGGGTGACGCGCCTGCAACCGGAAGAATTTACCGCGATGGACTGGGCGCCCAATGAAAGGGTGGTCGGCGCGCTGGTACTGTCACGCGCCCGCGTGCCGCAGGCAACCTATGAATCGATGGAAAAGGCCATCCGCGCGATGCGCGAGGACGGTACCCTCCGGGCCATCTTCGAGCGCCACGTGGGGCCGGAGCTGGCCGTCGCCCTGCTCAATTGATGCGCGCGGTGCGCCAGTCGCGCAACAAGGTAGAGCCCAGCGCCAGATTGGCCGGGCCGATGAACAGGCCGACGAAGCCGGCACGATGGCGCAGAAGCGGGCGCAGGCTGCGAAGCGCGATTCCTTGCGCCGCCAGGGTCAGTTGAGCAGGATCTTCAGGTCGTGCACAATCGATGCACTGGCCTGGCCGTTCTTCAGGAACAGGCGGATCTTGCCGTCCTTGTCGAACACATAGCTGCCGGCCGTGTGGTCCATCGAATAGGCGCCATCGGTGCGTCCTTCGACCTTGGCGTAGTAGACCTTGAATTCCTTGGCCACCTTGGCCAGCGCCGCGGCGTCGCCACGCAGGCCGAGGAAGCGCTTGTCGAAGGCCGGCACATACTGGGCCAGCAGTGCCTGGGTGTCGCGCTCCGGATCGACCGTCACGAACAGCACCTGCACCTGCTCGGCCTGGGGACCGAGTTCCTTCATCACCTTGGCCATTTCCAGCATCGTGGTCGGGCACACGTCCGGGCACTGGGTATAGCCGAAGAACATGATGACGGCCTTGCCCCTGAAGTCGGCCAGGGTGCGCGGCTTGCCGTGATGGTCCGTCAGTGCGAAGTCTTTCGCATAATCGAGGCCGGTCAGGTCGGTGCTCTGGAAGGCAGGCGGCGACTGGCGCAGCTTGTCGCAGGCCGTCAGCATGAGCAGCAGCGACAGCACGAAGAACAGTTTTTTCATCTCAGAATTTGAAGTAGTGGTCCACCAGCAGCGCGGCAAACAGCAGCGACAGGTAGATGATCGAGTAGGTGAAGGCCTTGCGCGCGACCTGGTCGCTGTAGTGGCGGTTGATCTGCCAGCCGTACCACAGGAAGCCGATGTTCAGGGCCACGGCGCAGACGAGGTAGATCAAGCCGCTCATGTGCACGGCGAACGGCAGCATCGTGGTGGCGGCCAGCGCGATCGAATACAGCCACACGTGGAAACCGGTGAACTGCATGCCGTGCGTGACCGGCAGCATTGGCAGGCCCGAACGTGCATAGTCGTCGCGGCGGTACATGGCCAGCGCCCAGAAGTGCGGCGGCGTCCACACGAAGATGATCAAGACCAGCAGCCAGGCCTGCATCGGCACGTCGTTGGCCACGGCCGCCCAGCCCAGCGCCGGCGGCATCGCGCCGGACAGGCCGCCAATGACGATGTTCTGCGGCGTGGCCGGTTTCAGGATCATCGTGTAGATGACGGCGTAGCCCACGAACGTGACGAAGGTCAGCCACATCGTCAGGGGATTGACCAGCGCGTACAAGATCCACATGCCAGCCCCGCCGATGATGGCGGAGAAGACGATGGTCTGGTTCTTGGTCAGTTCGCCCGAAGCGGTGGCGCGGCGCGCGGTGCGGGCCATGCGCGCGTCGATCTCGGCTTCGACCAGGCAGTTGACGGCGAAGGCGGCGCCGGCCAGCAGCCAGATGCCGGCGGTGGCGGCGATCAGCACTTGCCAGCCCGGGAAGCCGTCGGTGGCGAGGAACATGCCGATGATGGCGCAGAAGACCGCCAGCTGGGTCACGCGCGGCTTGGTCAGCGCCAGGTACTGGGCGATGCGGTGTTGGTTGGTTGCGGGAGTCGTCATTGGTTCTCTTTTTGGCGTGCCCGGTAGTTTAACATGGTCACGCACAGCACCAGCAGGGCTGCACCAGCGTTGTGCAGCACGGCGATGGCCAGCGGGAAGTCGAGGTAGATGGTGGCGATGCCGGTGATCGCCTGCAGGGCCAGCAGGATGGCGATCTGGCGCGCCAGGGTGCGCAGCGGCGCATGCGGCCAGGCGCGCCAGGCCGTGTAGCCGACCACCACCAGCACGACGGCGGCGAAATTGCGGTGCACCCACATGATGGCGGCCAGCGCAGCGAACGGGATGTAGTGGCCGGCGGCGGTCTTGCCCAGTTCGCGCCACAGGGTGAAGCCGTGGGCAAAATCGAGTTCGCCGCAGCCGGGGAAGGTCGAGCAGGCCAGGGTCGCATAATTGGTGCTGACCCAGCCGCCCAGGGCGATCTGCATGAAAAGGGTGGCGAGCGCCAGCGTGGCCATGGCGCTGACATGGTCGGTATCGCTGCGCTCGCCCACCCTACGCCCGTGGGAGACGCCGAGCCAGGTGACCAGGGCCAGCAGGCCCATGCCCAGCAGCAGGTGCGTCGTCACGATGACCGGCTGCAGCTTGAGCGTGACGGTCCAGGCGCCAAAGGCCCCCTGCAGGCAGATGAACAGGAACAGGGCCGTGGCCAGCGGCGCCATGGCGCGCCGGCGCGCCCAGGCCCACGCCATCAGCACGACCGTCAACAAGCCGATCGTCATGGCCAGGAAGCGGTGGATCATCTCGATCCACGCTTTCATCACCGTCACCGGGCCCGTGGGCATCAAGGCCTGGGCGCTGGCGATCTGTTCATGCGCCAGCAGTGGATTGGCCAGGCCGTAGCAGCCGGGCCAGTCCGGGCAACCGAGGCCCGAATCGGTCAGGCGCGTGAAGGCGCCGAACACGATCAGGTCGAAGGTGAGGAACACGCACACCCACACCAGCTTGCGCAATTTGTCGGGGTCGGCCGCACGCCAGACCACGGCCAGCGGCAGCACGGTGATGGCCAGCGCCGTCAGCGCCAGCAGGATCGGGGTCCAGGCGTGCATGTCAGCCGATCGCCGAAGCCTTGAGCAGCTTGGCGATGTCCTTCTTGACCTTGTTCGGGTCGGCCTCTTTCGGGAAGCGCATCATCAGGTTGCCCAGCGGGTCGATCAGGTACATGTGGCCGGCGGCCGTGTCGCCCGCCTCCACCGGCAGCCACTTGTTCAGCAGCGCGGCGTCCACGCGCAGCATGCGCATGCCGTCGTATTCGCGCATGAGCATGGTGTCGAGCGGCGTGGCGTCGGTGACGAGCCAGACGCGCTCGATGCGCTCCATCTCCTTGCCCTGCATCAGGCGCAGCTGGCGCATCGCGAACAGTTCCTTGCGGCAGGCATCAGGGCAGGCGCCGGGGCCGGAGACGAGCATGATCCACTTGCCCTTGTAGGCGTCCAGGCCCACCGGCTTGCCGTCGAGCGAAGTCGAACCGAGGGCCGGCATCGGATGCTGGCGCGGGTCGAGGATGGTGCCGTAGTTGGTGCGCCCGGAAGGCTTGATGACGTAGTAGGTCAGGTAGGACAGCATCAGCGGCGCGGCGCACACCAGCAGTACGGCCAGCAGCTTCCAGCGGCCCTTGGATTTAGTTTGGTTCACGTTTGAATCCTGTTATCACAAAAAAGAGGAGCGCCATCACTGCCAGCGCATACCATTGGAATGCATAGCCCTGGTGCTTTTCCACGCCCAGGTTCGGGGCCGGCCAGTCGCGCACCAGCGTGTCGATCCTGCTATCGCCCTGCTCCAGCACAAAGGGCTGCAGCGCCAGGCCGCTGGCCCGGGCCAGCTGGGCCGGGTCGATATTCTGCACGATGGTGCCGGGCTTTAACGGCGCCGCCTCGCCCAGCTGCATCACATGGCCCATCGTGGCCTTGACGATGCCGTCGATGGTGACCGTGCCGCTTGGCGTCGCATACGGCGCGATGCGGTCGCGCTGCGCCGGGTCGCGTGGCAGCCAGCCGCGTGCCACCAGTACATGCACGTTCGTGCCGTCGAGCCGCACGACGAAC
>JAZJYP010000186.1:0-19869 GCA_040390345.1 Pseudomonadota bacterium | reverse complement strand
GACCCCCTGGTCCCAAACCAGGTGCGCTACCGGACTGCGCCACACTCCGAAGACAAAGATTATAGCCCATGGGCCTGCAGAGGTCAAGACGCGGCCGGGAATTGTTTTAGCAATTGTAAGAGCGCCATTGTCATTTCCTTAAGCTATGCGACCATGTGCGCATGAAGCCTGATCCCTTTCCCCGCACGCCAAATCGTCTTGCCACCGGCTTGCTGGTGTCGCTGGCCGTGCACGCGCTGCTAATACTGGGCTATCAGTTCACGAAAAAGCCGGCCACTCCCGAGCCGCGCCAGGAGAAGCGTTTCATCGCGGTCTGGGTGCAGCCGCCCAAGCCGAAGGAAGCGCCCAAACCGGCCGATGCGTCGCCTCGCAAGACTGCGCAGCGCAGCAGCACGCCAGCGCCGCGCATCATTGCGCTTGCGCCCAAGCCGGCGGAACCGGCGCCCATGGTGCTGGTGCCAGCCGCGCCGCCCACCACACCGGAAGCGGCGCCCGTGTTCGACCGCGAGGCGGCCATGAAGACGGCGCGCGCGATGGCCAATGAGCCGGACCGGCCGGGTACGGCCGTGGGGCAGCTGCCGCGCGCGCCGCTGGCGGCGGAAACGAAAGAGGCGCGTGCCATTGCCAGCGCCAAGCGGCGCGATTGCAAGGATGGCTTGCCGGGCGGCTTGCTGGCGCCGCTGTTCCTGTTGATGGACAAAAAGGACAGCGGCTGCAAGTGGTGATTCGACGCGTGGGCGCTTGTGCCCACGCGGTGACCGGCGGCGCTAGGAGTTGCCTTTAATCTGAAGCGCCCGTTCGTACAGGGCATTCTTCTTTTTGCCGGTGATTTGCGCTGTCAGGTTGGCGGCCTGCTTGACCGAGCATTCGGCCAGCAAGATATTGAGGATGCGCTCGGCCTGCGCGTCTTCGGCGTCGCCCGCCACCTGCGCGCCTTCGAGCAGCACGACAAACTCGCCCTTTTCGCGGTGCGCGTCGGCGCGGATCCAGGCTTCGGCTTCGCCCAACGGGCAGCGGTGCACTTCTTCGAACAATTTGGTCAGCTCGCGCGCAAACACCACCTGGCGGGTCGGCTCGAACACGCCCGCCAGCGCCTGCACGCAGTCAAGGATGCGGTGCGGCGCCTCATAAAACACCATCGTCGCGGCCATCGTGCGCAAGCCTTCGAGCGCCGTCTCGCGCTGCCTGGCCTTGGCCGGCAAAAAGCCGACGAAATAGAACTGGTCGTTCACCAGCCCGCTGGCCGACAGCGCCGTCACCGCCGCCGACGCGCCCGGCAGCGGCAACACGCGCAAACCGGCCGCGCGCACGGCGTCGACGATGCGCGCGCCGGGATCGGACACGCCTGGCGTGCCGGCGTCGGACACGAGCGCGATGCGTTCGCCCGCGCCAAGGCGGGCAATCAGTTTCTCCGCCACTTCGCGCTCATTGTGCTGGTGCGCAGCAATCAAGGGCCGGTTCAGGCCGAAACGGGTGAGCAAATGGCCGGTATTGCGCGTGTCCTCGCAGGCAACGGCGTCCACGATTGACAACAGATGCAAGGCGCGCAACGTTATATCGGCGACATTGCCGATCGGCGTGGCCACGATATACAGCGTTGCGGTAGGATAGACCTGATTGGCCGCCTCGCCCATGACGGGCAGGTGAGCGATCTGACTGGACTGTGGTTCTGTCATGGGGGAAGCGATGCAAACGAGTAAAGTGGCTTGCCTGCGCGCCTGCCTGGTGGCGCTCGCGCTGGGCGTGTACGGCACGCCCGGTGGCGCGACGGGCCGATTGTGCGCGCCAATCGAGGCAAACACAAGTGGCGCGCCGCCCGCCGCCGCCGACAAAGCCGTGCCCGCGCCAGTGCGCATCGCCCTGATGCTGCCACTGCGCTCCGAGGCCTTGCGCGTGCCCGCCGAAGCCGTGCGCGCCGGCTTCATGGCCGCCTGGGAACGCGAAAAACAGGGCTTCACGATCTGCCTGGTCGAAACGGGCGACAGCACCCAGGAAGCGCTCGACAACTACGCCGCCGCGGTGGCCGAAAACGATATGGTCGTCGGCCCCCTGGCGCGTCCCGCGGTGCGCGCCGTCGCCACCAGCCCCCTGCTGAACAAGCCCACCATCGCCCTGAACAACCTGGGCGGCACCGATATCGCGCTGCCCCAGCACATGCTGATCATGGGCCTGTCGATCGAAGACGAAGCGAGCCAGGTGGCGCGCTGGGCCCACGCCGAAAAACCGGGCGCCACGGCCCTCATCATCGGCGGCACCTCGGCCTGGCAGCGCCGCATCGCCAGCGCCTTCGCCGCCCAGTGGAAGCAGCTGGGGCACGAGGCGCAGCTGCTGGAACTGGCCACCATCGGCGGCTGGCTCGACGAACCGGCGCTGGCCCAGCTCAAGACGCGGCTCGACACCGAGCCGCCTGGCTTGCTGTTTACCGCCCTCGAAGGCACCCAGGTGCGCCAGCTGCGCGCCATCCTGGGTACGGCGCTGCCGGTCTATGGCACTTCCTCGGTCAACCCCGGCGCCCAGGCCTTCGCCGAACTCGATGGCATGCGCATGCTCGACCTGCCCTGGGAAGTGCAGCCCGACCATCCGGCCGTGATGGCCTATCCGCGTGCTCCCGGCGACAAGGCCAGCATGGACATGGACCGCCTCTACGCCCTGGGCATCGACGCCTACCGCGTGGCGCGTGAAATCGCCCTGCACCCGGCATCGAGCTTCAAGATGGATGGCGTCACCGGCAAGCTCTCGGTCAGTTTCGGCCAGGGCGCCGCGCGCTTCGAACGCCTCGAAGCGCCGGCCGTCTACAAGGCCGGCGCCTTCCAGCTCGTCACCAGCGGGCAGTAGCCATGTGGCCCGCGCGCCAGAGCCACTTGCAGCGCCAGGGCCAAGGCTGGGAAGAGGTGGCCCGGGACCACCTGGTGCGCGCCGGCCTGGTGCTGGTGGAAGCGAATTTTTCCTGCAAGGGCGGCGAGATCGACCTGGTCATGCGCGACGGCCCCGTGCTCGTCTTCGTCGAAGTGCGCCAGCGCGCCGGGCGCAGCCACGGCGGGGCGGCCGCCAGCATCACCCCGGCCAAGGTGCGCCGCATCGTGCGCGCGGCGCAGTTCTACCTCAAGCGTTTCCCGCGCGTGCCGCCGGCCCGCATCGACGTCGTCGCCATCGACGGCGAGCACCTGGACTGGCTGCGCGATGCCGTTCAAGTGTAAGCATTTTTAACAGCACTTGTGGGCCTGTCCCTGCGCCTGCACTATAATCCTCGACTATGAATACTCAACGCATCCTCTCCCACTTCCACGAAAGCGCCGAACTGAAGATCCAGGCGGCGACTGCCCTGTCCCTCCCGATCTCCCAGGCGATTGAACTGATGTTCGCCGCCCTGTCGAACGGGAACAAGATCCTCGCCTGCGGCAATGGCGGCTCGGCCGCCGACTGCCAGCACTTCGCGGCCGAACTGGTGGGCCGCTTCGAGCGCGAACGCTTCCCGCTGCCGGCGCTGGCCCTGACCACCGACACCTCGATCATGACGGCCGTGGGCAACGACTACAGCTACCGCGAGATCTTTTCCAAGCAGGTGCAGGCCTTCGGCCAGGCCGGCGACGTGCTGCTGGCCATTTCCACGTCCGGCAATTCGGGCAATGTGGTGGCGGCGGTGGAAGCGGCGCTCGAACGCGAAATGCGTGTCGTGGCCCTGACCGGCAAGGACGGCGGCGCCATCGGCAAGATGCTCACCGACGCCGACGTGCATATCTGCGTGCCGCACAACCGTACCGCCCGTATCCAGGAAGTCCACCTGGTGACCATCCATTGCATTTGCGACGGCATCGACGTCGCCCTGTTCGGAGGAGATGTGAATGAATAAAACCGCCCGCCCTGTGGCGCAAGCCCTGCTGTGCGCAACCCTGCTGGCCTGCCTGACCGGCTGCGTGGAGATGGTGGTCGGTGGTGCGGTGATGGGTGCGGTGGCCACGTCGGACCGGCGCACCTTTGGCGCCCAGACCGACGACCAGGCCATTTCCGTCAAGGGCGAGCTGCGCGTGCTGAAAATCGCCGGCGACACCGGCCACGTCAACGTCAACAGCTTCAACCGCAAGGTGCTGCTGACGGGTGAAGTGAAGGACGCAGCGACCAAGGCGGCCGTCGAAGCCGACATCAAGTCGATCGACGGCGTGCAAACCGTCTCGAATGAGCTGGACATCGCCGGTCCGTCGAGCTATACCTCGCGCTCGAACGACACGCTCATCACCACCAAGGTCAAGGCCAGCCTGGTCGACATGAAGACCATCTCGGCCAATTCCTTCAAGGTCGTCACCGAGCATGGCACGGTCTACCTGATGGGCCGCGTGAGCCAGCGCGAAGGCCAGGTTGCCGCCGACGTGGCGCGCGGCGTGTCGGGCGTGCAGAAAGTGGTCAAGATCTTCGAATACCTGAGCGAGGAAGAGCTCAAGGCCTTCTCCGCCCCGGCCCCGAGCCAGGGCAAGTAAGCACGCTATAATCTGGCCTATGACTACCTGGACCAAACCTGCCCTGATCGCCGCCGCCGTCCTCGCCCTGGGCGGCATCGGCTACGCTTCGCTCAACGCGAGCGTGGCCGCACCGGCGATGTCCTTCGTCGACCTCAAGGGCGAAAAGATCTCCAGCGAGAGCTTGCGCGGCAAGGTGGTGATGGTCAATTTCTGGGCCACGTCCTGCGCCACCTGCGTCAAGGAAATGCCGCAGATGGTCGACACGTACAAGAAATTCCACGGCCAGGGCCTCGAATTCGTCGCCGTCGCGATGCAATATGATGCACCGAGCTATGTCGTCAATTATGCCGAAACGCGCCAGCTGCCCTTCAAGGTGGCGCTCGACGTGAACGGCCAGCTGGCCAAGTCCTTTGGCGACGTCGCCATGACGCCCACGACCTTCGTCATCGGCAAGGACGGCAAGATCCTCAAGCGCTACGTGGGTGAGCCGGAATTCGGCGCCCTCCACGCCCTGCTGCAAAAGGCGCTGGCCGGTTGATCCGCGTGGGCGCCTGCGCCGCTAAAAGCCCGCCTGAACGGACAGATACAGGCCTTTCTGGCTGGCCTTGTTGAACACCGTGATCTCCCCCAGCACCGCGTAGGCGGCCGTCACCGACACATGCTTGTTCGGGAACCAGGCCACGAAGGCGTCGTAGTAAGCCTTTTCCTCGTCCAGGCCCAGGTTGCGCGGCTTGGCCCGGTATTCGACACCGCCCACCAGGCGGCGCGTGAACAGATAGGCCGCCGACACCTCGGGCTTGAGGCGATAGCTGTCGTTCCTGTCGCCGCCAAAGCCCAGCAAACCCATCTGGTTGGCCTTGGTCAGGCGCAGCGTGCCGTTCAGCAGCAGGCTTTGCTCGAGCAGGATCTTGGTCGCTGCCAGGTAGACGTCGGTGCCGCTGTCGCTGTTCGCGCCCAGCTGCTTCACATTCGTCACGCCCAGCGCGCCCAGGCCGCCGACACCCTTGTTGCGCTTGACCATGGCGCCGATGGCCAGTTGCGGCAGGGCGCTGTCCTGCCCGTAGACGGCGTCGCCGGCAATTTTCACCTTCATACCGACGATATCCTGCTCGATGTGCAGCGCGTCAAGCGGCGCCAGGCTGCCCCGGAAAATTTGCTGCGCCAGCGAAAACTCCAGCCGGTCGGACAGGCCCACGGCCACGCCGGCGCTGTCCATGGCGTAGTCCTGGGTGCCGACGTGGCTCGCATGGACGTTTGCGCCCCAGCTGTCGCGGGTGCCGTAACCGGTGATCAGGGCCCAAGGCGCCAGGCCGCCGCCACCGGCGCCTTCGAGCTGGCTGACGCCCCCGGTGGCGAGCAGCTTGCCCATGTCGGGACTGGCGTGGGCGGCGCCGGCCAAGGCCAGCACGGGCAAAACGGTTCGCAAGGCACGGCGCATGGGGACTCCGGAAGATCGTCCCGCCATTCTATCCATTTGCCGCAAATCAATACACTATCCCTGCCTGTACGCAACAATGGCCCGTTTGGATTCATGTCTTTTTAAAAATATTCTTGTTGTAATGACGGGCTCGCTTGCGCTACTCTCGGCAAGCTCCCACCCATCAAGGCCCACCGTGTCAGCAGACTTGTCCAGCACCGATCCGCAGCAATTGCGCAACTGGCTCGCCGCCGCCGGGCGGCGCGACCATGCCAGCTTTCGCGCCCTGTACGAAGCGGCCTCGCCGAAACTGTTCGGCTTTGCCCTGCGTATATTGCATAAGCGCGAGCTGGCCGAAGAAGTTCTGCAGGACAGCTTTGTCGCGATCTGGAACCATGCCGCCAATTACCAGGCCCATCTGGCCGCACCGATGACCTGGATGGCGACCATCGTCCGGAACAAGGCCTTCGACCACTTGCGCCGCAGCGACGCCGCGGTCGAAATCGATGCGGAACAGTTCGACAGCGACGTGATGAATGCCCTACAGGATCCGCAGGCAACGCCCATCGAGGCCTTGCAAATGAGTGGCGACGCCAAGGCGCTGGCCTGGTGCATGTCGGCCCTCGAAGGGGCCCAGCGCCAGGTGCTGGCCCTGGCCTATTACCATGACCTGTCGCACAGCGAAGTGGCGACCCAGCTGACCCTGCCCGTTGGCACGGTCAAGACCTGGATCCGGCGCAGCCTGGAAAAGCTGCGCACCTGCCTGGCCAAACGGGAGCGCGCATGAACAGCCGCGGCAATGAGCTGTTGCGCCAGAAGCTGGCCGCCGAATATGTGCTCGGCACGCTCAAGGGCGGCGCACGGCGCCGTTTCGACAGCTGGATGCTGGACGACCCCGAACTGCATACCCTGGTGGCGCAATGGCAGCAGCGCCTGGCGCCGATGGCCGAATTTGCCGGCGCCGTCGCACCGCCGCCGGCCGTCTGGCAAGGCATCGCCCGCCGCATCGGCGCGCCGGCGCCGGCCTGGCAGTTCTGGCGCAACGAGAACCTCGCCTTCTGGCGTGGCCTCGGGCTGGTGTCGTCGACCATGGCGGCCGTGTTGCTGGTGGTGGTGCTCACGCGCGCACCGGAAGGGCCAAGCCTGTCGTACGTCGCCACCCTCACCGACGACAAGGCCAACACCGCACTGGTGCTCACGGCCGACGCGCGTCACCACGCGCTCGACGTGCGCCTGGTGACGAACGCCCAGCTGGCCGCCGACAAGAGCCTGCAATTGTGGGCCGTGCCGAAAGCGGGCGCACCACGCTCGCTCGGTGTGCTGGCGCGCGACGGCGGCCGTTTCGCACTGGCCGACAACGCCATCAGCGCCGACGTCGCCTTGCTGGCGGTGAGCCTTGAGCCAAAAGGCGGTTCGCCCAACCCGAACGGCCCCACCGGCCCGATCCTCTACAAAGGCGCCTGGGTTAAGTTGTAGTGACGCCCGCGCGTGAATACAACATCCGTGCGCGCGTGGGCACATGTGCCCACCCTACGCCAGGCGATGACGATAATCCGCCCCGCTCCCCTGGCTATTTCGTGACGATCTCGCGCTGCATTGGGGCCAGCTTGGCGACGAGCTTGTTTTGCACGGCGCTGGCAATGCCGTTCTTTTCCATCGCGATCTGCAAATCCTCGGCCAGGGCGTTGAAGTGCGCGTTCGTGATGTTCAGGCCATCGTGGATGGTCGTCATGTCCTTGCCCTTGTAGACGCAGGGCCCGCCGGCGAGCACGCAGATCTGCTCAGCCAGCTTGGCCGACAAGTGCGCAATGTCGACATCGGTGAAGAAATCCTTGATGCGCGGGTCGGCCTGGATCAGGGGAATGAAGCTGGCGACGAGCTTGCCGATGCCGGCCTGGCCGCCCAGGCCGCGGTACACGGTGTCGTCGGCCGGGGCTTGCGCGGCGGCGCTGGCCGCGAACACGGTCGCGGCAATCATCAGGGTCAGTTTCATGGCGATATCCACGCTGGTACAGGTGGCGCCAATGTATCAGATCGGCGGCGCGCGGTACAAGCGGAAGGCTTCGCGCAGATGGGCCTTGAGCAGGGCATCATCCCAGGGCTTGGAGACGAACTTGAACACGGCACCGCGGTTGACGCTGTCGGTGACCACTTCCAGGTCCGAATAGCCGGACAGGATGATGCGTATCGTCGCCGGATACAGCTCCTTGACGAGGGCAAGGAATTCCGTGCCCGTCATGCCGGGCATGCGTTGGTCCGACACGATCACTTGCACCTTGTTCAGCGCAAGCAATTCGAGGGCCTCGGCCCCGTTCGAGGCGGTGATGATCCGGTAGCCCTCGCGGCGCAGCACGCGCTGCAAGGTCGCCACGATGCTCGGTTCATCGTCGACGATCAGCAGACATTCATCGGGCCGGGCTTCTCCTTGCAATTCCAGGCAACGGTCGGCCTCAAGCAGGGTTGCAAAACCGTCGGCCGGCAGCGGGCGGCTGAACAGATAGCCTTGCATCTCGTCGCAGTGGCGTGCGCGCAGGAAGCGCAACTGGGCTTGCGTCTCCACGCCTTCGGCCACGACCTTCAGGTTCAGGCTGTGCGCCATCGCAATGACGGCCGTGACGATGGCCGCGTCGCCAGGATTGCTGGTGATATTGGTGACGAAGGCGCGGTCGATCTTGACGAAGTCGAAGGGGAATAGCTGCAGATACGCCAGCGAGGAATAGCCGGTGCCGAAATCGTCGAGCGCCAGCTGCGCGCCGAGCGCCTTCAGGGCCAGCAGCTTTTCCTGTGCCTGGCGCGGCTCGCCCATGACGGACGATTCGGTCAGCTCGAATTCCAGGTAATGCTGCGCGAGCTGGTAGCGCGCCATCGTGGCACGGATCGATTCGGCCAGGTCGCCGCGCTGGAACTGCAGCGCCGACAGGTTGACCGCCACTGGCACCACCGGCAGGCCGGCCGCCAGCCAGGCCACTTGCTGGGCGCAGACGGTCTCGATCACCCACTGCCCGATTGGCACAATCAGGCCGGTTTCCTCGGCCAGGGCAATGAAGTCGACCGGCGCGATATTGCCGCGCTGCGGGTGCTGCCAGCGCAACAGGGCCTCGGCGCTGGTCATATGGCCGTTGCCAAGGTCGACGCGGGCCTGGTAGTGCACCGAGAACTGGCCTTCGGCGAGCGCACTGCGCAAGTCCGCCTCCATGGCCAGGCGCGCGGCGATCGCCGCGTTCATCGTCGGCGCGTAGCACATCAGGCGCGTGCCGCCGGCCCGGGCCCTCATCAAGGCCAGGTCGGCATGCTTGAGCAGGGTGTCGGGATCGAGGCCATCATCGGGGTACAGGGCCAGGCCGGCGCGCACGCTGATGCGCAGCTCCTGCTGCTCCAGCCCGAAGGGGCGTTCGAGCGCGTCGAGCAACTGCGACTCGGCCAGCAGCACCGCCTCCGGGCCCTGGCGCAGGTTGTCGAAGGCGATGGCGAAGGTGTGGTCGCCAACCCGCGCCAGGCCATGCGCATCCTTCATGTGTCCGTGCAGGCTGGCCAGGAGCCGCTGCGCCACCAGCACCAGCAGCGCGTCGCCCGCACGCCGTCCCAGCACGTCGCTGAATTCGGAAAAATTGTGCAGCTCGATCAGCAGCACCGCCACCACCGCCGGTGCGCACTCGTTGCCGCCCAGCATTTGCGCCAGGCGGTCGCAGAACAGGCTGCGATTCGGCAGGCCGGTGAGCAGGTCGTAATAGGCCATGTAACTGAGGCGCTCGTCCTTGGCGATGAACTGCAGGCCAAAGGACAGGTCGGCGCTAAGCTGGTCGAGCAACTGCAGTTCGTCGGTGTCGAAAAATCCGCTCTCGGAGGAAAACACGATGAGGACTGCGGTGCAGCGCTCGCCTTCCATCAGCGGCAGCGCCGCCAGTGCGGCATGGCCGTGCGCCAGCCAATCCTGCTGGGCCGCGCCAAAACGGGTCGCGGCGGCCAGTTCGTTGATGACGAGGATGCGCCGTTCGCGCGCCGCCTGCAACAGCACCGGCGCAGCGCCATCATCGCGCGCACCGCACCAGCTGGCGATGCGCGCGCCGTCGGGCCCATCGTCGACCAGGGCCACGCCGGCAGCACTGAAGGCGCCTTCTGCCACAGCCACCAGGCGCGCCTGTTCCAGCAGGGCGTCGCGCTCGTGCAGGCGGACGATGGCCGAATTGATCGCACTGTGCATGGCATGGATGCGGGTCAGGCGCGCCAGCTTGCGCTGCTGCGCGCGCTGCTCCGTCACATCCTGCATCGAATTGAACCAGCGCGTGCTTTGGCCCGGCAACGCGACGCCGATCGGTTCGAGCACCTGGTGCAGCACCATCCAATGGTTATCGCCGTGGCGGATACGGTATTCGATTTCCGCGTGGGTTCCGTTGCGCCCGGCTTCGACGCTGCAATCGCGAAAACGTGCACGGTCATCCGGATGCAGCAGGTTCACCCAGGCGCGCGTGTCGCGCGGCATGGCCGTTTCGGCGATACCGAGGAACTGGGGCAGGTTCGCCGACCAGCTTTCGAACTGGCCGCCGGCACCGGTGATCAAGTGGGTCAGGCGGCTCAGTTGCTGGGCGCGCCGCAGGCCGGCCTCGCTCTCGCGCAGTTTTGCCGTGGCGTCGCGGTAGGCGCTGACATCTTCGGCGATGCCGGCCACACGGTAGACCTGGCCGTCGGCATCGCGGATCGGGAAGCCACGCGCATGGATCCAGCGCTGGGCACCGTCGGGGCGCACGATACGGTATTCATAGTTGAAGGCGAAGGCCGCTTCACCTTCGGCGACCTGGCTGGCCGCCATCGCCTGGCCAATCCGCGGCAAGTCGTCCGGATGGATCGACGCCGTCCAGGACAGCGCATCGGCATACAGGCTGGCACAGCTGCGGCCCCAGATCTGTTCGTAAGCGGGACTGATGTAGTGGACCTTGCCGGCATCGCGGTCGATCAGGAAGAACACTTCACGGATGTTTTCGGCCAGTTCGCGAAAACGGCTCTCGCTTTCCTGCAGCTGGCGCGTGATCTGCTCGCGCACCGCCGCCTCGGCTTCGATGCGGGCGAGCTTGGTGCGCAGGCGATCATAGAGGCGCGTATTTTCGAAGGCAATGGCAAGCTGGGTGGCGACGGCGGCGACCGCTTCCACGTCCCCTTCGGCAAAGCCGGGCTCACCGACCTTGTCGGCCAGGTAAAGCCAGCCATAGACATGCTCGTTCAACAGTACCGGCACCACCAGCAGCGAGTGGAACACAGGATGGCCATCAGGCAGGCCGGTGGCGGCCATGTCGATTTCGGCCCCGAGCAGGCGGCGCGGACGGCGTTCGGCAAGGGCTTCGGCCAGGACACCGCCACCTGCGCCCTGCGCGCGCAGCAAGTCCGCCAGGTGCGGCGCCATGCCACGCACTGCCACGTGTTCGAGCGCCTGGCCGGCCACATCGAACAGGCCCACGGCCGCATAGCGCGCCATGCCGATATGGCGGGCCTGGCGGCATGCCGTGTCGAGCATGCGCGCCGGATCGCGTTCGGACGACAGTTCGATGCCCAGGTCGATCAGGGCGGTCAGGCGCATGCTCACCGTTTGGAGTTCGGCCAGGGGGCGCGAGAGCTGCATGGCCTGGACGGCATCGAGCTCGTTCATGTAGCGCCCGAGCTGCTGGTCGATGCTGCCAAAACGTCCCGTCGGCGCCGCTGGCACTGGCGCCGCGGCCGGCGCCGGCAAGCCCAGCGCCTCGTTGATGGTGGCGACGATCTGGGCCGGTGCCGTCGGCTTGTGCAAGACCCAGTGCACGCCCACGTCGCGGGCGATCGCACGCGCCTCCTTGCGGCCGTAGGTGGCCGTGTAGAAAATGACGGGCACGCTGGCGCAGTCCGGGTCGGCGCGCAGGCGCATGACGAACTCCTTGCCATCCATGGTCGGCATCAGGATGTCCGACACCACCAGGTCGGGCCGCACGCGCTGCGCCTGTGCCAGGGCAGCGGCACCATCGGCGGCTTCATACAAGGTATGCCCTTCGAAGCCGAGCAAGGCCATCAGGAATTGACGGCTCAGCACATGATCGTCGACGATCAGGATGGTCGCCATGGGCTCAACTCTCCGGCAACCGTGCCAGCGCGCTGTTGATGGCGTCGTTGAAGGCCTCGATGCGGATCGGCTTGGTGAGATAGCGGAAAAAGCCGGCGTCCATGCCGCGCTTGATGTCGCGCACCATGGCATTGGCGCTCAGGGCGATCACGGGAATGTGGGCCGTCGCCGGGTCCGCGCGCAGCACTTCAAGCGCCGCCGTGCCGCTGATGCCCGGCAGGTTGATATCCATCAGGATGACGTCGGGCTGGCGGGTGCCCGCCAGCGCCAGGCCCAGTTCGGCGTCGGGTGCCGATATGAGGTTCAGGTCGCTGCGAAAGGCGATGATTTCTTCGACCAGGGCCAGGTTGGCCGGATTATCTTCGATATACAGCACCGTGGCGACGCCGTCGGTGGCCGCATCACGCACGGGCGCCGGCGCTTGCGTCACCGCCACCGTCTCGCTGGCCTGGGCATCACTGGCCGCGATTTCGACCCAGAAGGCACTGCCGATGCCGGGTGTGCTGCTCACGCCCATGCTGCCGCCCATCAGCTCGGCCAGGCGCCTGGTGACGACCAGGCCGATGCCGGTGCCTTCCTCGTTGCCGCCTTCCTGGCCAAGCCGGTTGAAGGGCTGGAACAGGTTCTCGAGCTGTTCGGGCGTCAGGCCGCGCCCCGTGTCCTGCACCGAGATGCGCACGCGCCCGCCCGGCACGGCCGTGATGCTCAGCACCACGACGCCCTGCTCGTGGTTGTACTTGATCGCGTTCGACATCAGGTTGAGCATGATCTGCTTGAGCCGGGTGCGGTCGGCCAGCACCACCAGGGCGTCGGCCTTGGGCAGCACCACGCGGATGCCGCGCCGGGCCGCGCCGTCGGCCAGCATGGTGCTGACCTCGGCGACGATCTGGTCCACGGCCACGGGCTCGATCGACAAGGTCAGCATGCCCGATTCGATCTTGGCCAGGTCGAGGATTTCATTGATCAGCGAGAGCAGGTGCTCGCCGGCGGTGACGATGTTCTTGACGAAGACGCGCTTTTGCTGGGCGGTAGCGGGCAAGCTCTCGTTGGCCAGCAGCTGGGCGAAGCCGAGGATGGCATTGAGCGGGGTGCGCAGTTCGTGCGACATGCTGGTCAGGAAGCGGTCCTTGGCCAGGTTGGCCCGCTCCAGCTCGACCTTCTTGTCGTTGAGGGCGCGCTCGATGCGCTTGCGCTCGGTGACGTCGCGGATCGCCGACGAGACCAGCATGCCGCCCTCGGTCTCGAGCGGCGACAGGCTGATCTCGACGGGAAACTCGGTGCCGTCGCGGCGCAGGCCGTACAGTTCCAGGCCCGCACCCATCGAGCGGGGACGCGGATCGCTGAAGAAGCTGGCGCGAAACTGCGGATGCCTGGCACCGAAACGCTGCGGTATCAGGATTTCGATCTTCTTGCCCAGCAGTTCGGCACGCGGATAGCCGAACAGGTTTTCCGTCTGCGAATTGACCAGCACGATGTCGCCGTCGCGGTTGACGATGACGATGGCGTCGGGCGCCGATTCGAGCAGGCCGCGGAATTTCTGCTCCGCCTTCTTGCGCTCGGTGACGTCGCGGATCGCGCTGATGACGAAGGAACCGGCCTCGGTCTGGATCGGCGACAGGCTGATCTCGACGGGGAATTCGATGCCGTCGCGGCGCGCGCCATACAGTTCCAGGCCGGCGCCCATGGTGCGCGTGCGCGGCTGGTCGAAGTAGGCACTGCGGTGGGCCACGTGGCCACCCTGGAAGCGGCGCGGCAGCAGCACCTCGATCAGCTTGCCGATCAGTTCGCCCTTGCTGTAGCCGAACAGGCGCTCGGCCTGGGCATTGGCCAGCACGATGGTGCCGGTGGGATTGGCCATGACGATGCTGTCGGGCGTCGATTCGAGCAGGTCGCGGAACTTCGCTTCGATCAGCTTGGCGTCGCGCGCCGCCTTGGCCGCGCTCATGTCCTTCTTGCTCGAGACGATATAGGCCAAGGCGCCCTGCTCGTCATAGACGGCCTTGGACGAGGCATCGACATAGATCAGGGCGCCATCCTTGCGCCGGCGCAGCAGCTCGATGTCGCAGCTGCCGGTACTGACGACCGTGCGCGCCATGCGCAAGTCATCGTCTTCCTGGCCCGGCAAGGCAATCAGGGTGCGCAAATCGCGACCCAGCGTTTCCTCGCTGGTGTAACCAAAAATGCGTTCGGCGCCGCTGGTCCAGCGCACCACCTTGCCGTCCGCCGTGGTCACGATGACCCCGCCCGGGGCCTCGGCTAGTATCAATTGGTCAAAATCGATTGCCATCGGAGGCCCGTCATCGTTATTGAGTTTATAACAATAATGGACTAATGCGCTGGATTGTCAATTACAAAATAGTGATCACTAGTTAATGTGATGGGGGATACAAGACCATCTGGGTGCAGCGGAACAGGGCGATCGTCTTGCCCGTCGCTTCGTTGCTCACCACCACATCCCAGACCTGGGTGGTCTTGCCCAGGTGGGCCGGCGTGGCGACACAGCAGATCGCCCCCTCGCGCACGGTGCCCAGGTGGTTGGACTTGAGTTCGATGGTGGTAAAGCCGGTCGCGCCTTCGGGCAGGCTGGCCACGCAGGCGTAGCCGGCGGCGGTGTCGGCCAGCGTGACGACGGTGCCCGCGTGCAGGTAGCCGTTGGGCGCAAGGTGCAAGGGCTGGACATCGAGGCGGGCGCGCACCTGGCCGTGGGCGATGGCGCTGATGATGATGCCGAGGTGGCCAGGCAGGCTTTGGGCCCCCTTGGCAATGATCTGGTCGAGCAGGGCTTGGGACATGGACGTTCCGTGGCAGGGCGAAGCGTTCATTTTACGTGCAAAATAAAAAAGCGGCTGGCGCCCGGACGGTAGCGGCGCCAGCCGCGAAGGGGTCAAAACTGGTAATTGAGCTGCAGCATCAGGGTGCGGGCGCGCAGGGGCAGGTAGGTGCCCGGGCGCAGCTGGACCGGATCGCGCCGGTCGAACATGTTGTACACGTTCACGGCCAGGGTCGTGTTCTTGAAGCCGCGGTACTGGCCCCAGAAGTCGACCGTGGTGTCAGCCGCAATCTGGCAATCGCCCGCCGCCACGCCACGCTCGGCGCAGCCCTCGACGGTGTTGTTCGAATCGAGGCTGCCCCAGCTGAGTGTGGTGGCGCTGGTATGGTAGACGCGCAGGCCGGTGCTCCAGTCGCCCTTGTCCCAGGTGGTCTTGATGACGGCATTGGTGCGCGGCACGCCACGGTGGCCCACATAGTTTTCCGTGTAGGTGCTGGCGAAACTGTCCCAGCTGCGGTAGTCGAGCTGGCGGTTCAGCTCCAGGGCGGCCTTGAGCTGGCCCCAGCTGCCCAGGCTCCAGCGGCTGGTCACGTCCAGGTCCACGCCGGACACGCGCGTCTTGCCCAGGTTCTGGTACTGGGCGGCGATGGTGCGGATCGGGCCGGTAGCGAATGCGAGCGGCTTGCCGGCCAGTTCGCTGGCGCGCTGGGCCAGTTCGATATCCTGGCTGGTCAAGGGGTCGCGTTGCACCAGGCCGGCGATGCGGTCTTCATTGGCCAGGGTTTCGTCGACGTTGCGCGAGGCGATTTCGTCGCGGCGGCGGATATTGTAGTAGTCGAGCGTCAGGCTCACTTCGCGGATCGGCTGCAGCACGAAGCCGAGCGTGAAGCTGCGGCTCTTCTCCGGTTTCAGGCCCGGGTTCGGCGTCACGGCGGCCGGGAAGCTCACCGAGCAACCCAGTGCGTACGCCGTCAGCGCGCTGTTCTTGTCGACCGTATCGCCCTTGTTGAGGGCGTCGCGCATGGCCGTGGCCGTGGCGCAGCGCTTCGGATCGACGTAGCCATTATTGAACCAGGAGGCGCCGCCATTGCCCGTCTCCGGCAAGCTCGGTGCGCGGAAGCCTTCGCTGGCCGTGCCGCGCAGCAGCAGCATGTCGTTGGCCTTGTACTTCAGGCCCAGCTTGGGCACGACGGCGCCCGCTTCGCCGATGGCGCGGTCGCCGCGCACGGCGAAGTTGGCCGAGAATTTCTTGGTCAGCGGTGCGTCGATTTCAGCGAACAGCGCCGCCAGGTTGCGCGCGCCGGCGATCGAGACGCCGCTAAATTGCACGATCTGGGCCGCGAGTACATTGTCGCTGCTGGCGTGCTCAAACGACTCGTGGCGCAAGTCGGCACCGACGGCCAGCTGGAGGTCGCCGCCATCGAGGGGCATCAGGGCGCGCGAGCCTTTCAGGTCGGCGAAGACCTGGGTGTATTTGCCGTGCGAGCCGAACTCCGGGAACATCTTGTTGAGCAGTTCCGGGCTGTTCTGCTGGCCAAATTTGTAGGCGCCACTGACGATCGCATCGGTGTAAGCATAGCGGTCGCGGTACAGGTGCTGCTTTTGCTGGGCATGCGAGCCCATGGCGCCGACGGCCGTATCGATATCCCAGCCGAAGGCGCTGCCCTCCACGCCGGCCAGCAGGCGGTACTGGCTCGACGAACCGACATTCTTGAACATGTCGGGATAGTCGTTGAAGCGGTAGTTCAGGCCGATCGGGAAGCTGAAGGGATTGTTCGGGTGGCCCACCGGCAGCTTCGGATCGGTGAAGGACTGCATCTGGCCCGTCATCGAGTCGTACCAGTTCAAGGCCACGCCGTTGACGTTGCTGCGCGGCGCTGCCGTATGGTAGTCGTCGCGGGTCTGCGCCAGCTGCAATTCGACATAGCCGGTCATCGTGTCGGAGAGCTTTTTGCGCGCGCCGGCGAGGAAGGTCAGGCGGTCGGCCGGCGGGCGCGCGTCGCTGTCCTGCCAGTAGTCGTAGAAGCACAGGCCGCCCGTGAGCAGCTCGGGCGGGCAGCCGGGCGCGGCCATATTGATCGACTTGCCGGCCTTGCTGGCATCGGCATAGTTGGCCGGATAGCGGCCCACGTAGTTGCCCGGCACCGAACCGGTGGAGCGCGCATTGCGGTCCGGGTTCTGTTCGATGAACCAGTCCGGCAGCAGCGGGCGGATGGCACGGTCCTTGTAGCCGTTGCGGTGGAAGGCTTCCAGGTGGGCGAAGGCGTTGTAGCCATCGGTGTCGAGGTTGCCGCTGCCGAAGGTCAGGGCGGCCTTCTGTTCGGCGTCGAGCAGGTGGCTGCGCATCGACTGCTGGGCCACGGCCTTGATGCCGATGCCGCGCAGGTCGCGCCGCGTGATGATGTTGATGACACCGGCGATGGCGTCGGAACCGTAGACGGCCGAGGCGCCATCCTTGAGGATCTCGAGGCGTTCGATCACGTCGCTGGGAATCGAATCGATGTTGACGAAGTTCAGTTGCAAGCCGTCGGCGAAGCCATAGGCCGACAGGCGGCGGCCATTGAGCAGCACCAGCGTGGCCGAGGTGCCCAGGTTACGCAGCGACACGCCGGAAGCGCCGCTGGCCCAGGAGTTGGCGCCGCCCAGGTCGCTGATGGCGCCGTGGTCATTGCTGGTCAGGTTGCCGAGGATTTCGCCCACCGTTTGGGCGCCGCTTTGGGTGATCTCGTGGCGCGAGACGATCTGCACGGGCGAGGCCGTTTCGGTGTCGACGCGCTTGATGTTCGAGCCGGTAACGACGACGCGCTCGATTGCCTGGTCGGATTGCTGGGCCAGCACCAGTTGCGGCGCGGCCAGTGCCAGCGCCACGGCGATGGCACAGGGCTTGCGGATTGCAGTTGCCTTCAATTGACTCTCTCCTCGGTTCAACGACGAATGGTTTCGTTCTGGTAGCCGAGGAGAATAGATTTTTGACAAGGTTTGGTCTTGAGCCTTTAACACGGCCGCGCACGCGAATTGAGCACAGGCCGGCGGGGCCTATGAAAAAAGCCAGCACGCAGCTGGCTTATTCGGCATAAGGCGTGATGTCGCTTACGCGGGGATCTCGACGCCGGCGCCGTGGGCCTGCTGGTCGGCGTGGTAGGAGCTGCGCACCATGGCGCCCACGGCGGCGTGCACGAAGCCCATCTTGTAGGCTTCTTCCTCGAACATCTTGAACACGTCGGGGTGCACATAGCGGCGCACCGGCAGGTGGTCGCCCGACGGTGCCAGGTACTGGCCGATGGTGAGCATGTCGACATTGTGGGCACGCAGGTCGCGCATCACTTGCAAGATCTCGTCGTCGGTCTCTCCCAGGCCGACCATCAGGCCGGACTTGGTGACGGCGTTCGGATAGAGCAGCTTGAAGTCGCGCAGCAGTTCGAGCGAGTGGGTGTAGTCGGAACCGGGGCGCGCTTCCTTGTACAGGCGCGGCACCGTCTCAAGGTTGTGGTTCATCACGTCGGGCAAGCCGTCCTTGAACAGGGCCAGGGCCTTGGCCAGGCGGCCGCGGAAGTCGGGCACCAGCACTTCGATCTTGGTGTGCGGGGACAGCTCGCGCGTCTTCTGGATGCATTCGACGAAGTGGCCGGCGCCGCCGTCACGCAGGTCGTCGCGGTCGACCGAGGTGATGACGACATACGACAGCTTCAGGTCGGCGATGGTTTTGGACAGGTTGCCCGGCTCGTTGACGTCGAGCGGATCCGGGCGCCCGTGGCCGACATCGCAGAAAGGGCAGCGGCGCGTGCACTTGTCGCCCATGATCATGAAAGTGGCCGTGCCCTTGCCGAAGCATTCGCCGATATTCGGGCAGCTCGCCTCTTCGCACACCGTCACCAGCTTGTTGGCGCGCAGGATGTCCTTGATTTCGTAGAAGCGGGTCGACGCCGATGCCGCCTTGACCCGGATCCAGTCCGGCTTTTTCAGGCGCTCGACCTGCGCGATCGGCACGATCTTGATCGGGATGCGCGAAGTCTTGCTGGCGCCTTTTTGCTTGTCGCTGGGGTTGTAGGTATCGGAGGTCATGGCTGCTTGTCGTTAAAGGTAGTCGGTTCAAGTTCCCGCACCAGTGCACGCGCAAGCGCTTGCTGCACATCGGCCAGGTTGACGGCCACGCCCATCGTTTGCATGTCGACGGTGGCCAGGCCTGCGTAACCGCAGGGATTAATCCAGGTAAACGGGGCCAGGTCCATCGCCACATTGAGCGATACGCCATGGTAAGTGCAGCCATTGCCGCGGATTTTCAGGCCCAGGGCGGCGATCTTGGCGCCTTTGCGCGGACCGTCGGCGATATAGATGCCGGGCGCGCCGGCAACGCGTTCGCCGCCCAGATTATACGCCGCCAGCACATCGATGATGGCTTGCTCGATGCGGGTGACGAACTGGCGCGCGTACAGCTTGCCGCCCGGCTTGTTGCGGCGCAGGTCCATCAGCAGGTAGATCACCACTTGGCCGGGGCCGTGGTAGGTCACTTCGCCGCCGCGGTCGGTCTGCACCACGGGGATGTCGTGCGCGGCCAGCACGTGGCCGCGGTCGGCGCCCAGGCCCAGCGTGAACACGGGCGGGTGCTCGACGATCCACAGTTCGTCGGGCGTGTCGACACCACGCGCGTCGGTGAAGGCGCGCATGGCGGAGAAAGTGGACTCGTAATCGGCGCGGCCGAGGTCGCGGATGAGCGCCTGGTCGGGGCGGGACGCTTGCATGGCGTCATTATAAGCGAGCAGTGGCGGGCGCGCCTTGACCTCGCCAGTCTTGCTTACATGACAATCTTGACCATTGGGTGGCCGGACAGGGCGGTATAGAGGGCGTCGAGCTGGGCACGGCTGGTGGCGCGCACCATCACGGTCAGGCCCGTGTAATTGCCCTTGGCCGAAGGGCGCACTTCCATGCGGCCGGCGTGGAAGGTCGGATCGTGTTCGAGCACGACGGCGGTGATGGTGGCGGCGAAAGCCTCATGCGTGGCGCCCATCACCTTGATGGGGAAGTCGCTCGGGTATTCGATCAGGCTGTCGGCGGGGGAAGGCATGGCAAATCCAGTACAAGGTGGCGGCGCCAGCGGCGCCCTGCCCACATTGTAGAACCTTGGGGTCAAACCCGGCAACTTCGGGGT
>JAZJYP010000185.1:0-2449 GCA_040390345.1 Pseudomonadota bacterium | reverse complement strand
TTGTAAAGCAATGTCCGAATGTCAGATGTGACCCCGAAGTTTTTGACTGCAATTTGCGGGGTAAAGCGGCCCCTTTTCACTCGATGGTTTCCTCGTTGCATCGTCAATAATGGAAGCTAAGAGAAACAGGGAGCTTACGATGAACGTCAAGAAATTTACCGCTGCAACGTCGCGTGAAGCGCTGCGCAAAGTGCGCGAAGCCCTCGGTCCCGATGCCGTCATCCTGTCGAACCGTCCGGTCGATGGCGTCGTCGAAATCCTGGCTCTGGCCAGCGATGATGTCGCTTCGATCTCGTCTCCCGCCCCGAATACCGAAATGGCCCAGCCGCGCCCCAGCCTGAACATGGCGCCGGAACCCTACCAGGCGCGCGCGCCGCAAACGGACAGCATGAACTTCGACGCGATGTCGCAGATGATGTCGGCCGCCATCGCGCACGCCAAAGACACGGCCGCCGCCGAAATGAGCGGCATGATGAACGAAATTCGCGCCATGCGCGGCCTGATGGAGTCGCAATTGGCCGAAATCGCTTTCACCAGCACCCAGCAGCGCGAACCGCAAAAGTCCAATGTCCTGCGTAGCCTGCTGGCAGCCGGCTTCTCGGCCAGCCTGTCGCGCTACCTGATCGAAAAACTCCCGACCGGCAAAACCCAGGAAGAGAGCATGCGCTGGATTAAAACCGTCCTCATGCGCAACCTGTCGACCATGACCAACGAAGACGCGATGCTCGAAAAAGGCGGCGTCTTCGCCCTGGTCGGCCCCACCGGCGTGGGCAAGACCACCAGCACGGCCAAGCTGGCCGCGCGCTGCGTGATGCGCCACGGCCCGGAAAAACTGGCCCTCATCACCACCGACGCCTACCGTATCGGCGCCCACGAACAGCTGCGCATCTACGGCAAGATCCTCGGCGTGATGGTCCATTCGGTCAAGGACGAAGCGGACCTGCGCATCGCCCTGAAGGAACTGCGCAACAAGCACACCGTGCTGATCGACACCGTCGGCGTGTCGCAGCGCGACCAGATGGTCACCGAGCAGGTGGCCATGCTCTCGTCCACCGGCGCCGACGTCAAGCGCCTCTTGTGCCTGAACGCGACCTCGACCAACGACACCCTCAACGAAGTGGTGCGCGCCTACCAGGGCAGTGGCCTGGCCGGCTGCATCATGACCAAGCTCGACGAAGCGGCTTCGATCGGCAATGTGCTCGACGTGGTGATCCGCCAGAAGCTGAACATGTTCTACCTTTCCAACGGCCAGCGCGTGCCGGAAGACCTGCACCTGGCCGACCGCGGCTACCTGGTCGACCGCGCCTTCAAGCTGCGCCGCGACGCCGCCGCCAGCCAGTACCAGGACGATGAGTTGCCGCTCTTGATGGCCGGCACCACCACCGACCGCTCGCTGCGCGAGGTGTCCCTTGGCTAACTTCGATTTCGACCAGGCCGAGGGCCTGCGCCGGATGCTGGCCGGCCCCAAGCCACGCATCGTCACATTTTTAAGCGCCACGCCGCAGGACGACAAGGGCGCCATGCTGGTCAACCTGGGCGCTTCGCTGGCGCGCGCCGGCAATGACGTGATCCTGGTCGACGCCAGCGAACATGACTATGGGGTCGCGGCCCGCCTCGGCGTCGAACGCGGCGCCTCCCTGCTCGACGTGGCGCGCCAGGAATATGGCCTCAACCAGGTGATCAACCAGGTGCCCCAGGGCTTCGGTGTGGTCAATATGCGACGCGGCGCCACCCGCGGCCCGGACGACGTGCGCCGCCTGGCCAAGACCTTCGACGTGCTGGTCAAGCAAAGCGGCATCGTCATCGTCGATGGCGAATTTGGCGCCAACGACGCCTTCCCGGTGCCCATCATGGCCAGCGCGGAGATCGTCGTCCAGGTCTCGACCAGCGCCGCTTCGATCAAGGCTGCCTACAGCCTGATCAAGCGCCTTTCGCAACAATTGGGCCGCCGCCCCTTCGGAATCATCGTCACCGGCGCATCGGAGCCCGAAGCGAAGGTGGTTTACGATAATATGGCATCCGCGGCAAGTAAATATCTCGCGGTGCAACTGACGTCGATGGGTTCGGTCCCGGCCGACGAATACCTGCAGCGCGCGGCAAGACTGGGCCGCGCCGTGGTCGATGCCTTCCCGCTGGCGGGGGCATCGGTCGCATTTCGCCGCCTGGCAGGGCGTTTCGCGCTGCCTGGCATGGCCCAACCGCGCACAGGGGGAAGCACCCATCTTGGCACATAAGCGATAAGAACAACCATGTACACGGTTAAAGGGAAAGCGGACAAGGATCACTTGCTGACGGAGCACATGCCGTTGGTGAAGCGTCTCGCCCACCATATGAAGGCGAAACTGCCGCCATCCGTGGAAGTCGATGACCTCGTCCAGGCCGGCATGATCGGCCTGCTCGACGCCATCAACCGTTACGAAGAAACCCACGGCGCCCAGTTCGAGACCTA
>JAZJYP010000184.1:0-7524 GCA_040390345.1 Pseudomonadota bacterium | reverse complement strand
ACGAGTTTTTCAGGCCGTCAGGCGCTGGCTGCCGACTTGTGTATAACGAGGTGCTGTATACGGACCACTTGGTGCGGCCTTTGGCCTCGGATTTGCAGTCGGCACTTATGCATATAACTATTTCGCGCGCTAACTACAAACCGATTTAATTTACTCTTAACCTCCATTCGATGGTCCATGAAATAGATCGAATGGAGGTTATTTATCCAATGAATAAATTCACGCCCAAAACCAAAATGAAAAAACACTTTCAAATAATTTCTTTTATTCTATTTTTCTTCGCATTTTTGTTTACTTCTAACGCGACCAGGAAATACTTTTTCCTTCTTATTTCCCTCGCTCTCGAATTCCTATCCTTAAGTGTATCATCGATTGATTTTTACTCAAAAATCAATAACTTGAACGATTTATTAAAACAAAAATACCAGTCAAATTTCTTAGAAAAAGTATTGGAAATTGCGGCATTGATATCACTCTTTGGCTACTTTATTTTCTGAGCAACCCCTGCCGGGTCAAATTCAAGGCCGGATGATAGAACGTTTTTTCTCGAAAGCGAGAGAAACGAAAAAAGAACAGCCGGAACACTTGATCGCTCTCAACAGGATTGAATCCGTGACGCTTTGACTGGCGCATTTGGAGCGCTGCCAAGCAAATAACAGACGAGATCGGCCTTCGATCAGCCTGAGCTCGCCCCTCCCTCATCAAGTTGGCGCAGAAAAAAATCACTAAATGAGAGAATGATCTGATGCGAATTCCTACACCAACCTGCTGTGGCCGCTCGCCGATGGCCCCGCCAGCAAAATGCCAGCTTTGACGCCAAGCGATGTGGCGGCAACCTCGCTCAGAAAAATGCCCCCCTAACACTTAGCCAACGCCGGGCGGGGCAGCGGGGCTGGGCGGTATAATGTCGCCCTACTCTGGCGATTTCCCACGACCTGCACATGAAACTCTTCGGCATCCCGAACTGCGACACCATTAAAAAAGCACGCACCTGGCTCGGCGAGCAGGGCCTGGCGTTCGACTTCCACGACTTCCAGAAGCAGGGCCTCGAGCGCGCTACCGTCGCCGCCTGGCTCGAACAGCTGGACTGGGAAGTGCTGGTCAACCGCAAAGGCACGACCTGGCGCGGCTTGCCCGACGAGCGCAAGGCCGCCATTACCGACAAGGCCGCAGCGCTCGAACTGATGCTCGAATTCCCCTCCGTGATCAAGCGCCCCGTGCTCGACGGCGCCGGACAGCTGAGCGTCGGCTTCTCCGACGCGCAATACCGAACCATTTTCAAACGCTAAAAAGAACAAGATGACCCCATCCCCTACCCTCGCGCTCACCGAAAAACTGATGGCGCTGTCCTCGATCACGCCAGACGACAAAGGCTGCCAGCGCCACCTGATCGACCTGCTCTCGCCACTGGGATTCGCCTGCGAGACGATCGAATCGAATGGCGTGACCAATCTGTGGGCGCGCAGGGGTACCGCCTCGCCGGTATTCGTTTTCGCCGGCCACACCGACGTGGTGCCGACCGGCCCCATCGAACAATGGCAGTCGCAGCCCTTTGTGCCGACCCACCGCGACGGCAAGCTGTATGGCCGCGGCGCCGCCGACATGAAAACCTCGATCGCCGCCTTTGTCATCGCGGTCGAAGAATTCACCAAAGCCCACCCGGACCACAAGGGTTCGATCGCTTTCCTCATCACCAGCGACGAAGAAGGTCCGGCCACTGACGGCACCGTCATCGTGTGCGAACGCCTGAAGGAGCGCGGCGAGATCATCGACTTCTGCCTCGTTGGCGAGCCGACTTCCGCCCACGTGCTGGGCGACATGATCAAGAACGGGCGCCGCGGTTCGCTCTCGGGCAAGCTCGCCATCAAGGGCGTGCAGGGCCACATCGCCTACCCGCAGCTGGCGCGCAACCCGATCCACCAGGCCGCGCCGGCCCTGGCCGAACTGGCCGCCGAGCAGTGGGACGCGGGCAACGAGTACTACCTGCCCACGTCCTGGCAGATGTCCAACATCCACGCCGGCACGGGCGCTAACAACGTCATCCCCGGCGAAGTGGTGATCGACTTTAACTTCCGCTTTTCCACCGCCAGCACCGCCGATGGCCTGGAGGCGCGCGTGCACGCCATCCTCGACAAGCACAACCTGGACTACGACCTGAAATGGACCTTGTCCGGCCTGCCCTTCCTCACCCCACGCGGCCCGCTGTCGGACGCGCTCTCGTCGGCCATCCTGGACGAGACCGGCGTGCATACGGAATTGTCGACCACGGGCGGCACCTCGGACGGCCGCTTCATCGCGCGCATCTGCCCGCAGGTGATAGAATTCGGCCCTCCCAACGCCAGCATCCACAAGATCGACGAGCACATCGAAGTGCGCTTCGTCGATCCGCTCAAGAATATCTACCGCCGCACCCTGGAAAACCTGCTGGCATAAGGAGAAACCCACATGAACAATACCCCCTTCAGCACCCCGCGCGACCTGCTGCGCTATGCCGTCTCGCGCTTCCACGGCGCCAAGCTGTTCTTCGGCCATGGCAGCACGTCGGCGCTGGACGAAGCGGCCTACCTGATCCTGCACACGCTGCACCTGCCGCTCGACAAGCTCGATCCCTTCCTCGACGCCAAACTGCTGCCCGAAGAAGTCTCGCGCGTGCTCGCCGTCATCGAGCGCCGCACTGCCGACCGCGTGCCGGCCGCCTATATCACCAATGAAGCCTGGCTGGGCACCTACGCCTTCTACGTCGACGAGCGCGTCATCGTGCCGCGCTCCTTCATCGCCGAACTCATTCCCGAGTTCTTCAGCCCCTGGGTGGAAGACCCGGACAATGTCGAAAACATCCTCGAGCTGTGCACGGGCTCGGGCTGCCTGTCGATCATGCTGGCCGACGCCTTCCCCAATAGCGTGGTCGATGCCGTCGACATTTCGAAGGATGCGCTGGCCGTGGCCGAGCGCAATGTGCGCGACTACAAGCTTGAAGGGCGCGTCAACCTGATCGAATCGGACCTGTACCAGAATGTCCCGTTCAAGAAGTACGACCTGATCATCACCAACCCGCCGTATGTCAATTCGACGTCGATGTCCAAGTTGCCGCAGGAATACTTGTGCGAGCCGCAGATCGCTTTGGACGGCGGGACCGACGGCATGGACCTGGTGCGCAAGATCGTTGCCGGTGCCGCCGAACGCTTGACGCCGGACGGCATCCTGATGGTCGAAATCGGCAATGAACGTGAATTCGCCGAAGCCGCTTTCGGTGCACTGGGCCTGACCTGGCTCACCACCAGCGCTGGCGACGATATGGTATTCCTCCTCACCGCGGATCAGCTCCAGGGCTGATCCGCACATGGTGGGTGACACTGCGCTTACCCACCAAGCACACCAGAAAAGAAAAAGATGATCCGTTTTATCAACGTCAGCCTGATGCGCGGCACCAAGCCGCTGCTCGAGTCCTGCGACCTGACCCTCAACCCGGGCGACAAGATCGGCCTGATCGGAGCCAATGGCGCCGGCAAATCGAGCCTGTTCGCAATGCTGCGCAACGAGCTGCACGCCGACCAGGGCGAAATCGACTTCCCCGCCAAGTGGCGCATGGCCTACGTGGCACAGGAAACCCCGCCCTTGGAACGCGCCGCCCTCGAATATGCCATCGACGGCGACGTCAACCTGCGCCGCCTCGAAGCCGAACTGGCGCGCCTGGAAACGGAACCGGAATCGACCGAAAACGGCATCGCCATCGGCGAAGTCTATAGCGCGCTGGCCGACGCCGACGCCTACACCGTGCAGTCGCGCGGCGAACAGCTGCTGCTGGGCCTCGGTTTCACGCTCGACCAGATGCAGCAGCCGGTGGCCAGCTTCTCGGGCGGCTGGCGCATGCGCCTGAACCTGGCACAGGCGCTGATGTGCCCGTCCGAACTGCTGCTGCTCGATGAACCGACCAACCACCTGGACCTCGACGCCATCATCTGGCTGGAAGACTGGCTCAAGCGCTATGCCGGCACCCTGATCATCATCTCCCACGACCGCGACTTCCTCGACGAAGTGGTCAACGTGATCGTGCACATCGACGAGCGCAAGCTCAAACGCTATTCGGGCAACTACTCGGGCTTCGAGCGCCAGCGCGCAGCGCAAATGATCCTCGCCGCCGGCGCGCTGGAAAAGCAGCAGCGCAAGCGCGCCCACCTCGAGTCCTTCGTGAACCGCTTCAAGGCCCAGGCCTCGAAAGCGCGCCAGGCGCAAAGCCGCATGAAGGCGCTGGCCAAGATGGAAGAACTGGCGCCGCTACGCGCCGCCGCCGAATTCTCCTTCGAATTCCGCGAGCCGCTGTCGGCCCCAAACCCGCTGCTGGTGATGGAAGACGTCAACGCGGGCTACCACATCAAGGACGAATTCGGCGACACCATTGGCGACAAGTCGATCGTCCACGGCATCAACTTCTCGCTGCAGATCGGCCAGCGCATTGGCCTCTTGGGCGTGAACGGCGCCGGCAAGTCGACCCTGATCAAAACCATCGCCGGCGAGCTCGATCCGCTGACCGGCACCGCCACCATCGGCAAGGGCCTGACGATTGGCTACTTCGCCCAGCACCAGGTGGAGATGCTGCGCCATGACGAGTCGCCCCTGTGGCACTTGGCCAAGATCGCCCCGACCGTGCGCGAGCAGGAACTGCGCAACTTCCTGGGCGGCTTCAACTTCCCCGGCACCATGGTCACCAGCTCGATCCGTCCCTTCTCGGGTGGCGAAAAGGCGCGCCTGGCGCTGGCCCTGATCGTCTGGCAGCGGCCCAATTTGCTGCTGCTCGATGAACCGACCAACCACCTGGACCTGGAAACGCGCGAGGCCCTGACCGAGGCATTGGCCCAGTTCGAAGGCACGCTGGTCGTCGTCTCGCACGATCGCCACCTGCTGCGCGCCACGACCGACCAGTTCATCATCGTCGCCGACGGCAAGCTGCAGCCTTTCGACGGCGACCTGGACGACTACAAGGATTGGCTGTTCCAGACCAAGCTGGGCAAGGGCACCTCGGTGCTGCCGGCCGCGGGCAAGGACAACAAGACCGCCTACCCGACCGCGTCGGCCGTGGCACCAGCGGCGCCCGTGGCGGACAAGAAGGACCAGAAGCGCCTCGACGCCGAGCAGCGCCAGAAGACGGCCGCCTTGCGCAAGCCGCTCGAAGGCAAGCTGAAACGCCTGGAAGAGCAAATCGCCAAGCGCAATGGACAGAAAGCGGAAGTCGACGGCAAGCTCGCCGAGCCGGCCATCTACGAAGCGGCCAACAAGGCCAAGCTGAAAACCCTGCTGGCCGACCAGTCCTTCTTCACCAAGGACCTGGCCCAGCTCGAGGGCGAATGGCTGGAGCTGCAGGAGCAGCTCGAAGCGCTGGCCGCATAAGCGCGTGGGCCCACGGGCCCACCCTACGTGGATGCCTCATAGGGTGGGCGCATGCGCCCACGCGTGATAGCGCATCAAGCGGCCTGGCGGGCGCCGTCGGCCACCTTGCGCTTGACCGACATCAGCTTGTCGATGTCGACCAGGATCAGGCGGCGCCCATCGACTTCGGCCAGGCCGATCAGGTAGTCCACGTCGGCCGCCGCCGGAATTGGCGCGATCTGCGCCGCATCGACCGTCACCACATCGGTGACGCCATCGACCACCATCCCCATCACCCCGCTCGATAACTCGAGGATGATCACATCCGTCATCGGGTCGGGCGTGCTGCGCGGGCCATCAATGGCCACGCGCATGTCGACAATCGGCATGATCACCCCGCGCGAGACGGCCACGCCGCTAATGATGGCACCGTCGGAGGCAAAGCGTTCGAGCGACTTGAGCACGCGCAGTTCCTGCACCTTCTGGAAATCGAGCCCGTAGTCGAGCCCGCCCAGCTGAAAACTGAGCAATTGCAGCGTGTGCTTGCAGGTCGCGCCGGTATCCGTCGTTTGCATGGTCTTCCTCCCTTGCCCCGGTGAGAAATGGCTCCGGGGAAGTCCATCTTACGGCGCTGGATGTTGTCGACGTTGAGCACTATCAAGATTTCCAGCAATCACGCCCCATGCCCAAACGGTCCGGAAGGCTATACAATGGGCGCGACCCCCCGAAAGGACACGATGTACCACTGGCTGCAACGCCTCTTCTCCGGTCCCGCCGCCGCGGACGGGCTGCCGCAGGACGACCCGGAACCGGTTCCGATGCCGGCAGCGGCGCCGGAGCCTGCCCCCACGCCTGCGCCCACGGCCGCCGCCGCGCTGCCGCAGCGCCCGCCCGTCTCCTTCGACCAGCTCGACACCATCGACGGCAATTACTACCGCTGGCTGTTCGAGAACGAGGGCGAATCCGAACTCGATGCCAATGCGGCCGAAACCGAGGTGCTCGATGCCCTTGCCGCCATCCTGAAATCGCAGCAATCGGGCTCGGCCCTGGTGCGCCGCATGCCGGGACTGATCCCGCAGCTGCTGCAAAGCCTGCGCAGCGACAGCTTCTCCGGCGCCCAGCTCTCGCGCACCATCTCCAGCGACGTAGTGCTGGTGGCGGCCGTGCTGCGCCTGGCGAACTGCTCGTTCAAAGGTACCGGCAACTCGATCACCAGCATCGAACACGCCGTCATGCTGATCGGCCAGGAAGGCTTGCGCCAGCTGATCACCAGCGTCGCCTTCCGCCCCATCATCGACGTCAATTCAGGCATGTACACGCGCACCATGGCGCCGCGCATCTGGGACCGCTCCGAACGCTGCGCCGTGGCCAACCGCCTGCAGGCCGATGCGCTGGGCATCGATCCCTTCGAAGCCTTCCTGGCCGGCGTGGTGCAAAATGTGGGCCTGATCGTCACCTTGCGCATCATGGACCAGGCGGCCAAGGGCGAACGCGTGCTCGGCTCCGAGATGTTTTGCGTGCGCCTGGTGCGCGACGCGCGCCTCTTAAGCTGCAGCATCGGACGCGAATGGAATTTCCCCGAAAACGTCACGCGTGCCATCGAAGAACAGGCCACCCTGTTCCAGGGCAAACCGATTTCGCCGCTGGGGCGATTGCTGGCGCAGACCGATTACCTGTCCAAGGTGCGCATGCTGGTCGAGCACGGGCGCGCCAAGCTGGACGACCCGCAGCTCTTTTTCGGCCTGCCCGACAATGCGCGCGCCTGCTACGCCAGTCTCGAGGCCATCGACGACGCCGCGCCGTGAAGGCCGCCATCGACCCGGCCGAGGTGGCGTGGTCGAACATCCGCGCCCAGGGCCCGGGCGGGCAGAACGTCAATAAAGTCTCGTGCGCCGTGCATGCGCGCTTCGATATCGCCGCCTCCTCACTGCCGGACGCCATCAAGGAACGCCTGCTGGCCCTGTCCGACGGGCGCATCACGCAAGGTGGGGTGGTGGTGATCAAGGCCCAGCAGTCGCGCAGCCTCGAGAAAAACCGGGAAGAAGCGCTGCGTCGCCTGCAGGAGCTGGTCGACGCCGTGGCCGTGTTGGCGCCCCCGCGCAAGGCCACGCGCCCGACCCGGAGTTCGCAACGCAAGCGCCTCGACGCCAAGACCAAGAG
>JAZJYP010000183.1:0-15121 GCA_040390345.1 Pseudomonadota bacterium | reverse complement strand
AGCAAAGCGATATCGGCGAGATCGCCAACAGCGTCAAGGACTGCCTGCGCTGCGGTAAATGCAAGCCGGTGTGCTCGACCCATGTGCCACGCGCGAACCTGCTGTACTCCCCGCGCGACAAGATCCTGGCGACGTCGTCGCTGATCGAAGCCTTCCTGTACGAAGAGCAGACCCGCCGCGGCGTCTCCATCAAGCACTGGGAAGAATTCGAAGACGTGGCCGACCACTGCACCGTGTGCCACAAGTGCGTCACGCCGTGCCCGGTGAATATCGACTTCGGCGACGTGTCCATGAACATGCGCAACCTGCTGCGCAAGATGGACAAGAAGAGCTTCAAGCCCGGCACCGCCGCCTCGATGTTCTTCCTCAACGCGACCGATCCGGTGACCATCAACGCCACCCGCACCGCCATGATCGGCTGGGGCTACAAGGCGCAGCGCCTGGGCCACGACCTGTTGAAGAAGTTCGCCAAAAAACAGACCAAGGCGCCGCCGCCAACGACGGGCAAGCCCGCCGTGCGCACGCAGGTGATCCACTTCATCAACAAGAAAATGCCGGGCAACCTGCCGAAGAAATCGGCGCGCGCGCTGCTCGACATCGAAGACGACAAGGTCATCCCGATCATCCGCAATCCGCAGGCCACCAACGCCGACACGGAAGCGGTGTTCTACTTCCCCGGCTGCGGCTCCGAGCGCCTGTTCTCGCAAGTGGGCCTGGCCACGCAGGCGATGCTGTGGGAAGTGGGCGTGCAGACCGTGCTGCCGCCTGGTTACCTGTGCTGCGGCTATCCGCAGCGTGGCAACGGCGAGTACGACAAGGCCGAGAAGATGATGACGGATAACCGCGTGCTGTTCCACCGCATGGCCAACACGCTCAACTACCTTGACATCAAGACCGTGCTGGTCTCCTGCGGTACCTGCTACGACCAGCTCGCGACTTATGAGTTCGAGAAGATCTTCCCCGGCTGCCGCATCATGGACATCCACGAGTACCTGCTTGAAAAGGGCGTCAAGCTCGAAGGCGTGACCGGCACCCGCTACATGTACCATGAGCCCTGCCACAACCCGATGAAGATCCAGGACTCGGTCAAGACCGTCAACGCCCTCGTCGCGACGGTCGACAACATCAAGATCGAAAAGAACGACCGCTGCTGCGGCGAGTCCGGCACGCTGGCCGTGTCGCGCCCCGACATCTCGACGCAAGTACGCTTCCGCAAGGAAGGCGAAATGGTCAAGGGCGCCGACAAACTGCGCGCTGATGGATTTGATGGCGACGTCAAGATCCTCACCAGCTGCCCATCCTGCCTGCAAGGGCTGTCGCGCTACAATGACGACTCGGGCACGACGGCCGACTACATCGTCGTTGAAATCGCGCGTCACCTGCTGGGCGAGAACTGGATGCCCGACTATGTGGCCCGCGCCAACAACGGCGGCATCGAAAGGGTGCTCGTATGACCTGCGTACTGTGCAATCTGCAGACCAAGCCGGTCTGGAAGAGCGACAAGCTCGCCGTCATCGTCGTTGACGACGCGGCCTATCCGGGCTTTTGCCGCGTGATCTGGAACGCGCACGTCAAGGAAATGAGCGACCTGTCCGGCGCTGACAGGATGGTGTTGATGGACGCCGTCTGGCACGTCGAACTGGCGGTGCGCGAGGTAATGGAACCGGGCAAGGTCAACGTCGCCAGCCTTGGCAATATGACGCCGCATTTGCACTGGCACGTCATTCCCCGCTTCGCCGACGACGCGCACTTCCCCAATCCTGTGTGGGCCGCCGCCGTGCGCACTACCGATGAACCAATCCTGGCCGCACGCCGCGCGCTGCTGCCACAACTGACTGCGGCCATCATGCGCCGCCTGGGGCCACAATGATTCCAACCGCACTGACCGTCCACCAGAAATCGCGCGTCCTCGAAATCGCGTTCGAGGACGGCAGCTCGTTCTCGCTGCCTTTCGAATTCCTGCGCGTATATTCACCCTCGGCCGAAGTGCGCGGCCACGGGGCCGGGCAGGAAGTGCTCCAGGTGGGCAAGCGCGACGTCGGCATCACCGCGTTTGAACCGGTCGGCAACTACGCCGTCCAGCCCACCTTCAGCGACGGCCACAACACCGGCCTGTATTCCTGGGACTACCTGCACACCCTCGGCACCAAACAGGCCGAGATGTGGCAAGCCTACCTCAGGCGCCTGCACGACGCCGGTTTCGAAGGCGACAGCGGCCGTGAACCAGGCGCTGTCCTCAAGAACGCGCCCGCCAGCACTGGCGGCTGCGGCCACAAGCACTAGTTTCGGCAGTACAGGAAGCCTGCCGCAAGCAGGGCGAGGAATACCGTTTCGCCCACCATCAGCAAGATCGGTTTCCAACCCACTGTCGCCAGTTCCTTGAGCTGGGTCTTCATGCCAATGGCTGATATCGCCGCCACCAGGCACCATTTGGACAGCCCCGTCGCGGCCGCGCCCACAATGTCCGGGACCACACCGCTGCTATTGATGGCGACGAGGACCCCGAAGCCAACTGCAAACCAGGGCAGGATAGGTGGACGTTGGCCCTCGTCGCTGCTGCGCATGCGCACCACCAGCGAGAGCAGGAAAATCACTGGCAGCAGCGTCGCCACGCGCAGCAGTTTGACGACCGTGGCGACATCGCCCGTTTCGTTGGACATGCCATAGCCGGCACCGACCACCTGGGCCACGTCGTGGATGCTCGCGCCAAGAAAAATGCCGGCGTCGTGGGCATTCAAGTGCAGTGCCGTTGCCAGCATCGGGTAAGCCACCATCGCCAGCGTGGACAAGGCGCTGACACCAATCACGGTGAAAATGAGGGCGCGCTCGCGCTGCGGGTACGGATGCGGCACGGCTGCGGCAATGGCGAGCGCCGCCGAAGCACCGCAAATGCCCACGGCGCCGCCGGTCAGCATGCCGAAGGCCCAGGGAAAACCCAGCAGCCGCGCGGCGATCATGCCGCAGCAGATTGTCAGCGCGACACAGGCCAGTACCATCAGCACCGGGCCAGCACCGAGGTCGCTCACCTGGTGCAGCGTGATGCGCATGCCCAGCAGCGCTACGCCCAGGCGAAGTACCGTGCGCGAGGTGAATTCGATGCCGGGCACGCAGCGTCCTTCCTGCGACAGGAAGTTGACGGCCATCCCCAGCAGCAGGGCGAACAGCATCACCGAGGCATGGTAGTGCTCAGCGAGGAAGGTGGCCGCGACGGCCACGATGAGGCTCACGGCCAGGCCATGAAACAGCGTTGCCGCGCGCTTCATATGACGATGCCGCCATTTGGACTGATCACCTGGCCGACCAGGTAATGTTCGCCCGCCAGGTGCAGCACGGTGGCCGCGTACTCTTCCATCGTGCCCAGGCGCCCGAGAGGGACGATTTGCCAGAGCTGCCTGCACTTTTCTTCATCGAGACTGGCTAGGAAGGCATTGAAGTCCGGTGTGGCGATACCGCCCGGGGCGAGGGCGTTGACGAAAATATTCGCGCCCGCCACTTCTGCTGCGACCGATTTGGTAAAGGCGATCACGGCGCCTTTGGTGGCGCTGTAGTGAGGGCTATGCGCGGACATCGCCGACAGTCCGGCAATCGATGCAATATTGATGATCTTGCCGTCGCGCTGAGGCTCCATCAGGCGCAGCGCCGCGCGCGTGCAGTAGAACAGCCCGTGCACATTGACATTCCAGTAGCGCAGCCAGTCGGCGTCGCTCATGCCGCTGGTGAAGCCAAGCGAAGTGCGCGCTTGCGGCGTCGTAAGGTAGCCGTAGTGGCGCAGGCGGCGCTGCTCGTCGGCCCCGCTGGTGGGCACCTTCGCGGCGTTGTTGACCAGGATGTGGACCGTACCGAAATCACGCACAATGGTGGCGTACATCGCGTCGACAGCGGCACTGTCGGATACGTCACAGTCGAGAGCCAGGCAGGCTGCGCCGGTCGCTGCAATGTGCGCGCGCGTCACTTCCAGTGCCTGCGTGTCGACGTCGCAAATGGCGACACGGGCGCCGGCCCGCGCCAGCATCAGCGCAATGGCGCCGCCCAGCCCGCGCCCGGCACCAGTGACCAAGGCCACGCGGCCACTCAGGTTGGTAGAATTCATGCCGGCTCCGGCGTGAAATGGGCCGGCGCCTTGGCCGCGCGCGCAGCCAGATGGAAGAACAGGATCGACAGGATCGCCAGCATGTCGCAGGTGAGCAGCACCTTGGTCAGCGGGGCGGCCGTCCCAGCCTTGTTCAGATAATCGCTGGCGGCGCCCACCGCGAGATTGCCCAGTGCGATGGCCACGACGTTAATGGTCATCATCGTGAAGCCCGTCATGGTCGCGCGCATCGAGGCCGGCGCCAGTGCCATGATGCTGCCGTTGGCCGGGCCGTACACGGCCATGGGCAGGAAGGAACCGGCGCACATCCCGGCGTAAAACAGGGGCGAGCCGGGCGCGCTGAAGCGATAGGCCAGCATCAGCGGGCCGCACAGGGCGACCAGCAAGACCATGAAGCCGGCGTGGCCACCGGGCAGGCGCCGCGCCGCGCGGTCGCCCAGCACGCCGCCGGCCAGGGCACCAAGTGTGCCGAACACCAGTTGCAGCGCGCCGATGCGCAATGCGATACCGGACGCGTCGAAGCCGCGTTCCGACACCAGCCAAAGCTGGGAAAACGCCAGGCTGGCGAATACCATGTGGATCAGGACGAATCCAATAATGATGTTGCGCAGGGCGGCAATGCGGCGCACGGTGGCCAGGACGGCACCGATCTGGCGCGCGAAGGGTTCGCCACGCGGCGCGGTGGCGCCCTTCCTGTCGTCCTTGAGCAAGACCAATGGCAACGCCAGCAGCACGCCCGTCACGCCAAGGGCAAAGAAGGTGTTGCGCCAGCCGCTGGCTGCACCGAGGGAGCCGGCCAGCAGGAAACTGCAGCCGATGCCAAGTGGTATTCCCATAAAGAAGATGCCGATGGCACTGCCGCGCCGGCGTTCCGAAAACAGTTCGGACAGCAGGGCCGTGGCAACCGGCACCAGGGCCGCCTCGCCGCTGGCGACGAAGAAGCGCGCCGCCACCATCTGGCCAAATCCTTGGGCATAGCCGGAGAGCCAGGTGCACACGCTCCAGATCAGCAGGCCACAGGCAAGGATGCGCGGGCGGCTGTAGCGGTCGGCCAGGGTGCCCATGAAGATGGCCATGAAGCCGAAACTCAATACCCACACCGCGCCGACCAGGAAGCCGTACTGCGCCTGGTTCAGATGAAGGTCCGCGATGATCTGGGGCGAAAAGCCGAGCAGCATATTGCGGTCGATGTGCGCCAGCAGGTGCAAGATCAGCAGCGCCGTCAGGGCGCCGCCGGGATGATTTTTCCAATGCATGGTGTCTCCTTGTTTGGGCGGCGGGCCGTCTGCGCGGCCCTGCCGTGCCTGCCAGTTTATGCTGTTGTGCGCTTGGGGACGCCGGTCTGGCCGCGTACCCGGTTCGGTGCCATGCCCAGTTTGGCCAGGGTGTCGTCGGCATCCTTGTAAAAGGTGCCGACCTGGTAGATGCGGTGGGCCTCGTCGCCATTGGCGACATCGCGGTTCAGTTCGCGCGCGATGCGCACCATTTGCTCGACTTGCTGCACCGATGTCATGCGTTCGCCATCGGGGCCGAGCAGCGTGTCTTCGATGCCGACCCGCACGTGCATGCCCAGCGCGATGGCCATGGTATTCATCGGCACGACGTTGCGGTGCAGGGTTTCGAGGGTGAGCACGGCGCCGTCGGGCGTGCGGCGCACAAATTCGAGCATGTCGGCCGGATGCAGGCCCGACGCACCGCCGCCGATGGCGACGTAGTTGAGGATCAGCGGGCCGCAGTATTTGCCCTTGCGGATCAATCGTTCCAGCGTTTCAAGCTGGGCGATTGTGCCGAGCATGTAGTGCGGCTGGATGCCGGCGGCGACCAGGCGGCGGATATGTTCAACGTGCCAGGACGGATTGGACGGCACGACCATGTCGGTGTAGGCCGCGATCATGGCCGGATTGGCCAGCGAGGTGCCGGCAGCGTCGGCCGCCGTGGTCAACTCCATCACATTCATCTGGCTGGTATTGATGGCGACGGTGACCTGGTGCGGGCGCGGATTGAGTTCGGCCAGCATGTGGCGCGTGTCGTCGCTGAGCCATTTTGCGGCCATGTCCTCGCCTTCGGGGGCGAAGGAAATCGAGCCGCCCACTTGCAGGACCATCTTGGGCACGGCTTCATGCAGGCGGGCGAGCAACTCATTGAAGCGCGACAGGCGCTTGCTGCCCTTGCCATCGTCTTCACGTACGTGCACATGCAGCACGGTGGCGCCGGCGTTGTAGCAATCGACGGCCTTTTGTACCTGCTGGTCCAGCGTGACGGCAATGTCGCTCGAGTCGGAAGGCATCCATTGCGGACCGTAAGGGGCGACCTGGATGACCAGTTTTTCCTGGTTTTCTGGCAGCAGGGAATCGTCAAAGTATTGCATATTTGTCTCTTTCTTATTTCTGGTTGAGGGCGGCGAGTTCTTCGAGCAGGATAGGGGCGCCCAGGCTGCTGCTGTGGATGCCCAGCACGCTGATGGCTTGCAGCACGGCCGTGATTTCTTCCTTGCTCGCGCCCAGTTCGAGCGCCTTGCGGATGTGGCGGCGCGTGCCCGGCGCATACATATGGGTGCAGGAAGCGTCGACGGCGATGGCGATGAATTCGATCACCTTCGGTTCGAGCACGCCCGCGAGCATCGTGTGCATGGCCATGGCCATGAACTTTTCAGTCCAGATGGGGTCGAGCTGGGCAAACGGCTCCCAGTGCGGGTTCCAGTTGCCGCTGGCGCGCACGGCGTCGCTGATCGGGGTAGTGCTCATGCTGGTCTCCTGTTGTTCCAAGTGGCCAGTATGCGCATCCAGGTCAAGTCATATTTGACATAATGGGACATTCAATTTACATTATGGGACATGCCTGTTCTCATCCGCAGCTCCAGCCTGAGCAATTACGCCGAGGTCGCACGCGCCCTGGGTCTCGATCCGCGCCAGCAATTGGCCCTCGCTGGCATCATTCCTGCCGCGCTGGGCGATCCGGACTTGCGCATTCCGGCGGCACGGGTGGGGCGCTTGCTGGAAGAGTCGGCACGCCAGGCCGGGGTGGACGATCTCGGCTTGCGCATGGCCGAGCGGCGCGAATTGTCCAATCTGGGTCCGCTCGCGTTTGTACTGCGCAAGGAGCCGACCTTGCGGCGCGCCATGCAATCGCTGGCCCACTACCTGCGCTTGCAAAACGAAGCGCTCCACTTGCAGGTGGAAGAGCACGACGATATTGCATTGATCCGTGTCGAGATGTTTGGCGACGAAAGTCAATCGGTGCAGGCCGCCTGCCTGGTCGTGGGGGTGGCCTACCGCCTGCTGGCCCAATTTTTGGGCGCGCACTGGCATGCGCATTACATCAGCTTTCGCCATGGTGCCCCGCCCAGTCGCAGCGCGTATGCGCGCGTCTTTGGCGCGCGCCTGGCCTTCGGGCAAGAATTCGACGGTATCGTCTGCGCCAGCGCCGACTTCGACACGCCCATTGCCGGCCACGATCCCCTGATGGCCTACCATGTGGGGCAATACCTCGACGCCCTGTTGGCGCAGACCCATGCCAGTCCGCTCGAGCGCGTGCAACGCCATATCACTGCCTTGCTGCCGTCTGGCCAGTGTTCTGCCGATACCGTCGCCAGTGCCATGGGTGTGGACCGGCGTACCGTGCATCGCCAACTGGCGCGTGAAGGCTTGAAATTTACGGCCGTCGTCGACAGGGTGCGGCGCGAGCTGGTGCGCCGCTATCTGCCGCGCTCGGCCCGCCCCTTGTCCGACGTGGCGCCCTTGCTCGGTTTTGCCAGCCTCAGCGCCTTTTCGCGCTGGTTTGCGGCTGCCTACGGTTGCAGCCCCTCGGCCTGGCGCAAGGCGGCCTGAACGAAACCACAATAACCAAGAATAACTTAGGAAAAATACATACTTTCAAGGAAACTTCAGTGTAATATTTGCATCAAATTTGCCGCTGTGGCATGGTCCTGCCGGAGTAAAGAAGAATGAAGAGCCTGTTCCTGTCGCTTGTCCTTGCCCTTGCCAGCCAGTGCGCCAGCGCTGCTACGACTGTCTCTTATGGCAACACGACGCCGTTTATCGACAATTCAAACCATTCGCCGCACTACCTGCTCGGCAGCCAGGTGAGCGTTGGCCAGGCCATCACGCTTGCCGATGCCGGCATCGATTTCCGTTCGACCGGTTACGGCGGCAATTTTGGCATTTATTCGGACGTCGGCGGCCTGCCAGGCCAGTTGATTTCCCAGACCGGTTTCTTCAGCGTCACGAGCGTCGGCGACACACAAATCGCCTTCCAGAATCACGCCACCATTTCTGCCGGCAATTACTGGCTGATGGCGGTGTTTAACGCGCCCGCCTCGGTCGGTATTAGCCCCAACAACAACATCAGCTCGATTGCCTACCGCTACCTCGGTGCGATCAGCAACCTGCCCGTCAATTTCGGCACTGCGCAACAGTACGACGGCCAGGAATTCAACTTCTACGTCACCGGCACCATCGCGGCCGTGCCGGAGCCGTCGCGCTACCTGATGTTTGGCGCCGGCTTGCTGGCGCTCATGGCCCTGCGCAAGAAACAGCAGCGCTGACGGTATAATGCAGCCAACTCATTTGGCTGCATACCATGACAAACACCACTCATTTCGGCTACAAAACCGTCGCGGAAGACGATAAGGTCAAGGAAGTCGCCAAGGTCTTCCATTCGGTGGCGTCCAAATACAACGTCATGAACGACCTGATGTCGGCCGGCCTGCACCGCATCTGGAAGACCTTCACCATCGCCAACGCGGCGGTGCGCCCCGGTTTCAAGGTGCTCGACATCGCCGGCGGCACGGGCGACTTGTCCAAGGCCTTTGCCAAGCAGGCGGGGCCGACGGGCGAGGTCTGGCTCACCGACATCAACGAATCGATGCTGCGGGTTGGCCGCGACCGCCTCTTGAATACCGGGATCGTGACCCCCACCTTGCTGTGCGACGCGGAAAAGCTGCCTTTCCCTGACAATTATTTCGACCGGGTCAGCGTGGCCTTCGGCCTGCGCAATATGACGCACAAGGATGCGGCACTGGCGGAAATGCGCCGGGTGCTCAAGCCGGGCGGCAAATTGCTGGTGCTGGAGTTTTCCAAAGTCGCGGCGCCCTTGCAAAAGCCGTATGACGTGTATTCGTTCTCGGTGCTGCCTTGGCTGGGCCAGAAGATTGCCGGCGATGCCGACAGCTACCGTTACCTGGCCGAGTCGATCCGCATGCACCCGGACCAGGAAACGCTGAAGACGATGATGCAGGACGCCGGCCTGGACAGGGTTGAATATTTCAACCTGACGGCAGGTGTGGCCGCTCTCCACACTGGTATCAAACTCTAAAGGTGTTTCAGCAATGAAGAAATTCTTGGTCAGCATGATGTTGGCGATCACCGCCTTGTCGATGGTCGCGCAAGCGACGGCGCGCCCGCTGGGCGGCGGCCGTACCTTCGGACGCCAGTCGCAGAACGTGACGCGTCAGGCTGCCCCGGCGGTACCGGCGCCGACCCGCGCGCCCACCGCAGCGCCTGCTCCGACGGCGCCTGCCCCGGCGATTGCGCCGAAGCCGGCTTCGCCCTGGAAAGGCATCCTCGGCGGCGCCTTGCTTGGCCTGGGCCTGGGCGCGCTGTTCTCGCACTTCGGCCTTGGCGGCGCCATGGGTGGCGCACTCGGTTCGATCCTGATGATCGGCTTGCTGGTCATGGCCGGCGTATTCATCTTCCGCATGTTGCGCCGTACGCCGACGTCCGCGCCATCGAACGTGAGCCCATTCCCGGCCTTTAACCAGCCGGCGCCGGCCGCAGCCTTCAATGGCACGCCGGAAATCGGCTCGGGCTTGCAGCAGCCGGCCGCTTTCCAGGACTCGTCCGCAGCACAAGGCACGTGGAGCGTTCCGGCTGAATTCGACGCGCCCGGTTTCCTGCGCCAGGCCAAGTCGTCCTTCATCCGCATGCAAGCGGCCTGGGACAAGGCCGATGTGGCCGACCTGCGCGAATTCACCACGCCCGAAGTGTTTGCCGAACTGAAGCTGCAGATCCAGGAGCGCAAGGGCGACGACTTCACCGACGTCGTCTCGATCGAGGCCGAGCTGCTCGGTGTGGAAACGCTGGCCACTGAATACATGGCCAGCGTCAAGTTCACCGGCATGATCAAGACGGCGCCGACAGCCGCCGCCGAGCCGTTCTCGGAAGTGTGGAATATGGTCAAGCCCATCTCGGGCAGTACCGGCTGGCTGCTGGCCGGCATTCAGCAACTGCAATGAGTTAACTGGTAAGATCAAGACCGCCCGCCATTTGCCGGGCGGTTTTGTTTTTTATAGCCCACGATGCCCGACCTGATTCCACCGCCCACCACTGTTTTGATGGCCCCGGCCGTCGCCGCGATCAACCACTTGCTGGCCCAGGAGGAGTGGGCACGCGCCATCCTCAAGCCCAGCGCCGGCAAGCTTGCCTGCATCGAAGCCGACGCGCTGGCCTTGCGCCTGCGCGTTGTCGCCGACGGCTCGGTCGAATTGGTCGAAGGCGAGCTGGCTGCGAATGTCACCATCCGCCTGAAGCTGGCTGACTTGCCGCTGATCGCCCACAACCGCGACAAGGCGTTTTCCTACGTGAAAATCGACGGTGACGCCGACTTTGCCAACACCATTTCGCAAGTGGCGCGTGGCCTGCGCTGGGAAGCCGAGCACGACCTGGAGCCGTGGATCGGCCCGATTGCCGCCAACCGCATCGTCGCTGGCGCCCGGGCCGCCTTCGACACCGTCAAGTCCACCAGGCAGAAAGTGGCGGAAAACCTGGCCGAGTTCTTCCTCGAAGAGCAGCCCCTGCTGGTACGCCCGGCCGTGCTGGACGACTACACCGGCGCCGTGGCGCGCCTGCGCGACGATGTCGAGCGCGCCGCCAAGCGCCTCGCCAGGCTGGAACAAAAACTCGCCCAGCGTAGCGCGCCCGGCCAACCTGACCAGGACCACTGATGCTTCTGAAATTCCTGCGCCTGTTCAAGATTTTCCGGGTCATCATCAAGTATGGCCTCGACGAGATCGCCATTGCCGGCTTCAAGGTGCCGCGCACGGCCAAGCTGATCGATACCGTGATCTTCTGGCGCAACATCAGCGCCCCGCGCGGCGAGCGCCTGCGCATGGCGCTGGAAGAACTGGGTCCGATCTTCGTCAAGTTTGGCCAGGTGCTCTCGACCCGGCGCGACCTGATGCCGGCCGACCTGGCCGATGAACTGGCCAAGCTGCAAGACCGCGTGCCGCCGTTCTCGTCCGACCTGGCCATCGCCCAGATCACCCGTTCGCTGCGCGCCCACCCGGACGAGCTGTTCGCCAGTTTCGAGCGCGTGCCCGTGGCCTCGGCCTCGATCGCACAAGTGCACTTCGCCACGCTCAAGAACGGCAAGGAAGTGGCCGTCAAGGTGCTGCGCCCGGGCATGAAGAAGTCGATCGATGAAGACGTGGCGCTGATGCATATCGCGGCCGGCTGGGTCGAGTTCCTGTGGGCCGACAGCAAGCGCCTCAAGCCGCGCGAAGTGATCGCCGAATTCGACAAATACCTGCACGACGAACTGGACCTGATGCGCGAGGCGGCCAATGCCAGCCAGCTGCGCCGCAATTTCGCCGAGTCCAAGCTCTTGCTGGTGCCGGAAATGTACTGGGACTATTGTTCGAGCAGCGTGATCGTGATGGAGCGCATGCATGGCGTGCCGATCTCGCAGATCGACCGCCTCGTGGCCGAGGGCGTGGACCTGAAAAAGCTCTCGAGCGAAGGAGTCGAAATCTTCTTCACCCAGGTGTTCCGCGACGGCTTCTTCCACGCCGATATGCACCCGGGGAATATCCTCGTGTCGATCGCGCCGGAAACCTTCGGCCGCTATATCGCGCTCGACTTCGGCATCGTCGGCACGCTCAACGATTATGACAAGGATTACCTGTCGCAGAATTTCCTGGCCTTCTTCCGGCGCGACTACAAGCGCGTGGCCGAAGCGCACATCGAGTCCGGCTGGGCGCCGCGCGAAACCCGCGTCGACGAACTCGAGGCGGCCGTGCGCGCCTGCTGCGAACCGATCTTCGACCGTCCGCTCAAGGAAATCTCCTTTGGCCAGATCCTGCTGCGCCTGTTCCAGACCTCGCGCCGCTTCAATGTCGAAGTCCAGCCCCAACTGGTGCTGCTGCAAAAGACCCTGCTCAATATCGAAGGCCTGGGCCGCCAGCTCGACCCCGAGCTGGACTTGTGGAAAACCGCCAAGCCTTTCCTGGAGAAATGGATGGCCGAGCAGGTCGGCATTCCCGGCATGATGGAGCGCCTGAAGGCCGAAGCGCCGCGCTTCACCCACATCATTCCGCAGCTGCCGCGCCTGGTGCACCGCGCCCTGGTCCAGGCCGCCGACCCGGGCGGGCCGAGCACCGAGATGCTGCGCACCTTGATCGACGAAACGCGCCGCACCAACCGGCTGCTCAGCTTTGTCGTCTACTTCGCCGGCGCCTTCGGCCTGGGCCTGGGGGCGATCCAGCTGTACCGCTACTTCCACTGACATGCCCGAGTTCGACAGCCGCAACCCGCGCGAGCCCGCCTTCTGGGACGAGCGCTTCGCGCGCGGCTTCACGCCCTGGGACCGCGGCGGCGTGCCGCGGCAGCTGCGCGATTTCGTTGCCGCGAACAAGCCGCTGAGCACCCTCATTCCCGGCTGCGGCGCCGCCTACGAGCTGGTATATTTGTGCGAGCAGGGCTGGGACGCCACGGCCATCGATTTTTCGCCGGAGGCGGTGAGCACGGCCAGGGCCGGTGCAGGCGCTTGGGCCAGCCGTATCGAGGAAGCCGATTTCTTCGCCTGGCAGGGCGCCAGGGCGCTGGAGCTGATTTACGAGCGCGCCTTCCTGTGCGCCTTGCCGCGCGCCATGTGGCCCCAGGTCGCACAGCGCTGGGTGCAGTTGCTGGCGCCGGGTGGCCGCCTGGCCGGCTACTTCTTTTTCGACAGCGCGGCCAAGGGCCCGCCCTTTGGCACTGACCGCGCCACGCTGGATGCCTTGCTCACGCCATTCTTTCGCTGCGTGGAAGAATCGGCCGTTCCAGACTCCATTCCTGTCTTTGAGGGAAAGGAACGCTGGATGGTCTGGGAACGTAAGTAGCTAAGAAAAAGAAAAGCCCGCACGGTGGCGGGCTTAGGGCTTTCCGACTTGCTTGCACTGACTGGCTGCACTCCTGGTACCGGGGTGGTCCGGATGCCGGAAGTCGTGGAAGATTCTCGTTCTGGAGCCTATTTCGCGGGAGTAATTTCTACTTCCCATGTGGAACATTAAACCATTAAAGTTGATGGGATACCAATAGTATTTTTATATCGTTTCGCCAATCCCGACAGCGGCTGCGCCGTAAACATGGGCAAACCCGAGAAAGGGTCAAAATTTGCGCAAAAAGCTTTATAATTCAGGGTTTTGACGATTTTTGCGGAGTACCAGATGCCGATTTACGCTTACCGCTGCGATGAATGCGGTTTTGCCAAAGATGTGCTGCAAAAGATTTCCGATGCACCGCTGACGACTTGCCTCTCTTGCGGCAAGGAAGCCTTCCGCAAGCAATTGACCGCGGCCGGCTTCCAGCTCAAGGGCACCGGCTGGTATGCGACCGACTTCCGCGGTGGCGCTGCGCCCTCGACGGGCACGGCCAGCGGACCGGCCGAGCCTGCTGCTGCGGCACCTGCTGCGGCGCCGGCACCTGCGACGCCGACGACCAGCACCACCTGACCTTTCCCGGAATAACGATGCGCAAATACTTCATCACCGGATTGCTGATCCTGGTTCCCCTCGCCATTACGGCCTGGGTGCTCAACCTCGTTATCGGCACGATGGACAAGTCGCTGCTGTTCGTGCCTGCCCAGTGGCAACCGCGCGCGCTGTTCGGCTTCGACATCCCCGGCCTGGGCGCGATCCTGACGGTGCTGATCGTGTTTGTCACGGGCCTGCTGACCAATAACCTGGTCGGCAACTACATCGTCAAGCTGTGGGAACGCCTGCTGCACCGCATTCCCGTGGTCAGCTCGCTGTATGGCTCGGTCAAACAAGTCTCCGACACCCTGTTCTCCTCGTCCGGCAATGCCTTCCGCAAGGCCGTGCTGCTGCCTTACCCGCGCCAGGGTTCGTGGACCATCGGCTTTCTGACCGGCGTGCCCGGCGGCGACGTGGCCAACCACCTGGTGGGCGACTACGTCAGCGTGTATGTGCCGACGACCCCGAATCCGACTTCCGGCTTCTTCCTGATGATGGAACGCAGCGCCGTCATTGAACTGGACATGACGGTGGACGCTGCCCTGAAGTACATCGTCTCCATGGGAGTGGTCGCTCCCGAGCACCTGCCCAAAGCCCCCGAATAACTTTTAACCTCGACTGAAAAACTATGTCCTCCATGCGTACCAACTACTGCGGCCTTACCACCGAAGCCCTGCTGGGCCAAACCGTCAGCCTGTGCGGCTGGGTACATCGCCGCCGTGACCACGGCAGCCTGATCTTCATCGACCTGCGCGACCGCGAAGGCCTGGTGCAGATCGTCTGCAATCCCGAGCAGGCCGAGATGTTCAAGGTCGCCGAAGCGGTACGTAATGAGTTCTGCCTGCGCGTGACCGGTGTCGTCACCGCCCGTACCGAGTCGACCATCAACAACAACCTCAAGTCGGGCAAGGTCGAAGTCGTCGCCAGCGCCGTCGAAGTGCTCAACGCTTCCGTGCCGGTGCCGTTCCAGCTCGACGACGACAACCTGTCCGAGACGACCCGCCTGACCCACCGCGTGCTCGACCTGCGCCGCCCGCAGATGCAGAACAACCTGCGCCTGCGCTACAAGGTGACGATGGAAGTGCGCAAGTACCTCGACGCGCTCGGCTTCATCGACATCGAAACGCCGATGCTGACCAAGTCCACGCCGGAAGGCGCGCGCGACTACCTGGTGCCGTCGCGCGTCAACGCCGGCAACTTCTTCGCGCTGCCGCAATCGCCGCAGCTGTTCAAGCAGCTGCTGATGGTGGCCAACTTCGACCGTTACTACCAGATCACCAAGTGCTTCCGCGATGAAGATTTGC
>JAZJYP010000182.1:0-6090 GCA_040390345.1 Pseudomonadota bacterium | reverse complement strand
CCGAAGAACACCATCGTCTCGGTCAAGCGCTTCATGGGGCGCGGCCTGGCCGATATCGCCTACGCGGAAAACCTGCCCTACGATTTCCAGGATGCGCCCGGCATGGTGCAACTGAAAACCGTGGCCGGCGTCAAAAGCCCCGTCGAAATTTCGGCCCAGATCCTGGCCACGCTGCGCCAGCGCGCCGAAGATTCGCTCGGCGATGAACTGGTCGGCGCTGTCATTACCGTGCCCGCCTATTTCGACGACGCCCAGCGCCAGGCCACCAAGGACGCGGCCCAGCTGGCCGGCCTGAACGTGCTGCGCTTGTTGTCCGAGCCCACCGCCGCAGCCATCGCCTACGGCCTCGATCACGGCTCCGAAGGCGTCTACGCGGTCTATGACCTCGGTGGCGGCACTTTCGATATCTCGATCCTCAAATTGTCCAAGGGCGTGTTCGAAGTGTTGTCGACAGGCGGCGACTCGGCGCTGGGCGGCGACGACTTCGACCATCGCCTGTTCTGCTGGATCAGCGAACAGGCCAAGCTGGCGCCCCTGTCCGACGAAGACACCGCCACCCTGATGATCAAGGCATGCCAGGCCAAGGAACTGCTCTCGACCAACGAAGAAACTGTCGTCGACGCCATCCTCAATTCCGGTGAACTGGTGCACGTGAAGGTGACGGCTGAAGTGTTCGCCGACATCACCAAGCACCTCGTCGCCAAGACCATGACGGCCATCCGCAAAGCCATGCGCGACGCCCAGGTGGCCGCAGACGACGTTGACGGCGTGGTCATGGTCGGCGGCGCCACGCGCATGCCGCATGTGCGCCGCGCCGTCTCGGATTACTTCCAGACCATCCCGCACGCGAATATCGATCCGGACAAGGTCGTCGCGCTGGGCGCCGCCATCCAGGCCAACCTCCTGGCCGGCAACCGCGCCGCCGGCGACGACTGGCTGCTGCTGGATGTGACACCGCTCTCGCTGGGCATCGAGACCATGGGCGGCCTGGTCGAGAAAATCATCCCGCGCAACTCCACCATTCCCTGCGCCCGTGCCCAGGAGTTCACCACCTTCAAGGACGGGCAAACTGCGCTGGCCGTGCACGTGCTGCAGGGCGAGCGCGAGCTGGTGACGGATTGCCGCTCGCTGGCGCGCTTCGAGCTGCGCGGCATTCCGCCCATGGTGGCCGGCGCCGCACGCATCCGCATCACCTACCAGGTCGACGCCGACGGCTTGCTGTCGGTCTCGGCGCGCGAAACGCGCTCCGGCGTCGAAGCGTCGATCACCGTCAAGCCGTCCTACGGCCTGGCCGACGACGAAGTGGCGCGCATGCTGCAAGACTCCTACACCGGCGCCAAGTCCGACATGGAAGCGCGCGCCCTGCGTGAAGAACTGGTCGAGGCCGAGCGCATCCTGCTGGCCACGACGTCCGCACTCGACGCCGACGGCGCCTTGCTCTCCGACGCCGAGCGCGCCAATGTCGCCACGCTGATGGAAGGCGTGCGCGCCGCCGTCGCCGGCAACGACAAGGACAGCGTCCACGCCGCCGTCGCCGCGCTGGCCGACGGCACCGAAGAATTCGCGGCGCGCCGCATGGACCAAAGCGTGCGCACCGCCCTGGCCGGCAAGACGCTCGACCAAATTTGAACCTGAAGAGGACATCCCGTGCCACAAATCGTCATCCTTCCCCATCCCGAATACTGCCCGGAAGGCGCCGTGTTGGAAGCGCCCACCGGCAAGTCGGTGTGCGATACCCTGCTTGAAAACGACATCGAGATTGAGCATGCCTGCGACCGCGTCTGCGCCTGCACCACCTGCCACGTGCTCATTCGCGAAGGCTTCAATTCGCTGAACGAACTCGAAGAAAAAGAAGAAGACCTGCTCGACCGCGCCTGGGGCCTCGAAGCCGTCTCGCGCCTGTCCTGCCAGGCCATCATCGGCACCGAAGACCTGGTCGTCGAGATTCCGAAATACACCATCAACCACGCCGCCGAGAAGAGTCATTGATCATGAGATGGAGTGACATCACAGCAATCGCCGAAGCGCTCTACGACAAATTCCCGGACGTTGACCCGCTGACGGTGCGTTTCGTTGACCTGCACAACTGGGTCGTCGACCTCGATGGCTTCGACGACGACCATACGCGCGGCGGCGAAAAAGTGCTCGAAGCGATCCAGATGGCGTGGATCGATGAAGCACGCTGACACCCTGCCGCCGGAAGTGCGTCCCGGGCAGTCGGTCGCGCTGCTGCAGGAACTGCACATTCTCACGCGCGACGCCAAGCTGAACCAGGACAGCCGCCGCAAGCTCAAACAGGTCTACCACCTGTACCAGTTCATCGAGCCGCTGCTCAAGGAAGTGCTGGCCGCCCACCCGGGCGTGACCCTGGTCGACCATGGCGCCGGCAAGTCCTACCTCGGTTTCATCCTCTACGACCTGTTCTTCAAGGGCCTGGAAGACGGCTCCCACATCTACGGCATCGAAACGCGCGAAGAACTGGTGCAGAAGTCGACGGCGCTGGCGCAGAAGCTGGACTTCCCCGGCATGAGCTTCCTGAACCTGTCCGTGGCCGATTCGACCAGGTCCGACAAGCTGCCCGCGCAGATCGATGTCGTCACGGCGCTCCACGCCTGCAACACGGCCACCGACGACGCCATCGACTTCGCGCTGAAGAAAAAGGCCAAATACATGGTGCTGGTGCCGTGCTGCCAGGCCGAAGTGGCCACGGTCCTGAAGAAGAACAAGGGCAAGGACCTGGGCAAGAGTGCGCTGACCGAAATCTGGCGCCACCCGATCCACACGCGCGAATTCGGCAGCCAGGTCACCAACGTGCTACGCTGCTTGCAGCTCGAAGCACACGGTTACCAGGTCAATGTCACGGAACTGGTGGGCTGGGAGCACTCGATGAAAAACGAATTGATCATCGCCACCTACAAGGACCTGCCGCGCCGCCGTCCGAGCGAGCGCCTGCAGGAGGTTCTCACCACGCTTGGCCTGGAAGAAATGGGCGAGCGTTTCTATGCCGCGAATCTCAATGACTAACTGGATCGACCTGCGCAGCGACACCGTCACCGTCCCCGACGAGGGCATGCGCGCCGCCATGGCCGGCGCCGACGTCGGCGACGACGTCTATGGCGATGACCCCACCGTCAACCGCCTGCAGGATTACGCAGCCGAGCGTTTCGGCTACGAAGCCGCGCTGTTTGCCGCTTCGGGCACCCAGACCAACCTGATCGCGCTGCTGACCCACTGCGGGCGCGGCGACGAATACCTGGTTGGCCAGGAAGCCCACACCTACCGCTACGAAGGCGGCGGGGCGGCGGTCCTGGGCAGCATCCAGCCGCAGCCCATCCTGAACCAGCAGGACGGCTCGATTGCGCTGGAGGATATCGCGGCCTACGTCAAACCGCACGACATCCACTTCGCCCGCACCCGCGTGCTGGCGCTGGAAAACACCATCGGCGGGCGCGTGCTCAAGGCCCCCTACATGGAGCAGGCCACTTCACTGGCGCACAAGCTGGGCCTGGCCACCCACCTCGATGGCGCACGCATTTGCAACGCCGCCGTCAAACAGGGCATCAGCCTGCGCGAGGCCGTCAGCGGCTTCGATACCGTGTCCGTCTGCCTGTCCAAGGGCCTGGGCGCGCCGGTCGGTTCCGTGCTGTGCGGCCCCAAAGTTTTCATCGAAGAAGCCAAGCGCTGGCGCAAGATGCTCGGTGGCGGCATGCGCCAGGCCGGTGTCATTGCTGCCGCAGGCCTGTACGCGCTGGAGCATAACGTCGAACGCCTGGCGATTGATCATGCCAACGCCTCGCGCCTGGCGCAGGGCCTGTCGGTGGGCACGCGCCTGAACGTGGTGCGCCCGCAAACCAATATTGTGTACGTCGACATCCCGGCCGACCAGTGCAACGCCTTGCGCGAAGCGCTCGAACGCGCCAACATCCGCGCCAGCGTGTCGCCACGCATGCGCATCGTTACCCACCTCAATGTGTCGGCCGACGACGTCGACCGCACCGTCGCCGTTTTCTGCGACCTGTTCAAAGCATCATGACCGATACCGACACCTCCATCCGCCTTGCCAAACGCGTGGCAGAAATGATTCCTTGCTCCCGCAGCGAGGCCGAACAATACATTTCGGGCGGCTGGGTCAGTGTCGATGGTGTCGTCGTCGAAGAACCGGGCGCGCGCGTCGAGGACGAACAGGATGTGGTTGTGCACGACGAGGCGAAGCTGGGCGAGATCGTCCCCGTGACGATCCTCGTGCACAAGCCAGCCGATGTCGCCAATGCGCTCTCTTGCGTTACGCCGGAAAACCTGCAAGTGGCCGAGCATGGCAACTTCCGCTTCCTCAAGCGCCACCTGTCCAACCTGACCGACACGATGCCGCTCGATGCCAGGGCCAGTGGCCTGGTCGTGCTCACGCAGGACTTCCGTGTCGCCCGCAAGCTGGTGCAGGAAGGCCCACGCGTGGAGCAGGAATACATCGTCGAAGTGGCCGGCACCATCCGCGACGGTGGCCTGGCCCTGCTCAATCACGGCTTGACCTTCAACGGCAAGGAACTTCCGCCCATCAAGGTCAGCTGGCAGAATGAAACGCGCCTGCGCTTTGCACTCAAGGGCGCCAAGCCCGGCCAGATCCTGCATATGTGCCGTATGGTTGATTTGAAAGTCGTGGCGATCAAGCGCATCCGCGTTGGCCGCGTGCCGATGGCTAGCCTTCCGGTGGGGCAGTGGCGCTATTTGCACGAGTACGAACGCTTCTAATCATGGTACGCTTTGCGATCCTTTTTCCTTTGGATCGCCATGACCAAATTCTCCGCCATCGCCGTAGCCTGCATGCTGTTCGCATCGGGCTCCCAAGCCGCTGACGACGCTGCCCTGCGCCATGCCAACGCGCTCCTCAAATCGACACCGCTGGTCGATGGCCACAACGACCTGCCTATCCTGATTCGTGAAAACGAGAAGGCGCCGTCCGACGTCGATGCCTATGACCTCAATCACACCACGCCAGGTGAAACCGATATCGCCCGCATGCACAAGGGCCACCTTGCGGGCCAGTTCTGGGCCGTGTACGTACCGGGCGAGCTGAAGTCGGGATGGGCCAAATTCGGCTTCGAACAGCTTGACCTCACGCGCCGCATGGTCGCCAAGTACCCGCAGGCGCTCGCCCCGGCCAACAGCGCTGCCGACATCGAGCGCGCCTTCAAGGCAGGCAAGGTCGCCTCGCTGATCGGCCTCGAAGGCGGCCACATGATCGAGAACAGCCTGGGCGTGCTGCGTACCTACTACGCGCTGGGCGCACGCTACATGACGCTTACCCACAACGTCACCCTGGACTGGGCCGATGCCGCATTGGACGCGCCGAAACATCACGGCCTCACACCCTTCGGCAAAGACGTCGTACGCGAAATGAACCGCCTCGGCATGCTGGTGGACCTGAGCCACGTCAGCCCTGAAGTCATGCGCGATGCGCTCGATACGTCGAGCGCGCCCGTGATCTTCTCGCATTCGTCGGCGCGCGCCCTGGTTGACCATCCGCGCAATGTGCCCGACGAGATCCTGGCGCGCATGCCTAAAAATGGCGGCCTGGTGATGGTGACGTTTGTACCGGCCTTCGTGTCGCCGGAAGCGGCCAAGTACACGCCGGCCTTGTGGAAGGCACTTGCCGCAGCCGGCGAAGACAAGGTCGCGCAAAAGCAGATCGAAGCCGATTATGTGAAGGCCAACGGCCCGATGCCAAAAGCCTCGCTCAAGCAGGTCGCCGACCACATCGACCATATCGCCAAGGTGGCGGGGCACGACCATGTGGGCCTGGCCGGGGACTTTGGCGGTTCGCCCATGCCGGTGGGGCTGGAAGATACGTCCACCTATCCGGCCTTGTTTGCGGAGCTGATGACGCGCGGCTGGAAGGATGCGGATTTGAAGAAGCTGGCAGGCCTGAACCTGATCCGCACCATGCGAGGCGCGGAAGCGGAGGCGGCGCGGCTGCAGAAAACAAGCAAGCCGTCGACCGTGATGTATCGCTGATCCGCGTGGGCGCGTGCGCCCACCCAGATATGTATTGACCGGTCAAGGTTTTTCTTCAAATTTCCGTTTTCACGAATGGGG
>JAZJYP010000181.1:0-6360 GCA_040390345.1 Pseudomonadota bacterium | reverse complement strand
CGTATTTCAGGTTCTGGGTCCAGTCGGCGCGCTCGACCAGGGTCGAGAACTTGGTACCGATTTCGTTCTGGCCGGCGCCGGCCACTTCGTGGTGGTGCACTTCAACGGGAATGCCGAGCGACTCGAGGATCAGGCACATTTCCGAGCGCATGTCCTGGAACGAATCGACCGGTGGCACCGGGAAGTAGCCGCCCTTGACGGTTGGACGATGGCCGCTGTTGCCGCCTTCGATTTCCTTGTCGGTCGACCAGGACGCTTCGTCGGAGTCGATCTTGACGAAGCAGCCGGACATGTCGATTTTCCAGCGCACGGAATCGAAGATGAAGAATTCTGGCTCAGGACCGAAGAAGGCGGTGTCGCCCAGGCCCGAGGATTTCAGGTAGGCTTCGGCGCGCTTGGCGATCGAGCGCGGGTCGCGGTCGTAACCCTTGCCGTCCGATGGTTCGATGACGTCGCACTGCATGAACAGGGTCGTCTCTTCCATGAACGGGTCGATGTTGGCGGTGTTCGGGTCCGGCATCAGGATCATGTCCGACGCTTCAATACCCTTCCAGCCGGCGATCGACGAGCCGTCGAAGGCGTGGCCCGACTCGAACTTGTCGAGGTCGAAGTGCGACACGGGAACCGTCACGTGCTGCTCTTTGCCGCGCGTATCGGCAAAACGGAAATCAACGAATTTGACTTCGTTGTCTTTAGCCATTTGTAGAACTTCTGCGGCTGTCTTTGCCATGCGTATTCTCCTAGGTGAAATGTGGGGTGAGCCGCGCGTCGGTATTCAGCGCGACTAAACTCAAGGGCTACAAAAGCAGAAACTGTGCCAGCCATATCCCGCGCGACTTTTTCAATAGCATCTTTGAAAATGCTGACAAATGCCTCTAAAATCGTCTCGGGCGGATTCAGTGCGGCCCTGATTATGCACCATTTTGGTGCATTCATGATTTTCCGCACTGTTTTGGCGCAAATCCGGTCCAATCTGGGAAAACGCCTCCAGATGGTGCGTGCGCCCCCCGCTATCATAATCGTTTTAAACGTCTTGGAGTTGCCATGAGTTCAGAGACCGACATCCTCGCCCAAGCCCAGGCCCGCGGCGCCGGCCTGCCCTATGCCGGGGCCGTCACGCCGCAGGAAGCCTTTGCCTTGATGGGTGGCGGTGCCAGGCTGATCGACGTGCGCACCAACGCCGAGCGCGACTGGGTCGGGCGCGTCGCCCCCGAGCATGGCGCGGTCCAGTGGAGCACCTATCCGGGCGGCGTGCCGAACGCCGACTTCGTGGCGCAGCTGGAAGGCCAGGCCGAACGCGGCGACGTGCTGCTGTTCCTGTGCCGCTCCGGCGTGCGCTCCCAGCACGCGGCGCGCCTGGCGACGGAAAACGGTTTCAGCCAGTGCTACAACATCCTCGAAGGCTTCGAAGGCGACAAGGACGAACACGGCCACCGCAAGAACATCAACGGCTGGTGCAAGGCAGGCCTGCCCTGGCTGGGGGCCTAACCATGGAGATGAAACGCATCAATGCCGGCAAGCTGCGCGCGATCGGCTACGACGCGCGCGAACGCATCCTGCGCGTCGAATTCGATGACGGCAGCGTCATCGATTATTCCGGCGTGGGCAATGAGACGTGGCGCCGCTTCTCGACCAACGCCTCGGCCTGGAGTTTTTATCGCGACAATATCGAAGAGGAATTCGCCGGCAAGCGCGGCAAGGCCGGCGCGCGCACCGAACGCAGCGCGCTCGAAGACCTGTTCCGCGCGCCCGACGAACCGAAGGATTCCTAACGCCGGCAGCAAGCCTGGCCTGCCTGGATCGGCGGGCACTTGACCGAGCCGTAGGAACAGAACACGCAACAGTCGCCGGCCCGTGGGCGCAAGAGCGCCTTGCAGGCCCCGCATTCATGGAAATAAATGCAGGCGTCGGTCGGCATCGTTTCTTCCGTCACGGCCCCGCAATGCGGGCAGGTCAGGCGGGATTGCAACTGCGGCGCAGTCGTCATGTTTTCGTTTCCTCCATGGCGCCGTGCACGCGCTCTCGCACGAATTTTATATGACTGCGCAAGCCGTACCAAGCGTCGGCGAAGGACAACGGCACGCTCAAGTGGTTGACGCGCGCCTCGATGTGGTCGAGCCGCTCGAGCAGCGCCTGGCACACGGCCTGGCGCTGGGCCGGCGCCACCTGGTCGAGTTCCTGCTCGACCGCCCGCAACTGCCCGTACCAGCGGTAGACGCGCGAACGGATGCGCCACACATACAGCGGCGGCACCACGCGCGACAGGGGAATGAGCAAGGCGCCACCGGCCACGACAAACACCCACATGCGGTCGAGCAGGTTGGCCATCCAGAAATTCATATAGCGCTCAAGCAGCGGCGGGCCATCCTTGTAGAATTTGGCCGCCTCGCGCGCGACCGGGATCTCGGTGAACCGCGGCGAAGGGAACTGCGCATGCTGCTGGAACCAGCCGGTGCCGCCGTGGATCGTGGCCGCCGCCTGCACGAACAGCTGGAGCAGCGCCGGATGGGTTTTCACGCGCGCCACCAGCGTCGCCGTCGGCGCAATCAGGTGGTAGTCCTGGGGCGGCAGGTTGCGGCCCAGGTCGACGATGCCGCGCGGCAGTAGCACCTGGGTCAGGAAAGGCAGGCGCCGCGTGTAGGCCTCGGCCTGCGGAAAGTCGAACAGCACGATGCCCGGCGTCTGCAGCAGCATTTGGATCAGCAAGGACTCCGGCGCCGAACTGAACACCAGGCCATCGATGTCGCCTTCGACCAGGGCCTTGGTCGCGTACGAGTCTTCCAGCTTGCTTGGCACGAGCTCGTTCATCTCCATGCCATTGGCGTCGAGCAGTTGCTTGAACAATTGCGGCACGCCCGTGCCGTCCGGTCCCACATTGATGCGCAGGCCGCGCAAGTCGCTCAGTTGCGTGGCCTTGCTCTCGGCGCGCAGGAACAGCCAGACCGGCTCGATGAACAGGCTGCCCAGCGATACCAGTCCGCGCCGTCCCGCCACCGCCTGCTCGGTCGAGCCGCTCTGCACGAAAGCGATATCGACTTTGCCCTCGCGCAGCAACTGCAGGTTCTGCGCCGAGCCGAGCGAGCGCTGCTGCACCACCTTGATGCCATCGCGCGCCAGCGCCGCCGCATACTGCTTGCCGAATTCATCGTAGGCGCTGTTTTCCTGCCCGGTCGCGAGGATCACTTCGCGCGGCGGTGCCGGATCGATGATGACATAGGCGAGCGCGCACAGCCCGGCCAGCAGCAGCACGACGGGCACCGACGTGGCGAGAAAGTCGCGCACCGAGAAGTGCGTGAAGCGGAGTATTTTTTTCATGGTTTGGCGAAGACGGGGCATGGGCTCACCATGCCTACATTCGGAATGCATTGCAAGCGGCGTCACAGTTGAGCCATACTGCGCCGCATGAACCTCACCGAGCTTAAAGCTTTTTGCGCCCAGTTTCCCGGCGCCACCAGTACCGAATATGGGCATCCGAGCAATATCCTCGTGTACTCGGTCGGCGGCAAGAAGTTCGCGTATTTCAAGACGAGCGAACCGGAACGCTGGCGCTTTTCCATGCGCGTCACACCGAGCCGCTTTGTCGAACTGACGGGCGTGCCCGGCATCAAACCGGCCCGCTATTTCGGGCGCTTTCACTGGGTCACCGTCGTCAAGCTCGGCACCCTGCCCGAGGACTATCTGACCGAACTGGTGGGCTGGTCCTACGACAAGGCATGGGCCAGCTTGAGTAAATCCCAACGTGCGCAGATCCTGTGAGAAAATCCCAGCCGTGCACGCTACGCCGGCGCATGCATATGGCGGGCGCCGAACCCTGACACAAGGACACTGAACCGATGCGTTTTCTCCTGCTAAGCTGCCTGTTCGCCGCCAACGCCTTCGCGGCCGAAGCGGCCATCAATGCGCCCAATGTCGTGCCCATCACCGGCACGCTCGTCACTTCCGGCCAACCCACCGCCGACGCACTGGCCCACCTGGGCGAACAGGGCTTCGGCGCCGTCATCTACCTGGCGCCCACGACGGTGGAAGACGCCGTCGCCGGCGAGGCCGAAATCGTGCGCAAGCAGGGCCTCGAGTGGGTCAATATCCCGATCAACTTCGGCAAGCCCACCGACGAAGACGTGCAAGCGTTCTTCGCCACGATGGACAAGTTCAAGGACAAGAAAGTGCTGGTGCATTGCCAGGTCAATATGCGCGCCTCGAGCATGACCTTCATCTACCGCACCGTCGTCAAGCACGAAAAGCCGGAACTGGCGTATGAGTCGGTCAACAAGGTCTGGTCGCCGCGCGGCGTGTGGAAGCAGCTGATCGTGACACAGCTGCGCAAGGTCAACATCCCGTTCGAGCCCTACTGATGAAACGCCATCGCCTTGCCCTGCTGGTCCTGGCCGTGGCGGCCTTGCCGGCCGCCGCCCAGATGTACAAGTGGACCGATGCGAACGGCAAGATCCACTACAGCGACACGCCTCCGCTTGAGGGCAAGGTGGAAGAAATCAAGGTAGCGCCGGCCCCGCCGCCCGCCCCGCTGCCCAAGGGCGCGACCTGGCAGGAACGCGAACGCGAGTCGAGCCAGCGCCGCCTGGCGCAGCAACAGGAAGAAGCCAAGGCGCCACCCGAACCGAACGCCGCCCAGCGCTGCGCCGCCGCGCGCGGCATCCTGTCCACGCTCGAGGGCAAGGCGGTGTTCCAGAAGGACAAAGACGGCAAGCGCGCCTACCTGGAAGACAAGGACCGCGCCGCGCTCGAAAAAGCCGCCAACGCCAGCGCCGCGCAAAACTGCGCGCATTGACACTTACTTGATCCGATGAGTTCGGCGACTGGCATGCAACAAGGCCAGCACTTCAGGCTGGGCTTCTCAATCTTCTCATTACCTCGTCCGCGGAAACTAATTCGCCTCGGTCCGCTTCGGCGATGGCCAGTTTGAGTTCGTGAACGTCTTCAGGTGTGAGCATCGCTCGCCTCGCTCACCAGCACAGTGACGCGGCTCCCTTCGTCCAGGCTCGCCACATCGACAATGATTTGGCCCTCTATAACGCTTCCCGTAATGATTTTCATGTTCGCAGCCCCGATCGTTCGCGCCTACTTATCAGAGCAATTTTACGCCCGAAAGTTCCCGCGCCGCGCTAGTGCGCGCATTGCTGCAGTGTGCCGGCCGTCGCGGTGGCAGGCGGCTCGATCATCGGCATCAGGGTCGGTGCCAGCGTCGTCAACAACTGCACCGGCAAGGCGCTGGTGAAGTCGTAGTCTTCCGATTGCGGCCCGCGCACATAGGCCGTCATGCTGCCGAAGAAGCGCTCGCCGATATTGAAGACGAAGGTCGCGGAACGGTTCACGAAGCGCGATTCGATCAGGCGCCCGCCCGGCGCATACACATCGAAGCGTTGGTCGCCCGTGCCGGTCTTGCCGCCCACGGCGATGATGCTGCCGTCGGCACGCGCGAAGGCATTCTTGACGCGCCGCGCGGTGCCGTCCGAGACCACCTCGCGGATCGCGTCGGCCACGGCGCGCGCCACTTCGGGGGCCAGCACCTGTTCGCCGGTGGCGCCGTTCTTCGAGCGCTTGAGCATCGTTTCGTAGGGCGTACCCTGGGCGAAGTGCAAGGACTCGATGCGCAGCACGGGCTTGCGCACGCCGCCGTTGATGATGATGCCCATCAGCTCGGCCAGCGCGGCGGGCCGGTCGGCCGAGGCGCCCAGCGTCGTCGCATAGGACGGCACCAGCGAGTCAAACGGATAGCCCATCTTGCGCCATTGCTGGTGGATCTTGAGGAAGGCCTCCACTTCGATCAGGCCGGCGATGCGCTTGTCCTGGGCGTGCTTGCGGTGGGTCGAGAACAACCAGTGGTAGACCTCCTGGCGCTCCTTGGTGCTCGCTTCGGCCACTTCGCTCCAGCCGGCCTTGTCGTGGGTGCGCAGGTAACCCACCACCCACAATTCGAGCGGGTGGATCTTGGCCACGTAACCGCGGTCGGACAGGGGCATCTCGTCCGGCCCGTACTGCTCGTACATCCTGGCGATGCGTTCGGGCGGCACTTCGTTTTTCGATTCGATGTTCTGGTTCAGGAAGGCGCCAAACTGTTCCACCGTCGCCTTTGGCGCAATGGTGCGGTAGGCCGCGGCCAGGCGCACCGGCGTCGGATGCAGGCTCGATAACAGCAGCTTTTCGGCGTCCGCCGGCGACTTGCCCTTGTACTTGTTGTAGAAGCGGGCCAGGAACTCGCGCCCTTCGCGGTCGGCAAAGCGCGCCAGGTAGTCGGCGCGGCGCGGATCGTCGGCGTCGGCCAGCAGCGAGGCCGAGGAACCGGGCATCTGGAACATGTAGTAGCGCACCACGTCGCGCATCAGGCGCACGAACACCAGGTTG
>JAZJYP010000180.1:0-13969 GCA_040390345.1 Pseudomonadota bacterium | reverse complement strand
CCCCGCCTTCAATGCAGGTCGTGGGCGAGCTCGTTGACCCATTCGAAGGCTTCGAGCTCAACTTCGCGCATCTCGCCTACCGACATCCTGCAAATCGACCTTGATCACGTCGACCAGGGCGATGAGCTTTCTCACGTCGCCCGAATCGGCAATCACATCGTCGAGTACAAACTTGAAACCGAGCGCCTTCCGCTCACCCACGCGGGCCAGGATCGAGGGCGTGGCGCGCACCGTTTCGAGGATTTCGAGGTCAGTGACGCCGGCCGTGCTGGCGCCGGCAGTGCGAAACAGTAGCTCAAAAGCGACCAGGTGCCGGTCGCGCCCAAGGATGGACTGGCGGGCGAGGAAGAAATTATCGCTGCAAGAGGCAGTTGACATGGGATGCTCCCAGTAACCGGCCGGTGCGCACGGATACCTGCCATGGCCTTGACTATACGCCAACCTTATTTTAAGTTTTACGTTTCGACATCATGGCTTGCGCGGGCTGCGCGGCGTGCCGGGACGCGATGGCTTGGTACCTGGCGCCGTCGGGCGGGCGCTGGTGGGACGCGCGCTCGTTGGCCGTCCGCCCGCTGCGGCAGCGCGCGGCGTGGCGCCCGGCGTGCCTGCCGGTGCCTGGCCCGGCAGGCGCAGGCTACCCTTGCCCGAGGTGGGGCCGGCGCGACCGATCGGCACGCGCACGCTGCCATTGGCGGCGGCGCGTGCACCGGCGGCGCCCGTCACCTGGGTGCCTGTTTCGAGCACGAACTTGGCGCCCGCATCCTTGCCCAGCACTTGCACGAGGTAAGGCATCACTTCCTGCAGGATCGGTTCGAGCGTGTAGGGCGGATTCAAGATGAACATGCCGCTGCTGTGCAGGCCGCCAAAGCCGTCCGGACCCGGTGTGGCCACGGTCAGGCTCACATGCAGCCAGTCCTTGGCCGGCAGGCGCTTGAGCTTGTCGGCGAACTGGCGCGACTCCATCCGGTGCAGCACCGGGTACCAGATCGCATAGATGCCGGTCGGGAAGCGGCCCAGCGATTCTTCCAGCATGTCGCGCGTCTTGCGGTAATCCTGCTTGTCTTCGTAAGGCGGGTCGATCAGCACCAGGCCGCGGCGCGAAGGCGGCGGCAACAGCTTCTTGATGCCCTGGAAGCCGTCGGCGCGCTCGATCATCACGCGCCGTCCGCGTGAACGCTCGCCCTGCTCCATCAGGTGCGCCTCGACCTTGCGGAAATTGTCGGCCAGGATCTTGCTGTCGGCCGGATGCAGTTCGAACAGGCGCAGGCGGTCTTGCTCGCGCAGCAGCTTGTCGGCGCAGTATGGCGAGCCCGGGTAGTAGCGCATCTTGCCGCTCGGGTTCATCTGCTTGACCAGCTTGACGTACTCGGCCAGCGGCTTGGGCAAGTCCTTGCGTTCCCACAACGGGCCGATGCCGGTGTCGTATTCGGCGTTCTTGGCTGCGTAGCCACCGTCGAGCGCGTACACGCCGGCACCGGAATGGGTGTCGATATAGGTGTAGGCAGTGTCCTTCTGGTTCAGGTATTCGAGCAGCTGGATCTGCACGAAATGCTTGAGGACGTCGGCGTGATTACCCGCGTGAAAGGCGTGGCGGTAGCTCAACATAGGGGGTCGTTTCCATTCAAAGATTCAGCATCAAGGCGCCATTATCGCCCAGAACTCTGCATCGCTGCACTTGTCTATCCATTTGGGGCGTCCCGAACAGGCGCACCTTCATTGACGACACCGCAGCGGAGACCTAAGCTATGGACATGTATTCGCCACCTGATGAACCGAACAATTTTGAAGACGACGCGCGCGCCCAATTCCGCGCCATCGATGTGCGCCTGACACGGCTGGAGGGACGCATGGATGGCCTCGAGGCGAAGTTCGGCGGCCTTGAAGCCAAGTTCGGCGGCCTTGAAGCCAAGTTCGACGGCCTTCAAGCCAAGTTCGACGCATTGCGCAGTGACATCCATGCCACGAACGAAAAATACCATTCGTCCACCATCAAGTGGGTGGTCGGTTTGCTGACCGCCTTCGGCGCCAGCGGCTTGTCGGCGATCGCGCTGATGTTCAATATGCTGTTTAGCCAAATGGACAAGCTGCCCAAAACGCCAGCGCCACCGGCGCCGGCGCCGGTCTACCTCGTCCTTCCCGGAGCGCCCGCCGCCGCCGTTCCCCTGCCAAAATAACAAGCCGCACGGGCCTGGCGGCGCGTGCGGCTGGCCAAGGATCAGCGGCGCTTAGGCGACTTTTTTGGCGTCGAAGAACTGCTCATCTTCGGTCGATCCATGCAGTGCCGTCGTTGAGCTCTGGCCTTGCTGGATCGCCTGGGTGACGGCATCGAAGTAGCCGGTACCGACTTCGCGCTGGTGCTTGACGGCCGTGAAGCCGCGCTCGGCGGCGGCGAATTCGGCTTCCTGCAGTTCCACGAAGGCCGACATCTGGCGCCGTGCATAGCCGTGGGCCAGGTTGAACATGCCGTAGTTCAGGGCGTGGAAGCCGGCCAGGGTGATGAACTGGAACTTGTAGCCCATCGCGCCCAGCTCTTTCTGGAACTTGGCAATGGTCGCGTCGTCCAGGTTTTTCTTCCAGTTGAACGATGGCGAGCAGTTATAGGCCAGCATCTTGCCCGGGAACTTGGCGTGTACGGCATCGGCGAACTGCTTGGCGAAGGCCAGGTCCGGCTTGCCCGTTTCGCACCACACGAGGTCGGCGAACGGCGCATAGGCCAATGCGCGCGAAATGGCTTGCTCGATGCCCGGCTTGACCTTGTAGAAGCCTTCGACTGTGCGCTCGCCCGTGCAGAATGGCTTGTCGTTGTCGTCCACGTCGGAGGTCAACAGGTCGGCCGCTTCGGCGTCGGTGCGGGCGATGACGAGGGTCGAGGTGCCCATCACGTCGGCGGCAAGGCGCGCCGCGGTCAGCTTTTCCACCGCTTCACGCGATGGCACCAGCACCTTGCCACCCATGTGGCCGCATTTCTTGACGGAGGCGAGCTGGTCTTCGAAGTGCACGCCGGCCGCGCCCGCGTCGATCATCGACTTCATCAGTTCGTAGGCGTTGAGCACGCCGCCGAAACCGGCTTCCGCGTCGGCCACGATGGGGGCGAAGAAGTCGATGTCATCCTTGCCTTCGGACCACTGGATCTGGTCGGCGCGGGTGAAGGTGTTGTTGATGCGCTTGACCACGGTCGGCACCGAGTTGGCCGGGTAGAGCGACTGGTCGGGATACATTTCACCGGCATTGTTGGCGTCGCCGGCAACTTGCCAGCCAGACAGGTAGATCGCCTTCAGGCCAGCCTTGACCTGCTGCATCGCCTGGTTGCCCGTCAATGCGCCCAGGGCGTTGACGAAGGGCTCGTTATTGACCAGGTTCCACAGTTTCTCGGCGCCGCGCTTGGCCAGCGTGTGCTCGACCTGCAGCGAGCCGCGCAGGCGCACCACGTCGTCGGCGGTGTAGTTGCGAACGACACCTTTCCAGCGTGGATTGGTGTCCCAGTCTTTTTGCAGGGCTGCTACTTGCTGTTCACGAGTTGCCATGGTGCTCTCCTAGATGAAAAAAACATTTTGTGTAACGAAGTCCGTTAGACAAATCATAGGCCTATTTGCGCGCCGCAGCAATACTCTTATATAAGACATATAAGTAAATTTTTATCGTTTAAAATCAAAGAGATATAATTTGAATTCCATGTTGCGAAATATCATTTCTCAAAACGGGAGAATCCCATGGGTGTCTCCATGATGAAATTCCGCGATGTGAAATGCAACACTCGCCACATGAAAAAAAGCAGACAAAGTCGAGGACGGCCTCGGTTTTTTGCATTGCGCAACAGGGATGCGCCCAGCCTCGAGAGCAAGCTTTTCTTTCCAATATGCACCTTCCGTCAATCCTATTCACACCATATTGATAAAAGCTAAGACAGATGGCATTTTTGATATAAAAAAGGTTACTAAAACGAACAACAAATAGCTAACTGCTGTGCTATATTGAATCTCGTAAAGCTCGTTTGGATTGCACGTCGTCAAGCAAAGTCGCGGCGGAAATTGATCTGAATCTCTTGCCATCCATAAGCTCGAAGCCACCAGTGCGCTGGCTGTCAGCGCATTGTGTGAAAAAAATCGGCCTCATTGGGAGAAGAATATGAAAACAATGCTCAAAGCACTTGCATTGGCAAGCGCCTGCGTCTGTGGTTCGGCTTCGGCAAGCGCTCCCGCTTGCACTTTGTCGGATATTTCCGGATTTAACGCGTCAGAATGCTGGGGCTGGTTCGGCGGCAATTTGCTGCAGGCGAACGACTATGCCACGGTGTGGGCCCTAACGGGTGGTGCGGTGGACACTACCGCGGCCATCCAGATCATCGCCGGTTTGCCCACGGGCGGTCCGATCACCTTCAGCAGCCCCCTGTATGGCGATACCATCATTGGCGTGCACATGGGTGGTGGCGCCTTCCCAGATGGCGGCAACGACGAAGCGACGGCCTTCTTCCATTTCGATGCGGGCACGGACGGTGTTACCACACTCAACCTGACCTTTACCCAAGGCTATTCCAACGCTGCGGTCTATACCACCGCCGTGCCGGAACCTGGTTCCTACGCCATGTTGCTCGCCGGCCTGGGCGTGCTGGGCTGGATGTCCAAGCGCCGCAGCTAAACGCGCTGCGACCAGGGCGCGTGGATGCGCCCAATTCAATAAAGAGAGCCCAGATGCCTGCATCTGGGCTCTCTCTTTTATTTTCGTGGCCGTCAATGCGGCACAAAAACAACACCTGGAAGCCAACTAGGTACCTGAGCAACTAAAGTTTCCATAGTGTTATTAACATAAACTATCGAATCGGAAAAAATAAGTAATAAAAAGATTACACCTCTTAGTATTTTCCCTACGAAGTACGTGCTACTATTATTTTCATGGAAGAACGGAAGTTGCCTCCCCAGATGTTAGTTGAACGTTCTAACTGCCCCGTAGTTCGAAAATAATTAAACAGAGGAAAAAATAAAATGAACACGACTTTGAAAATCGCTGCACTGACCGCCATGTTGTCTGCTTCCGCTGCCGCCTTTGCTGCCAAGCCACCTCCAGCAAATCCACCAGCAGCATTGGTGCTCGGTAGCACCCAGTGCACGTTGGGCGACTTGAGCCTGCCGGCCAGCGCCTGCTCTGGCTTCTTCACCAACAGCAACCTGCTTGGCAACTCGCCAACCATGACGGCATTGACGACCAGCGTGCTGACCGATGCCGCCGCGCTGGGCCATGTTGGCGGCCTCTTCGGCCTGTCCGCTCCGCTGACCATCATGGAAAACATTCCAGACCTGCAGATCAACCCTATCACCGGCCTGCATGACCTGCCTGCTCCTGGCAATTTCACCATCAACTTCAACACGCCACTGAGCGGTGACACGGTCGTTGGTATCCACTTCGGTGGTGGCGGCGCGAACGGTACCGGTGGCGGCACGGCATTCTATCGCTTCGACGCCGGCGCCTACACCGATTCGTTCACGGTCAACTACCAGGGCGTGTCGGACGCCGTCCTGTACCAGACTTCGGCAGTGCCAGAGCCAGGTACCTACGGCATGATGCTCGCCGGCCTGGGCCTGGTTGGCCTGATGGCTCGTCGCCGCAAAGCATAAGCAACCGTACTGCTTCAAACCCCGCGCGCTGCAAGGCCCGCGGGGTTTTCATTTTCACGCCAGCTTTTGCTGCGCCACCAGGATGCCATCGGCGTCGGCGTAGATCCAGTCGCCCGGATTGACGGCCACGCCGGCAATGACCACACGCTCGTTGCGCTCGCCCACGCCCTTCTTGCTGCTCTTTTGTGGATGCAGGCCCAGGGCGCGCACCCCCACTTCGCAAGCATTGATTTCTTCACTGTCGCGCACGCAGCCGTCGACGATGATGCCGGCCCAGCCGTTATCCTGCGCCAGCAAGGCCAGTTGGCCACCGACCAAGGCGCGCCGCATGCTGGCGCCGCCATCGACGACCAGGACATTGCCGTTGCCCGGCGCCTCGAGCGTCGAGCGCACCAGGGCATTGTCTTCAAAGACCTTCAATGTCGTCGCCCGGCCTGCGAATTTGACGCGCTTGCCGAAATGCTGAAACAAAGGTGGTAGAACAGCGAGCCGGCCCTCTTCCAACAATTGAGGATGGTCGTCGCACAGGTCGGTGGTCGCAAAATCCATCATTTAGTCTCGCAGTAGGTCATAGGAAACTAATTTTAAACCACGCCTCGTCGTTTCGGCCCGCTTCCCACGAGCGATATACACCCACTATGCAATCATGTTATTTCAATACAAATAATATACCAACAATGTTAAGCAGTTTTTTAACCATGTGCTACTCTGATTGGACGGAAATGCCGACCTTGGCTTTCCCAAAAAAGAATGCGGATGGGCGACCATCGCGCGTTCCAAGACCAACAATAAACGAACTGGGATGACCGCCTCACACGCCAAGCTTTGGCCTTGGCGCATTCATTGATGCCAGATTTTCATACCTGACGCTCGCGCAGAGGCCGCGCATGCCAAATCGTTTTCTTTGATGATTTGATGGAGGAAATTATGATGCTTGTGAAACGCCTGTCTTGCCTCGCCTTGATCACCGCTGCCTGGGGGGTATGCGCTCCCGCTTCGGCAGCATGGACGTCCGTGGATCCATCGAGCCCGCTCGCTTCGCCAGCCGGCGTGACGTATTCGCCCATTGCCGACCTGGCCTACTACTTCAATGGGGTGCTGGTCCCCCAAGACCCCGCGACCATCATGGCTGACATCAACGGTTTGGGCATTGCCGCGACCAGCTACGTGGCCGGCTGCGACGAGCCCAATGCACCGTGCTTCAATGCCACCCAGGGGCTAGGCGGTAGCGGCAATACCTTTGATGCGACCGTCCCTTACGATACGCTGGCGGTCCACTTTGGCGGTGGCGGGCCAAAAGGCGGTGGTGAACTGGTATTTCACTGGAATAGCGCGATCATGCCCGGTACGCAGTTCTCCATCAGCGGCTTGCCGCAAAACTTCAGCAACTTCCGCGCCTACACTGCCGCCGTGCCGGAACCCGAGACCTATGGCATGCTGCTCGCCGGCCTGGGCCTGCTTGGACTGGCACGCCGCCGCAGCTAAGCTGGACTGAGACCAGCACCTGTCCGCCCGCCCCTGGCCGGCGGACTTTTTTATGCCTTGGCGATGCCTGGCGCGAGCTGCCGATTGGTGCCGCCCACGCCAATCGCGGTGGCGATGGCCAGCGCCTGGAACAAGGCGACGCAGACAAACACCCATGCAGGGTGATGCGCATCCATCAGCGCGCCAAACACCAGCGGGCCAACTGCCAGTCCGCTATCGAGCCCCGAATAGACCACGCCGAACACGCGGCCGGTGGCATTTTTCGGCGCAGCGGCGCGAATGAGTAAATCACGCGATGGCCCTGCCACGCCCGCCGCCAGGCCTATCGCCCCCATCAGCACCACGGCCAGCCAGGCCGGCACCACGGCGCACGCGAGCAACAGCGCCATCGAGGCCGCCAGCGTGAAAGCGAGCGCAATGGTGCGGTCGTGATTGTGGGTGCGCTGCGCCATGAAGCCGCCCAGCACCATGCCGCCGGCCGAAGCGAGCATATAGGCCGTGTAGGCCGTCGTGGCCGAGGCGATCGACATGCCATACAAAGCGACCAGGCTGGCCGAGGCAAAACTCTGGATCCCGCCCAGCGCGATGGCGGTGAGGAAGAAAAAACCGAAGCACATCCACACCTGTGGCAGGCGCAGGAAATCGAAGGAGCCGCCCTGCCCGTCGGCCGCGTGGTGCGGCACCGGCGGATCGGCGCGCAGGTGCGCGCGCTGGGCCACCAGCAGCGCCAGCGTGGCAAAGGGAATGGCCGCTGCCGCCAGCAGCGCCGTGCGCCAGTCCGACAGCGTGGCCACGCCGGCCAGGAAAACCGGCGCCACGGCCCAGCCAAGGTTGCCGCTGATGCCGTGCACGGAAAATGCATGCGCCAGGCGCGCCTTCGAGACGCGCTGGTTCAGCAGCGTGTAGTCGGAAGGGTGGAAAACGCTGTTGCCCAGGCCGGCGATCATGGAACCGGCCAGCAGCAGCGCGTAATTGGGCGCGCTGCCCAGCACCAGTGCGGACAGGCCCAGCAAGGCCAGGCCGGCAAACAGCACGCGCCGCGCACCGACCCGGTCGACGACGAAACCGGCCAGCGCCTGGCCCACGCCGGAAACGATAAAGAACACCGTCATCAACAGGCCAAGCTGGGCATAGCTCAAATCGAAGGCCGCCTTCAGCCACGGGAACAGGCCCGCCAGGATCAGGTGAAAGAAATGGGAAACGCCATGGGCCAGGCCAACGAGGCCGATGACGCGCGCGTCTTCGCGCAGGGTGTTGTTTGTCGTATTCATGGCATCAGTGTACCCAGAATCGGCGCGACTGTTTTACACTAGGAAGCCATAATCTGTCGAAATCCTGCCAAAGCTACACCATGCCTGTTCCTGTTGTCCGCCACACCAGCGGCCAGCCGCCCGAGCGCTACCCAAGCGCCGCGCGGCCCCTGCGCATGACCGCGCGCGACCTCGAAGCCGATGCCAACCTGGCCCCGCACGCCCATCCCTGGGGCCAGGTGACCTACGCCAGCGAAGGCGTCCTGCGCGTGACGGCCATGAACAGCAGCTGGATCGTGCCGCCCCAGCGCGCCATCTGGATCGCTCCCAACGTCACCCACGAAGTCACGGTGCTGGAACAGGCCAGCCTGCGCGCCATGTGGGTGCACGCGGCGCAGGCGCCCTTTGCCGGCAGCGGCTGCAAGGTGCTGGCAGTGTCGCCCCTGCTACGCGAAGCGATCAATGCGCTCGCCGACATCGACGACGCCCAGTCCAGCGCGCGCGAAGCGGTGCTGACGGCGCTGATCCTCGACGAACTGGCGCGCTCGGCCACGCGCGCCATCCATGTGCCGCTACCGCACGACAAGCGCCTGTTCGCCCTGTGCGCCGCCCTGGTCGATGAACCCGGCTCAGCGCGCACGCTGGGACAATGGGCACGCCATGTGGGCGCGTCCGAGCGCACGCTGGCGCGCCTGTTCGGGCAGGAACTGGGAATGAGTTTTGGACAGTGGCGCCAGCAGATGCGCCTGGCCCATGCGGCGCCACTGATCGCCCGTGGCGTGCCGCTGGCGCAAGTGGCAGACCAGCTGGGCTACGCCAGCCAGTCCGCATTTTCGGCGATGTTCAAGAAGACCTTCGGCGTATCACCCTCAGCCTTTTTTGGTGCTTGAGCGGACGCACCACCAGCACAAAAGCGGCGCAGCAGGCCCATGGTGTTCAGGCCAGCCGCTCGATCACCTGGCCCGGTCCGGCGTACTCGTGGAAGATGTCATCGAGGTAGATCGCGATTTCTTCCGCTTCCAGTGTGGCGGGAATGACGACGTCATGCAGCGGCACGCGCTTGCCCAGCTCGAGCCGGTTGACGGTCCAGGCCGCGTTTTCGCGCCGCACTTCGAGCTGAAAGCGCCCGTAGATATTGAATTTCATGATGGCGCTAGTCTTTCAGGAAGGTGAGCGAGGTGGCCAGCACGCGGCGCCGGTACTGTCCGAGGTGGCCGCTTGGCCCGGGCAGGCCCAGGTAGCCGGCGATGCGCACGCGTACCTTGCCAACATTGGGTGAGGGATCCTGGTGCGCCGGACCGAGCTCGCGCCAGGCGACGCCGCCGAACGAATCGAGCCACCAGCGCTCGGCGCCGCGCTCGTCCGGCACAAAACTGCTCAGTTCGAAGCCTCGCGCCCAGCTTCCCTCGGCATCGACACGCACGAAGCCGAAGCCGGCCATGATCGCATCGCGCTCGAAGGGATGCTCGCGCCAGTATGCCTGGCCCTGGACATAGGCAGCCGTTTCGATGTCCGGGAAATTCATGATGCCTCCGTGCGGATGCGTCATGCCGATGAAGAAGTAGGATTCATATACCTGCTCCGGCGTTTGCGGCGTCGGCCGGGAGGTCGCGTCGGGATGCGACAGCACATAGGATTGGGCCAGCTTCTTCACAATGTCAGGCGCCGGCGCGGCGGTGGCCTGCGTCAAGGCCAGACCGAGCGCCAACAGGACAATCAAGCGATTCAATTTCAACGTAGCTCCTTGCGAACAACCAGTTTCAAACCCGACCATACCTCATTGACGGCGCACACCTTGATATCGACGAAGCCGAGCGGCAGCGCCAGTTCGCGCACCGTGTCTTCCGTGATTTCACTGGGCACCTTGGACGCCTTCTTCGGCCACGACACCCATACCACGGCCTGTGCCGACAGCTCGCGCCGGTACTGCGCCAGCGCCTTCCCGAGCGGCGTGCGCCTGGTGGCGAAGACATGCACCATGTCCGTCGACGCGCCCGGCCTGGACACAAACGTGACCGACGGCGGCAACGGCTCGATCAGTTCCAGATAAACCGCAGGCGCATCGACAAGGAACAATTCCCAGTTTTCCTTGATGCCCAGCTTGTTTGCCAGCGGCGTTCCCGAATATCCTGTCATGTTTGCCTTCATCCTCATGTTTCAGATGCGTGTCCAGCCGGCGTTGGCGGGCGGGCAGTTCACTTGTTTCGGGCGCGCGCTGTCGCCCAGGATGCCGTTGCTGGCGTTGACCGTGCCGCTCATGTAGCAAGCGACCTTGCTGCCCTGCGTCAGGCGGATGATGGCCACGCCGTCGGCGGCGACGTAACGGTCCATCACGGTCGTGTGGCCGGTGTCGATGTAGGCGCTCTCCAGCGCGCTTTCGAAGCGGGTCCATTTTGTCTCGGGGCGGACCAGGGGCACGGGCGGCGCCTTGCCGCGCAGCGCGCGATCGATGGCGCCCACATCGCGCCGGGCCTGGGCCAGGACGTCGGCCGCCGCCGCAGCCGCGCTGGGCTGCGCGGTCGATGCAGGGGCTTCCGGTATTGGATGTGCAGGTGCTGGTGCGGGCGCGATGGCAAATGCGGGCGTCGCAGGCAGCACCGGCTTGGGCGGTGGCGCGGTCTTGCTCGTTGGCTTGGGCGCGGGGAGGAAACGGGTGATGAAAAAGGGCTCGGGACCGTGGAGCGCGACAGGATGCTTCGCCTGCAGCCACGCCAGCAGCAAAGCGCCATGCAGGGCCAGCATGACCATGAAAGGCACGCCGCGTGGGCGCAGCTTGAATGAAAACAAGGCCGGCACCAGCCCTCCCCTCGCATAAAATCGATCTGCGATGGTAGCTCAGGTGCCGGCCTTTGTTGCACCGTGTTGCAATTTATTTCACATCGGTGCCGGCCCGCTGCTCGAAACTCAAGGCGCCGCTCTGCACGCCGACCTTGATGACGTCCTTCGGCCCGAATGCGCCGGACAAGATCAGCTTCGACAGCGGGTTTTCCAGCTGCTGCTGGATGGCGCGCTTGAGCGGGCGCGCGCCGTAGACGGGGTCGTAGCCGGCTTCGGCGATCTTTTGCAGTGCCTCTTCGCTCATCTCCAGCGCCATGTCCATGCGGCCCAGGCGTTCTTCCAGGTGCTGCATCTGGATCTTCGCGATGGCGCCGATGTTCTTTTCGTCGAGGGCGTGGAAGACCACGATCTCGTCGATGCGGTTGATGAACTCGGGGCGGAAATGCGAGCGCACCTCGGCCATCACGGCCAGCTTGACCACGCCGGGGTCATCGCTGTCCATCGACTGGATCTTGTGCGAACCGAGGTTCGACGTCATCACGATCACCGTGTTCTTGAAGTCGACCGTGCGGCCCTGCCCGTCCGTCATGCGGCCGTCGTCGAGCACTTGCAGCAGCACGTTGAAGACGTCGCTGTGGGCCTTCTCGACTTCATCGAGCAGGATCACGCTATAGGGCTTGCGGCGCACCGCTTCGGTCAGGTAGCCGCCTTCGTCGTAGCCCACATAGCCGGGCGGCGCGCCGATCAGCCGGGCCACCGAATGCTTTTCCATGAATTCGCTCATGTCGATGCGGATCATCGAGTCTTCGGTGTCGAACAGGAAGGCGGCCAGCGCCTTGCACAGTTCCGTCTTGCCCACGCCCGTGGGGCCGAGGAACATGAAGGAACCGTAGGGCTTGTCGGGATCGGCCAGGCCGGCGCGCGAGCGGCGGATGGCGTCGGCCACGGCGACGATGGCTTCGTCCTGGCCCACCACGCGCTTGTGCAGTTCGTCCTCGATGTGCATCAGCTTGTCGCGCTCGCCCTGCATCATGCGCGAGACGGGGATGCCGGTCGCGCGCGAGACCACTTCGGCGATTTCTTCGGCGCCCACCTGGGTGCGCAGCAGCTTGGGCCGCGCGGCCTTGTCCTGGCGCGCGGCGTCCGTTTCGGCCGACTTGAGCTGGGCTTCGAGTTCGGGCAGTTTGCCGTACTGGAGCTCGGAGACCTTTTGCCAGTTGCTGGCACGGGTCGCTTCCTCCATCTGCTGCTTGACCTGCTCGATTTCTTCCTTGATGTGGGTGGTGCCCTGCACCACGGCCTTTTCGGATTTGAGCACTTCTTCGTAGTCGTTGTACTCGCGTTCGAGGCGCACGATCTCTTCGTCGATCAGGTCGAGGCGGCGGCGCGAAGCCTCGTCCTTTTCCTTCTTGACCGCTTCCTTCTCGATCTTGAGCTGGATGATGCGCCGTTCGAGCTTGTCCATCACTTCCGGCTTGGAATCGATCTCGATCTTGATCTTCGACGCCGCCTCGTCGATCAGGTCGATCGCCTTGTCGGGCAGGAAGCGGTCGGTGATGTAGCGGTGCGACAGTTCGGCCGCGGCGATGATGGCCGCGTCGGTGATCTCCACCTTGTGGTGCAGCTCGTACTTGTCCTGCAGGCCGCGCAGGATGGCGATGGTTGCCTCCACGCTCGGCTCGTCGACCAGGATTTTCTGGAAGCGGCGCTCGAGGGCGGCATCCTTCTCGATGTATTTGCGGTATTCGTCGAGCGTGGTCGCACCGACGCAATGCAGCTCGCCGCGCGCGAGCGCCGGCTTGAGCATATTGCCCGCGTCCATGGCGCCTTCGGCCTTGCCGGCGCCGACCATCGTGTGCATCTCGTCGATGAAGACGATGGTCTGGCCTTCGTCCATGGCCAGTTCCTTGAGCACGGACTTGAGGCGCTCTTCGAATTCACCGCGGTATTTGGCGCCGGCCAGCAAGGCGGCCATGTCGAGCGAGAGCACGCGCTTGCCCTTCAAGGACTCGGGCACTTCGCCGTTGATGATGCGCTGGGCCAGGCCTTCGACGATGGCGGTCTTGCCCACGCCCGGTTCGCCGATCAGCACGGGGTTGTTCTTGGTGCGGCGCTGCAGGACCTGGATGGCGCGGCGGATTTCGTCATCGCGCCCGATGACGGGGTCGAGCTTGCCCTGGCGGGCGCGTTCGGTCAGGTCGAGCGTGTATTTTTTGAGCGCTTCACGCTGGCCTTCGGCGTCTTGCGAGCTCACGCCCTGGCCGCCGCGCACGGCTTCAATGGCCGCGTCGAGCGCCTTGCGGGTGAGGCCAAATTCGCGCGCCAGCTTGCCGGCCTCGGACTTGTCGTCGGCCAGGGCCAGCAGCACCATTTCGCTCGAGAGGAACTGGTCGCCGCGCTTTTGCGATTCCTTGTCGGCGAGATTGAGCACCGCCATCAATTCGCGGTTGACCTGGGTTTCGCCACCGGTGCCCGACACCTTGGGCAGGCGCTCGAATGCGTTTTTGAGCGCCGTCGTCAGGCCGCCGACGTTGACGCCGGAACGCTGCAGCAAGGAACGGGCGCTGCCATCGTCCTGGTTCAGCAGGGCCGTCAACAGGTGGACCGGGTCGATGTATTGGTTGTCGTTGCCAACGGCCAAGCTTTGGGCGTCGGACAGGGCTTCCTGGAGTTTCGTGGTCAGTTTATCTTGCCGCATGGTGGTGCTCCCAAGTTCTTAAGTTACTGAGCAAGATAAGGGTGCAAGCCAAAATTTCAAGCGTCGCGGCCCCAATACCTGACCCGGGTCAAGCGCATCAACGTCGGGGTCAAACCCGGCAACTTGACAACTGTATTGGCTGCCCGCAT
>JAZJYP010000179.1:0-26515 GCA_040390345.1 Pseudomonadota bacterium | reverse complement strand
GTCATTGCAGAAGGTGCCGAACGGCACGCGCGGGAAATTGAAATTATACCTTAAAGCGCCGCTTCCTTTCTCACCTTGCAGAAAAATTGCCCCAAAACACGCTAAAAAAGCTGGACAGGAAGCGTTCCAAGATGCAATATTAATTATTACTTAATTCTTTTATTTCAACATCATGGCCGAGAATGCGCAGCGCACCGAGCCCGTCTTCGGGATCCCCGATGAGGCGGCCAACGACCAGGCGCCCGGGCGCCAGTTCGAACGCTTCACCTTCACCGGCAGCGGCGCCGAATACTTCCGCATCTGGATCGTCAACCTGTGCCTGACGGTGGCCACCCTGGGCATCTACTCGGCCTGGGCCAAGGTGCGGCGCCTGCAGTATTTCGACCGCAACACCGTGCTGGCCGGCGCCGTGTTCGACTTCGACGGCGACCCGAAAGTGATCCTGCGCGGGCGCGTGCTGGCCGTGTTGCTGGCCGGCGCCTACCAATATGCCTTCGGCTTTTCGGTCGCGGCCGGGGTCAGCGTGGTGGCGCTGCTGCTCGCCTCCCTGCCCTATATGATGCGCGGCGCCCTGCGTTTCCGGCTGCGCAATACGCGCTACCGCGGCCTGCGCTTCCACTTCACCGGTTCGGCGCGCGGCGCCTATGAGGCCTACCTGCTGCCGATCATGCTGTTCCTGCTGCCGGCCGCGCTCTTGGCCATCGACCCGGCCAGCAAGACGGCCATCGCGCTGCCGCTCGCTTACCTGCTGTGGCCCTTGTTCCATGGTGTCATGAAGCGCTACCAGCATGGCCACGCCGCCTTCGGCTCGCTCGCCGCCAGCTTCACCGTCAAGCCGCGCCAGTTCTACAAGCCCTACCTGGCCGCACTGGGACTGGCCCTGCTGGGCGGCACCGTGCTCATCGTCGGTACGCTGGCGATGAGCTGGGCGCTGAACCTGATCTTCAAGCTCGACCAGTTTGCCCTCTGGCGCGGCGGCCTGGGCAGTGCACTGGGCGGCTTCCTGCTCGCTTACCTGTTCTACCTGCTGGCCGGGCCCTATTTGCAAGTGCGCATCGGCAACCTGGCGTGGAACGCGACCAGTTGCCCCGGCGTCGAGGTGCTGTCCGAAATGCAGGCGCGCGAATACATGCGCCTGCAAACGGTCAACACCGTGCTGACCTTGTTGACCCTGGGCCTGTACCGGCCTTTTGCCGTCGTGCGCAGCTACCGCTACCGGATCGAGAAAGTGATCCTGATTGTCGAAGGCGACATCGCCCACCTGGTCGCCGGCGACGGCGCGGCGGGCAGCGCCAATGCCGACGGCGTGGCCGACTTCCTCGGCGTGGACCTTTCCTGGTAAGGACGACAGATGATTACCGCAAGCTATTTCGACGGCCGCAATGCGCGCCTGCACACAGTGCGCCTGACCCTGCGCGACGGCGCCTTCACCCTGATCGGCGGCGACATCGCCAAGGCCTACGGCTTTGACGAAGTGCGCATGGCCGAACCGTTCGCCCATGCCCCCTGCATCCTCGAGTGCCAGGACGGCGCGCGCTGCGAAGTGAGCGAGCCGGGCGCCAAGGCCGCGCTGGCTGCCGCGCTGGGCTACCGGCCCTCGGCCGTGGTGCGCTGGCAGCGCCACTGGTATGCGGCACTGGCGGCCCTGCTGCTGCTCGGTGCCGGCCTGTACGGGACTGTCGAATGGGGCGTGCCGGTGGTGGCCGAACGGGTCGTCGCTGGCCTGCCCTCCTCGGCCGATGTGGCGCTGGGCAAGCAGACGCTCGAGGCGCTCGAAACGCGCGTCTTCGCCCCCTCGCGCATGAGCGACGAGCGCCTGGCCGACATCGCCTCCGTGTTCGAGGGCGTGCGCCCGGCGCACCCGCGCCTGCCGCTGCGCCTGCTGGTGCGCGACATGCCGGGCCAGCCACCGAATGCCCTGGCCCTGCCCGACGGCACCATCATTGTGACGGACGCGATGGTGCGCCTGATCATGGACCATGGCGCCAATTTTTCGGCCCGGGAGCGGGCCCAGCTGGCCGGCGTGCTGGCCCACGAAATCGGCCACGTCGAGGGGCGTCATTCGATGCGCATCTTTGCCCGTTCGGCCCTGGTGACGATGGGCTCGGGTGCGCTATTCGGCGACTTCAGCGCCGTCGCCGCCGGTGCCCCGGCCCTGCTCAAGAGCATGGAGTATTCACGCGCCATGGAAAGCGATGCCGACGCTTATGCGATCGCCCGCCTGCAGGCGCTGGGCATCTCGACCGCACCGCTGGCCCAGCTGTTTACCGCGCTCGAAGCGACGGCGCCGCCGGACCGGCTGCTGCCCAAGTGGATGCGCACCGGCATGAGCTACGTGTCCTCGCACCCGGCCACGCAGGAACGCAGCGCCCGCTTCCGCGCCGCCACAAAAGCGCCCGAGGAAGCGCTGGACGACTGAGCCAGGCCAGCGGGGGCCCTTCCTACCATTGGCGATATCGGCATCTTTATTGTCAATATCGCCAATGCGCAGCGGTGAAGCGCCCGACGCACCGGTCCCTGTCCGTGGCGCGTCCCGCTCCCGGCGGCATCGAGCGCTTCGCCGCTGCGTCCTAGCAAAAATTGCGGCTGTCCGGGGTCAAGCGCCCCAGCAGGGCCGACAGGTCGACCAGGCGCTTGGCCACCAGGTGGCGCACCTGTCCTTCGCATTGCCACACCCCGTACACGCCCAGCAGCGGCGCGCCCACCACCTCGCGCCGCTGCTGCTCGACCAGCTTGGGCCAGACGATGACGTTGATATTGCCGGTCTCGTCTTCGAGCGTCATGAACAGCACGCCCTTGGCCGTGCCCGGGCGCTGGCGCACCGTGACCAGGCCGCAGGCGCGCGCCAGCTGGCCGTTCTCGAACGTTTCGAGCACGTCTGCCGGCAGGAAGCGGCGCGCCAGCAGCTGCGGGCGCAGCAGGGCCAGCGGATGGCGCCCCAGGGTCAGGCCCTGTGACTGGTAGTCGCCGACGATCTCGTCGCCTTCGGTGGGCGGGGCCAGCGCGGGCAAGGCTTCGGCCACCGTGGTCGGGCGCAGCAAATCCTTGTCCGGCACCGCGCCCACGGCCTGCCACAATGCCTCGCGCCGGTTGCCCGCCAGCGGGCGCAGGGCGTTGACGGCAGCGAGCACTTGCAGGTCGGCCCGTTCAAGCCCGGCGCGCCGGGCCAGGTCGGCCACGCTGGCGAAAGGGGCGATGGCGCGCGCCTCTTCGATGCGCGTGGCCGCTTCGCGCCGCATGCCGCGCGCCAGCGAGAGCCCGAGCCGCAGCGCCGGCTGGGCCGCGCCCTCTTCTTCGAGCGTGCTGTCCCAGCCGCTGATGCTGATGTCGACCGGGTGCACGACGATGCCGTGGCGGCGCGCGTCCTGCACCAGTTGCGAGGCGCTGTAAAAGCCCATCGGCAAGCTGTTGAGCAAGGCGCAGACAAAGGCCGCCGGCTCGTGGCACTTGAGCCAGGCGCTGGCATAGGCGAGCAGCGCGAAGCTGGCCGCGTGCGACTCGGGAAAGCCGTATTCGCCAAAGCCCTGGATCTGGCGGAACAGGGCCTCGGCGAACTCGCCCTCGTAGCCGCGCGCGACCATGCCGTCGACGATGCGGCTGTAGTATTTTTCCATGCCGCCCTTGCGCTTCCAGGCCGCCATGGCGCGGCGCAACTGGTCGGCCTCGCCGGCCGAAAAACCGGCCGCCAGCATCACCACCTGCATCACCTGTTCCTGGAAGATGGGCACGCCCAGGGTGCGCTCGAGCGCGAGCTTCATTTCCGGTTTCGGGTACAGGGCCGGCTCCACCCCCTGGCGCCGGCGCAGATAGGGATGGACCATGCCGCCCTGGATGGGGCCGGGGCGCACGATGGCCACCTCGATGACAAGGTCGTAGAAGGTGCGTGGCAGCATGCGCGGCAGCATGCTCATCTGCGCACGCGATTCGATCTGGAACACGCCGATGGTGTCGGCCGCGCAAATCATGTCATAGGTGGCCGGGTCTTCGGCCGGGATGTCCTGCAGCGCGAATTCGCAGCCGCGCCGCGCGCCCACCAGCTCGAGCGTGCGGCGCAGCGCCGACAGCATGCCCAGGGCCAGTACATCGACCTTGAGCAAGCCCAGTTCTTCAAGGTCGTCCTTGTCCCACTGGATGACGCTACGGTCGGGCATGGCGGCGTTTTCGATCGGCACCAGGCGCGACAGCTTGCCCTGGGCGATGACGAAGCCGCCCGGATGCTGCGACAGGTGGCGCGGAAAACCGAGCAACTGCTGGGCCAGGGTGGCCCATTGGCGCGACAGCTGCGCCTCCGGGTCGAGCCCGCACTCGGCCAGGCGGTTCAAGAGATCGTCGCGGCTGTCGAACCAGTGGTGGGCCTTGGCCACTTTCTCGACGATGGCCAGATCGACGCCGAGCGCGCGTCCGCTGTCGCGCAGTGCGCTCTTGGGCCGGTAGCTGATGACGACGGCCGCCAGCGCCGCCCGGTCGCGCCCGTATTTCTGATAGATGTACTGGATCACTTCCTCGCGCCGCTGGTGCTCGAAGTCGACGTCGATGTCGGGCGGCTCGGCGCGCTCTTTCGAAATGAAGCGCTCGAACAGCAGGTTGCCGCGCCCGGGATCGACCTCGGTGATGCCCAGGCAATAGCAGACGGCAGAATTGGCGGCCGAACCGCGCCCCTGGCACAGGATGCCCACCGAGCGGGCGAAGCGCACGATGTCGTAGACGGTGAGGAAATACGGCTCGTAACGCAGCGCGGCGATCAGTTCGAGCTCGTGCTCGAGCTGGCCCTGCACCTTGGCCGGAATGCCATCGGGGAAGCGCTGGTGGGCGCCGATATAGGTTTCAGCGCGCAGGTAGCTGGCCGGCGTGTGGCCGGGCGGCACCAGCTCGTCCGGATATTCGTAGCGCAATTCGTCGAGCGAAAAGGTGCACAGGCGTGCGATGCGCATCGTCTCGGCCAGCACCTCGGGCGCATACAGGTTGGCCAGGCGCAGGCGCGCGCGCAGGTGCTGCTCGGCGTTCTGCGCCAGCGCATAGCCGCAGTCGGCCACCGATTTGCCCAGCCGCACCGCGCACAGGGTATCGTGCATGGGCTTGCGCGAGCGCACGTGCATGCACACATGGCCGGCCGCAGTGATGGGCAAGCCATGCTGCAGGGCCACCTCTTCGATCGTCGTGCGGTGCGCCTCGTCGAAGGCGCGGTGCAGCAAGGTCAGGCCCAGCCAGGCGCGCCCCGGGAAGGTGGCGGCCATCCACGCGGCCTGGGTATGCAGGCGGTCGACGTCGGCCGCGTCGTGGCCGGGATAGGCCGGCAGCAAGATCAGCAGGCAGTCCGGCAAGCCGCGCAGGTGCGCGCGCTCGGGCGGGGGCGCGGCGAAGTCGGCCGGCGTGATCAGGTAGCTGCCCTTGACGCTGCGCGTGCGCGCCAGCGTGATCAGCTCGGACAGGTTGCCGTAGCCATGGCGGTTTTGCGCCAGCGCCACCAGCGACAAGGCCGGCCGCCCGTCCGGATGCTGCAGGTGGAAATGGGCGCCGACGATCAGCGGCAAGCCGGCCAGCTTGGCCTTGGCGTGGGCGCGCACGACCCCGGCCAGCGAGCATTCGTCCGTGATGGCCAGCGCGCTGTAGCCGAGCTTGATGGCGCGCTCGGCCAGTTCCTCGGCATGCGAAGCGCCCTGGAGGAAGGAAAAATTGGACAGGCAGAACAGCTCCGCATAATCGGGCAGGAACTGCGCTGGCGCGGGCATGGAGGCAGACATGATCAAAAATAACTGTATGAATATACAGTATATTAGTCTGTTTCGCCGCCATGTTCAAGCGTGCGCGCGCAGTGTCCGCGAACGAACAGACCGCGCCTTGCGCTGCGCCTAGAGTGAAGTCTCCCCCTCACCAGGAGCCAGCCATGAGCAAGCACACAGCCGCCCGCCGCGAACAGCAACAGCGCGAATTACAGCATTTGCAGCAAGAGGCGAAGAAGAACCAGCAGCAAGCCGAGCAAGCCGAAGTCAGTGGCAATCACAAGAACGACGGACCGAAAGATCACAAGGGCGCAGTCGAGGGTCCGCGCCACAAGTAAAGGTCAATCAGGCAGCCAGGAATTTCTCAGGCTTGGCAAGCAGCACCCAGGGAATCGCCAACGGGCCCAGCAAGGCCCCCGCCAATTGCTTCACGACCGTCACGCGCACGTTGCGGCGTTTGGCGATGACAAGGCACGCCAAGGCCGACACACACCAGATCAAAGCGGGTACATATGCATCCATCGTCAACTCCTTCATCGCGAACAAGGCATGCTGGCATGAATGAAGCGCCAGTGCAATCGATAATCAGGCCGGAGCTCAGTAAAGCGTCGCTTGCTGGCGCGCCGCCAGGCCTGGGTCATACGCCTCGCCGTCGATTTGGGAGTCCGTGATCGCCTCAAGCATCGCGCCCGCGCTGGGAAGCTTGGAAACGGCATCCGCATCCAAAGGCTGCCAGAGGTTCGAGCGGCGGATAGCTCGGGCGCATTGAAAGAACGCAGTCTCGACCTGAATGACGATGACGCACTTCGGCGGCTGCCCTCCATCGCAAAGCGCTGAAGCAATTCCGGATGCGTGGAGATGTGGGCGCGCCCGCTGACCCGCAGCGTCTGGCCGGCACCCGGAATCAGAAATAACAGGGTAACCCTAGGGTCTGTGACGATGTTGCGCAAGCTATCCGCCCGGTTGTTGCCACGGCGTTCGGGCAGCAACAGCGTGTCTTAAGGGAAGCATCGGCAACTGCCCCAAACAGTTCGTCCAGCTGCGCCGCGGTGTCAATAATGTATTGTTCGGTGGTCTGGGTCATTTTTAATCAAGGGCTGTTAACACCAGGGCATCTTCGGGGCGAACACGCCAGGCCATACGCCATGTACCGCCACAAATGCGTTTTCCAATCGCCATGACCGACAATAGCGGTTCAAGAACAGAAAGCCTCTCATGCAGATTCATGAACTGAAGTGTTTTGGCACGCGTGCCGGCGAAGGCAATACCGCCCTGGTGATCGAGGGTGACCGCAGCGATGCGGCGGCGCGCCAGGCGTTTGCCAGGAAACAAAACAAGAACGCTTGCGCCTTCATCGACGCCGGCAATGTGGTCGACTATTTCTATCCGCATGCGCGCAGTCCGCTTTGCCTGCATGCGACGCTGGCCGTGGCGCATGTGCTGCTGGCGCGCGATGCCGGGCCGGTGATGCTGACGACCGCCATGCGCGGGCAGTCGCTGCGCTTGACGCGTGAAGGGGACAGTTATTTCGCGGGCTTGGCGCGGCAGCCGGTGGACACGCCTGCCATGGCGGCGGCGCAGCTGGCGCGGCTGCTGGAGGCGCCGGGACTGGTGCCGGTGTCGGCGCCGCTGGTGGCGTCAGTCGGCAGCCCGAAGCTGCTCGTCGAGGTGGCCGACCGTGCGGTGCTGTATGCGCTTGCGCCGGATTTACAAGCGATTGCGGATTGGGGCAAGCAAGCCGGCGTCAACGGGCTGTTTGTGTATTGCCGCGTCGGTGAAGCAGAATATGAAGGGCGCAATTTCAATCACCTCGACCCGGCCATGGAAGACAGCGCCACTGGCGTCGCGGCGGGGGCATTGACGGCGCAACTGGGGCACGCGATCGTTCTGCACCAGGGCCGGGCGACGGGTCAGCAATGCCTGCTGCGCACCCGCATCGATGGCCAGGCGATCGGCGTGGGCGGCGCCGTCAGCCGTTAAAACGCACCGTGGCGCTAAGGCCACCGAGGCGCTCGGATTTGCCGAGGGTGAGCGTGGCGCCGTGGCGCTCGGCGATCGATTTGATGATCGCCAGTCCCAGCCCGCTGCCGGAGGCTTCGCTGCCGGCGATGCGGTAGAAACGGTCGAAGACGCGTTCGCGCTCCTCTTCCGGAATGCCCGGGCCGCTGTCTTCCACCACCACCGTCGGCGCGCCGTCGCCGGCATGCACACTCAGGTCGACCGTGCCGCCTTCGGGTGTGTACTTGATGGCGTTGTCGACCAGGTTGCGCAGCAGGATGGACAGCGCGTCGCCCTGCCCTTGCACGATCACCGCGTCGGCTTGCGCGAGGCCGAGGTCGATCTGCCTGGCCTGGGCGATGCCGGCCAGGTCACCGACCGTGCGGCGTGCCAGTTCGGCCAGCGCCACATCCTGGGTCCCGGCGCCGTCGTGCGATTCCTGGCGCGCCAGCACCAGCAATTGCTCCACCAGCCGCGTGGCGCGTTCGATACCGGCCGTCAGGCGGCCGATGGCGACGTCGCGCGCTTCAGGGTTGTCGGCCCGCTCCAGGCTCAAGGCCTGCAGCTTGAGCGCAGCAAGTGGCGTGCGCAATTCGTGCGCGGCGTCGGCGACAAAATTCTGCTGGGCGTCGAAGGCGGTCTTCACGCGCCCGAACAACAGGTTCAATTCCTGCACCAGCGGGCGCACTTCATCGGGCAGCCCGGTTTCGGATACGGGCGACAAATCGTCGGCCTGGCGCGCGGCCACCTGGCTGCGCACGCGCGCCACCGGTTCGAGCGAACCGCTCACCACCCACCACACCACCAGCATCAGCACCGGCACCATCAGCGCGATCGGGCCGACGGTGCGCAAGGCCAGGTTGCCGGCCATATTGCGGCGCACGGCCATGTCCTGCGCCACTTGCACGGTCTGGGTTGGCGTTTGCACGGAGAAGATGCGGTAGGTGGTGCCGTTGGCATTCACATTCGAGAAGCCCAGCACCGCGCGCTGGGGCAGGCGCGCGCGAGAGAAAGTGCGGAACACCTGGGCGCCGTCCGGCGTCCACACCTGCACCACAAGGTCGTTGTTCTCGGCGTCGGCGCTGCTGTCCTGTCCCTGCATCGCCTGCAGCGGCGTGCCCGAGCGCAGCGACAGGGCCATCTGCTGCATGTGGTAGTCGAAGATCTGGTCGGCGTCCTGCAAGGCCGTGCGGTAGGCGATCGACGCTTGCGCGATGGCGGCAATTGAGATCGCGGCAAAGATGAACCACAGCAGCCGCGCACGCAAGGAGTGCGACACCTTCATAGTTTGGGCACCATGTAGCCGACGCCGCGCACGTTCTGGATCAGTTCGCTGCCCAGCTTCTTGCGCAGGCCATGGATATACACTTCCACCGCATTGCTCGACACTTCATCGCGCCAGCTATACAGTTTTTCTTCCAGCTGGGCGCGCGAGAGCACGGCGCCGGGGCGGGCAATCAGCGCTTCGAGCACCGCCCATTCGCGCGCCGACAAGGTGGCCGGCTTGCCGTCAACTGCCACCTCACGCGTGGCCGGGTTGATGCTGATGTTCTTGTACTCGAACACCGGCTCGGCGCGCCCCGCCGAGCGGCGCAGCAAGGCGCGCAGGCGCGCCAGCAGTTCGTCGAGGTCATACGGCTTGAGGACGTAGTCGTCGGCTCCGGCGTCAAGCCCGGCGATGCGCTGCTGCACCGAGTCGCGCGCCGTGGCAATGAGGACCGGGGTGCGGTCCTTGCGGGCACGCATGGTGCGCAGCACATCGAGGCCATCCTTGCGCGGCAGGCCCAGGTCCAGCAATACCAGGTCGTAGCCCTGGGTCTGCAGGGCCGTATCGGCCATGTCGCCGTCCTTGACCCAATCGACGGCGTAGTGCTCGGCCCTGAGCAGGTCGAGCACCACTTCGCCAATCATCGTATCGTCTTCAACGAGCAACAGCCGCATAAGTCCTCTTTACTATTAGCCGATCCGCACCGGGATGAAGATTTTGTCATTCCCGCGCTGAATCAGCAAGGCCACCGACTTGGTCGCCTTGGCCACCACGTCGCGCACCTGCTCCACCGACGTCACGGCACGTCCATTGATCGACAATAGCACGTCGCCGGCCTGAACCCCGGCATTGGCCGCCGCCCCGCCCGCGTCTTCAATCACCAGGCCGGCGTTTATGCCGGACTGGCGCTTCTCGATCGGTTCGAGCGGGCGCAGTGCCAGGCCCAGTTTGGCGCTGTTGTCCACGCCGGCCGTTTCTTCGCGTTCGGCGCTGGCGCTCTTGTCGCTGGCATTGGCCAGTTTGGCGCTGATCTGCATGGTCTTGCCGTCGCGCCAGAGGTCGAGCGTGACTTTATCGCCCGGCATCAGCAGCGACAGCGTGGCCGGCAGGTCGCCCGATGCGACGATGGCCTGGCCATTGATCTTGCGGATCACGTCGCCGGACTTGATGCCGGCCTTGTCGGCCGCGCCGCCGCGCTCCACGTTCGACACCAGCGCGCCTTCGGGCGACTCGAGCTTGAAGGAATCGGCAAAGCCCTGGTTCACTTCCTGGATCGTGATGCCCAGCTTGGCGTGCTGCACCTTGCCGGTCGAAACGATCTGGTCCTTGATACGGTAGGCGACGTCGATCGGAATCGCGAACGACAGGCCCTGGTAGCCGCCGCTCTGGCTATAGATCTGCGAGTTGATGCCAATGACTTCGCCGCGCGTGTTGAACAGCGGGCCACCGGAGTTGCCGGGGTTGACGGCCACGTCGGTCTGGATGAAGGGCACGTTCGAGTCGTCCGGCAGCGAGCGGCCCTTGGCACTGACCACGCCGGCGGTGACGGTCGAATCGAGGCCGTAGGGCGAGCCGATGGCCAGCACCCACTCGCCCACCTTCAGGTCGGCCGATTTGCCGATCGGGACCACGGGCAGGTTTTTCGCCTCGATCTTGAGCACGGCCACGTCGGTCTTCGGATCGGATCCGAGCACCTTGGCGCGGTATTCGCGGCGGTCCTGCAGCTTGACGGTCACTTCCTTGGCGTCGCGCACCACGTGGGCATTGGTCAGGATGATGCCGTCGGCATTGATGATGAAGCCAGAACCGAGGCCGAAGGTCGGCACTTCACGCTGTCCACGTCCCTGCGGGCCCTGGAAGCGGCGGAAGAATTCAAAGAAGGGATCGTCGCCGAACGGGTCGCGTCCACCGCCCCGGGCCTGCGGCCCATCGTAGGCGGTCTTGGTCGAACCCTTGACGCTGATATTGACCACGGCCGGCCCCATGCGCGCGACGATGGAGGTGAAGTCCGGCAGCGCCATCGGCACGGCCTGGGCGGCGGGCGCGGCGGCCGGTGCCGCGGCGCTGGCCGCGACCGGGGCGGCGGCCTGGGAAGCGACGGCGCTGTTATGGTTGACAGTGATCGCCCCGATTGCTCCGCCAATGGCGCCGGCAGCGGCCAGTGCGAGCGTGAGACGTTTTGCAGAGATAGTGGTGGTGTGCATGCGAGCTCCTCGAATGAACGTGGTTTGACGATGGAGCCAATATTGGGGCAAAAGCCTTAGATGATCCTTAAAAAATACGGGCGGCCCGCAGGCCGCCCTTATTGCTTTGCGGCAGTCTATATGGGATCAGCCGATCCAGCTCCCAACCACCTGGTGGGCGGCGTCCAGGTAGTGCTGCCCCACCAGGGCGGCGACGCTGAAGTTTTGCAGCAGCAGCTGGCCGTCGCCCAGCGCGCCGCCGGTCACGGCAACGGCGTCGGCCACGCCGTCGCCGTCGCTGTCGGCATCGGCGAAGACCAGGCCCACCGTACTGCCTTTGCCGTGCGCAGACAGCCACGACGACAGGCTTGCGGCCGTATCGGCCCCGGCATAGCCCAGGGCGATCGTATCGTCGTTGCGCAGGTCGGTGATGACGGCGCGCCCGCCGGCACCGATGACAAAGATATCGGGACCGTTGTCGCCGGTGAGGCGGTCGCTGCCGGCACCGCCAAACAGGACGTCGCCGCCGTTGCCGCCGTACAGGCTGTCACTGCCCGCTCCGCCCATCAGCACGTCGTCGCCATTGTCGCCAACCAGGACGTCGGCACCGTCGGCGCCGCAGAGCACGTCGTTGCCGTTGCCGCCGTAGTAGGTGCTATCGTGGCCGGCCGTGTCGGTGAATGTATCGGCCTTGTTCGAACCGTTGATCACCTGGTTGTCGCCCGCCTCGTGCACCGCCACGTTGACCGTCACCGGTGCGCTGAAGCCGCCCTGGCCGTCGGCGACGCGATAGGTGAAGCTGTCGGCCACGCCTTGGCCGGCGGCCAGCAGGTCGAAGCTGTCGGCATCGGCCACGTACAGCACCTTGCCATGGTCGACCGAGATGCTGGCGCCGAGCGCGGAATGGGCGCCGATCAGCAGGATGGCCAGCGCATCGCCATCGACATCGCTGTCGTTGGCCAGCACATCGATCGTGACTGCCGCATCTTCGGCCACGCTGGCGCTGTCGCCCTGGGCCACTGGCGCGTCGTTCACGGCGGCCACGCCAATTTGCACCGTCACCGCCGCCGACACGCCACCGAGGCCGTCGCTGGCGACATAGCTGAAGCTGTCGGCACCGTTGTAGTTTGCCGCTGCCAGGTAATCGAAGGAGCCGTCCGCGTGCAATACCAGGTCGCCGTGCGCGGGGCCGTTCACCAAGCTTGCGCTGAGCGCATCGTGATTGCGGTCAGTATCGTTGGCCAGCACGCCGTGGGCGGCATCGACCACCAGGGCCACATCTTCGCTCGCCCCATAAGCACTGTCGGCAACGGCCACCGGCGCCGCATTGAGGAACACGCGCGTGAGCACGGCGTCGTGGTCGCTGGGGCGGGTGCCGTATTCCTGGTTGGTGTTGAGGTGGACATTGTCGAACACGGCATTGGCGGCCATGTTCGGCGACAGGAACAGGTTGTCGATCTGTTCGTTCTGGCCTTCGAAGGCGCTCGAATAGCGGTCGCTGGCCGGCAGCGTCCATGCCATATTGACCAGTTCACCGCCGGCTTCGAGCTGGCTTTGCGCCGTCTCGAAGGGGTAGCCATTGAAGTCGCCCGCAACGACGATATGCGCATCCGGATTGGCCAGCACCAGCTTGTGCACGTAGTCCTGCACGGCCGAGGTCTGGTCGGTGCGGCGCGCGTCGCCCGAGTTGATGGCCGGCTGGTCCTTGCCAAACAGTTCATCGCTGCCCAGGCGCGAGTAGTCGTGCACGCCGACGTAGGTGATGGTCTCGCCGTGGAACACGAAGTCCGCCGTCAGCGGCTTGCGGCTGTTGACAAACGAATCGCCATTGGCCGGCGAGATATCGTTCAACAGCTTGACCGAACCGGCGACGTAATCGACGCGCGCCGGGTTGTACAGGATCGCCGTGCGGATGTTCCCATTCGGCTCACCGCCATTGGTGTTTTCCGTCAGCGGGTCGATGACGACCCAGGCGTACTGCGGGCCGCCGGCGGCGACGATCGATGCGACCAGCTTGTTGAGGGTGACGGTGGCATCGAGCACGCCGGTACCGGTGCCGTTGCTGTCCTGGATTTCCTCCACGCCCAGCACGTCCGGCGCGGCCAGGCCAGTGGCGATGTCCTGGCCCAATGCGTCCCATTTGGCTTGCGGGTCGCTCGGGTCGAGGTTTTCCAGGTTGTAGGCCGCCACGGTCAGGTTGGCCGTGTCGCCGTGCAGGCTGGTCGTCTCCAGTGCAATGGTGGTGTGCGCGACGACCGCTGGCGCCACCGTGGGAATCAACTCGTAATTGCCGCCGAAGTAGTGCAGCACGCCCGTCACATTGCCCAGCTGGTCGCCGGGAATGAAGTAGCCGGTATTGCCCGCGTTGACGCCGGTGTCGGCATAGATCTCGATGCGCTCGGGGTTGGCGTCGCCCAGGGCGCGCGTGACGGCGCCGCGGTCGTTGGCGTTGCTCGCAGTGGCGCCCCCCTCGGGCAGGATCCAGGTGGCGCTCTGGTAGGTCGTGGCCAGCACTTCGGCATTGTTCACCTGGACCAGCATGCCTTCGAGCGATTCGTAAAAATCGACCGCGTCGTGGGCGGGGTTGAAGACGCTGAAGTGGTCACTGTCGATGGTCTCGGTCGGCGCGTTGCGTCCGCCAATGCCAATGATGGTCGGTGCGATCGCGTTGCCGCTCGAAAGGATGGTCAAGCCCTGCACGTTGGTGATTTCCGTCGTGGGCAGGTTGTTGACGTTGGTGCCGACATATTCTTCGACCAGGCCCTGCAAGTCGACCAGGTCGCCGATGTGGACGGCGCTGCTGCCGGACGTCGAGAACACGAACACGCCATCGGAGGTGGCATCGTTGCCATCACCAGCCTGGTCCTGGATCCAGAAACCCTTGCTGCCATTGCTGTCGATGGCCGTGACCACGCCGCGCGTGTTGACCAGGCTGCCCGCGTAGGGCGAGCTGTGGCTGGCGCCCTGGATCTCGTAGATATGGGTCAGCGGCGCGATGGTGGAGAAGTCGACCGGATTGTCACCGGTGCCGGCATAGGCATTGCCGGCCAGGTCACGCACGGCGCCCGCGTCCACGCTGACGTGGTAGGTCGTGCCCAGGTGCAGGTCGGCGGCAGGGTTGATCAGCAGGTTCTGGCCCGCCACCGTGACCTGGCTGGCGTCGCCGATGGCGATGGTGCGGGTGTCGCCGGCACCGTCGGTGATGACGATATTGCCGCTGCCGGCGGCGATCAGTTCATTGAAGTTCAAGGTCAGGTTGGCGCCGGTGGCGATGCCGAAAGCGCCGTCGGCGGGCGTGGCACCAGTGAGCAAGGGCGCGCTGGTGTCGGCCGCCATGGCATTGCTCTTGACCGAGATATTATCGATGCCGATCCATTCGTCGTTGCCAACGGCATCCGTGGTCAGGATGCGCAGCTGGACCTGGGACTGGTTGTTCAGTGCCGCCGGCAGGTCGAAGGACAGCTGGATCAAGGAGGTTGCCTGGCTGGGGCCGGTCGTGGCGTCGGGCACATAGCCGGCCGGGATATTGGTCCAGTTGCCACTTTCACCGAGGCGGTATTGCACGGCGACGGGCTGGACGGCATTGTCGGCGGTGCCGTCGACGTCGCGCAGGTCGACCGAGAAATGCAGGTCCTGGCGCCCGGAAGCGTCGAGATACAGGGCCAGGTAGGGTGCGCGCGCCGTGCCGGAACCCTGCAAGCCCACCACCGCGTTGGCCAATTCGAATTCGGACACGCCGCCCGTGGTCGAGGTCGTCAGGAACTGGGCATTGACATCGACAACCGTACTGTCGCCGAGCACGGTTTGCGGATTGACACCGGTGGCGCTGGCCAGGCCGTCGCCCCGGTAGCCGACGATGCTGGGGACCCCGCTCCAGTCATCGTTGGTGCTGATCTGGTTCTTGTCGGTCCAGTCCTGGAAGAAATTGCTGACGCCGAGTTTGTAATATGCCGTTGACATGCCGCTCCCCTGTGATTTTATTTTTTGTTGGCAATTTGAAACTATTCATTTCAAATTACACAAGAGTATCAAAGCGGTTTGGGTCGCGCGTCAAAGATGATTTTCAAATCAATTCGCTAGGTTTTCGATATATATGTACAAATGAAAACGGGCGCTCGCGCGCCCGTTCCCCTGTGCCATTGGCCTGTGTTTATGCGGCTTGGCGTTCCAGCGCCTGCACGTTGGCGCCGCCATCGATGACGATCTTGCGCGGCTTGAGCGCTTCGGGCACTTCGCGCACCAGTTCAATGGTCAGCATGCCGTTGTCAAAGGACGCGGTAGTCACCTTGACGTGGTTGGCCAGCTGGAAGCGCTGTTCGAAGTCGCGCGCGGCGATCCCGCGGTGCAGGAAGGTGCGCGCGGTGTCGTCCTTTTGCTTGCGGCCGGTCACTTGCAGGCTGTCACGCTCGGCGACGATGTCGATTTCGGAACGGTCGAAACCGGCCAACGCCATCACGATGCGGTATTTGTCTTCGCTCACCAGTTCGATGTTGTAGGGCGGGTAGCTCGGCTGCGCGTCGGCGCGCTGCGATTCGAGCAAGCTGGCCAGGCGATCGAAACCAATGGCGGAACGATAAAGAGGGGTCAGGTCAAAAGTACGCATGATAAGTATCCTTTTTCAATTAAGCGATAAGTTCGCGGACCTCTTTGAGCATCCGCGTAGAGCCAATCTAGGGTGCGTTCGGGGCCTTTCAAGGCCTTGAAAAGCGCATTTTGCGTCCCCATGGCCGCGTGCTAAACTCGAAAATTATTCAAAATATTTTCGACCCATGCGCCTGCGTCCTTACACTGTCTTTACCCTGCTCGCCAGCCTCGCCTTCTCCGCCCTGGGCGCCACTGCGGGCGACCAGGCCTACCCAGGCACCATCGTGCTCAAGGTCGACGCCACCAACCTGGGCCAGCAGATTTTCCGCATGCGCGAGACGATTCCCGTCAAGGCGGGCGACCTGACCCTGCTCTATCCGCAGTGGCTGCCGGCCAACCATGGGCCGAACGGCCCCCTGAACCAGCTGGCCGGCCTGCAGATCAGCGCCAACGGCAAGCAGCTGGACTGGAAGCGCGATCCGGTGCAAATGTACGCTTTCCACCTGAGCGTCCCGGCCGGCGTGGCGACTATCGAGGTACAGTACCAGTTCCTCTCGCCAGTCGACCCTGCGATGGGGCGCATCACCATCACCGAAGACATCGTCGGCATCCAGTGGCCGTCGGTGACGCTCTACCCGGCCGGCTACAACAGCCGCCGCATCACCGTGCAGCCGAACGTGACCCTGCCCGAAGGCTGGCAGTTCGGTACGGCGCTGGAAACCCAAGCCCGCAATGGCAACGACGTCGCTTTCAAGCCGCTGGACCTGGAGACGCTGATCGACTCGCCCCTGTTTGCCGGCCGCCATTTCAAACGCTACGACCTGGCGCCGGGCGCGAAGGTGCCGGTCATGCTCAACGTCGTGGCCGACAATGCCGAGAACCTGGAAGCGAAGCCCGAGCAACTAGTCCAGCACCGCACCCTGGTCACCCAGGCGGCCAAACTGTTCCAGTCGCACCACTACAGCCATTACGACTTCCTGCTTGCCATCTCCGACGACTTTGGCACCATCGGGCGCGAACACCACCAGTCCAGCGAGAACGGCGTCAAGGCCGGCTACTTCACAGACTGGACCAAGAGCGAGAACAATCACAACCTGCTGCCGCATGAATATACGCACTCGTGGAACGGCAAGTTCCGCCGCCCCGCCGGCCAGGATGTCCCCGACTTCAACACGCCGCTGCAGAACGAACTGCTGTGGGTCTACGAGGGCCAGACCACGTACTGGGGTTATGTGCTTGGCGCCCGCGCCGGCCTGATGTCGGCCGCCGCCACGCGCGACCTGCTCGCCGCCACCGCCGCGCGCCTCGACAATGTGCAGGGCCGCGCCTGGCGTGCGATGCAGGACACGGTCAACGACCCGATCATCAATGCGCGCCGCGCGCAAGGCTGGAACAACTGGCAGCGCAGCGAAGATTACTACGCCGAGGGCCAGTTGATCTGGCTCGATGTCGATACCAAGATCCGCGAACTGTCGGGCGAGAAGCGCTCGTTGGACGATTTCGCGCGGGCCTTCTACAGCGTCAAGGACGGCAGTTTCGAACCGGCCTTCTATACCTTTGACGATGTCGTCGCCACCTTGAAGGGCGTGCAGGAATTCGACTGGGCGCCCTTCCTGCGTGCGCGCCTGGACGGCCACGGCCCCGGCGCGCCGCTCGACGGCCTGGCCCGAGCCGGCTGGAAGCTGATCTACTCCGACACGCCAAGCGCGACCGCCAAGGGCACCGAAGAACGCAGCAAGACGGCCGACTTCACCTACTCGCTGGGCTTTTCCATCAACAAGGACAACAACGTCGAAGCGATCCAGTGGGATGGCCTGGGTTTCAAGGCCGGCCTGGTGGGGGGCACTGCCGTCCTGGCTGTCAACAACCGCGCCTACAAACCGGAACTGCTCAAGGCCGCCATCAAGGCCGCCAGGAACGGCAAGGCGCCGATCGAACTGCTGGTCAAACGTGGCGCGGCCTTCCGCACCATCAGCTTCGACTATCATGATGGCTTGCGCTACCCGCACCTCGAACGCATCACCGGCACACCGGACCGCCTCGACGCCATTTACCAGCCGCTCAAATAAAGGACCGACATGAGCAACGATACCGACATCATCCTGTCCGGCCCCTTCAAGGCCGCCGACAGCAGCGGGCGCGCGCACGACATCAAGAAGGTGCGCATCTACGACGAAGGCTACGGCATCATCGACGTCTTCGTCGATTTTGCCGCACCGATCGAGCCGGGCCTGTACCGCGACAAGACCCTGGTCAACGGCGTCATCGACCAGCTGCGCAAGCTGGGCTACGTTGGTCCGAATTTCGAACACAGCGACCCGGGCCTGCAGGAGCGCAAGATGATCGTGCTCGAAGCGCCCGAAGAATTTGCGCCCTTCGCCAAAAGCAAAGGCTGGAAAAACCTCGCCGAGGACTTCGAGTAGGGTGGGCGCGGGCGTCCACGCGTGGGCACGCGTGCCCACCCTGCTGGCATTGACCCTGGCCACCGCCCACGCCGGCCAAGCGATGCTGGAGATCGACACGCGTCCCGGCGCCAGCCTGGCCGCGCTGGAAATGACGGCGCCGGGCGCGGTACCCAATGTCGTCATCTACATGGTGGGCGGCTCAGGCCAGCGGCCCCTGCGCGGGCTGGACTTCGACGACCTGCCCACCGATCCGGACACCCTCTTCGCCGCCCAGCGCCAGCTCGCCAACCAGGTCGGCGCTGTCGTGGCGATCGACACCGCCACCGACCACCCGGTGCTGGAAATGAGCGACCGCCAGGGCGCCGCCCACCAGCAGGACATCCATGCCGTCATCGCCGCCATGCGCCAGCGCCATCCGGGTGCGCGCATGGTCCTCATGGGCAGCAGCAATGGTGCCTATTCCGCCGCCGTGCTGGGCCTGAAGCTGGCGCCGGAAGTCGATGCGGTCATCCTCGTCAACGGCAGCGCCGACGCCTGGGCCGCAGCGGCCCACCTCAAACAGCCGGTGCTCGGGCTGCAGCACCGGCGCGATGCTTGCCTGCCCTTTCGCGACAGCTATCCGCGCGCCCGTTTTTTCAGCCTGATCGAAGTTGACGATGCGCGCTTTCCACCCGTGGGCCAGAGCACGCCGCGCGACTGCAGCGCGCAAAGCGCCCACGCCATGCATGGCCGCCGCGCCAGTGTCTACCGCGCCATCGGCGACTGGATCATCAGCGGCAAGGTCAGCCAGAAGATCGAGTAAATTGCTATAATTGCATGGTTGTGCATTCCTCAATCACGCCGGAGCATCCTCCCCCATGCGCGTCTTCCTCGCCGCTTTTCTCGCCTGCGCTTCGATTGCCGTCGCCTCCACGCCACCGGCAGGCGCGCCGTTGCTGCCGGGCTTTGGCGACGTCCACCGTCCTGTTTCGACGCAAGTGGCGGTGGCGCAAACCTGGTACGACCAGGGCTTCCAGCAAGCCTACGCGTTCGACGAAGCGGAAGCCGTGCGCGCCTTCAAGGCCGCCCTCAAGGCCGATCCCGCCTGCGCCATGTGCGCCTGGGGTGTGGCCTGGCAGCTTGGCCCGAACTTCAACCATCCGCGCCACGGCGACCTGTCCGAAGCGCGCCGCTACGCGCTGATGGCGCAGCAACTGCTGCCCGCCAGCGCCACACCGCTCGAGCAAGGTCTCGTCGCCGCCATGGTGACCCGCTATGGCAGCAGCGACACGCCTGCCGTGCCGGCGCCCGCGCTGCCGGCCGACGTGTGCGGCCAGGGCGCCGGCAGCAAGGCCCATCCGCTCGACCTGGCCTATGCGCGCGCCATACGCATCATCTCGGACGGCGACCCCGCCGACCCCGACCTGCAAGCCCTGAATGCCGAAGCCGAACTCATTGCCTTTCCCGGCCCGGGGTATGCGCCCAACACGCTCGCGACCCTGCCGCGCACTGACCTGCTGATCCAGCGCATCGAAGGCGCCCTGCGCGCGCATCCGCGCCACACAGGCCTGATCCACTACCTCACGCACGCGGCCGACACGCCAGCGGACGCCGCACGCGCCGCCGCCATTGGCGCCACGCTGGCCGAACTGGCGCCGAACGCGCCGCACCTGGTGCATATGCCGTCGCATTTGTATGTGCGCCTTGGCCGCTTTGCCGACGCCGCCCGCACCAACCAGGCCGCACTCGACGCGCAAGTACGCCTGGCCCACACGCTGGAACAACAGGGCTTTGCGCTGCTCACCGACTGGAACGCACACAACCGCCGTTTCCTGTGGATCGCGGCGCAGCAAGGCGGCGACCGGCCAACGGCCATGGCGCAGGCGGGCCAACTTGCCGCCAGCGCCGGCGAGCGCAAGGACGACTGGGCCCAATACCTGCGTGCGATGCCGCTGTTGACGATGGTTCATTTTGAACAGTGGCGCGAGATCCTCGACGCCACCGGGGCTGGCGCCAACACGGCCGCTTTCGCGCCGAACGTGCAGGCGCATGCGCGCGGACTCGCGCTGCTGCGCACCGGTCAGAACGCCGACATCGAAGTGCAGGCGCTGGAACAGCAATTGGCCACCACACGCGCCAAAGGCCCGGACGCCAAGGCCGGCGCCGCCTTTGCCGTGATGCTGCTGGCGCCATTGAAAAGTGAACAGGCCCTGGCCCGCGGCGACAAGGCGCAAGCCCTGCTTGAACTGCGCCAAGCCGTGCTGGCCGAACCGGATTTCACGACACCGGAGCCGCCATTGTGGGCCGCCAGTGCCCAGCGCAACCTGGGCCAGGCGCTGCTGCGCATGGGTGACTTCGGCACCGCCGAAGCGACGTACCGCGCCGACTTGCGGCTCTTGCCCGGCAATGCACCAGCGCTGCAGGGACTGCAACTGGCACTGCGAGGCAAACCATGAACGACTATTCAATTCGCCCGGCCATCGCCGACGACGCTGCTGCGATCAGCCAGATCGTCAGCGGCTGGGCGCACCACTACCTGGCCGATCCGGCCGCCGAAGACGCGCAGCCCTTCCTCGCATCGCTGGCACCCGCACCGACGGCGGAGCGCATTGGCGCAGCCGAATTCCGTTATTTCGTCGCACAGGACGCCACCGGCGTGTGCGGCGTGATCGCCATGCGCGATGGGAACCGCATCCATCACCTTTTCATCCGCGCCGACGCCAATGGCAAGGGTATCGCACGGGCGCTGTGGGAACATGCGCGCAACGCATCCGGCCATACAAGTTTCTTCGTCAATTCCGCTCCGCCGGCGATCCCGGTCTATGAGCGCTTCGGCTTCGTCGTCGTGGGCGCGCAGCAGACACGGCACGGCCTCGATTTCGTGCCGATGGAATTTACTTCCAGCTGACGATACCTGCGCGCGCCAGGCGTTCGAAATAGTTCGTCACGAACGCCTGCGGCAGCGGCGCGTAGCGGCCAGTCAGCACGTCGCGGATCTCGCTGACGCTGCGCTTGCCGTCGGCGAGATTGAGCGCTTCGTAGGCCATGAAATCGTCGTCAAGGCCGTCCAGCGGCGGCAGTACCGGCAGGCTTGCCGCTTCTATTTTGCGCCTGGCCAGGCTCGCTTCCTCGAAGTCGTAGTAATAGACCTTGAGCGGTCCGCGCACGTCGGCACTGCGCATCGGCACGCGCGTGTCGCGCCCGGCAGGCACGGCGATCGATTCGTGCTTTCCGCCGGCAGGCGCCGTTGGCCAGCGGCGCGCCAGCGATGCCATGCGCGCGTCTGCGGTGGCGAAGGCCTCGCGCAAGGCGAGGCTACCGTCGCGCGGGTCGGCCGACAAGGCGCGGCGCAGGCGTGCAACGGCAAGGTTTTTCTCCGTCGATGACTGGGCCAGCGCGGCCAGCTTCGGCGCTTCGGTGTCGGGCAAGGCGGCGAGCGTGTAGGCGATACCCGCGCCAAGGTAGACGACGCGTCCCAGCTTGGTCGTATCGAGGTTTTCCGGCTGGTCCTTGTTGGTGTGGATCGTCACGTCGGGCCAATCGTGGAAGTACAGCATGGGGATGCCCCAGCCGGCGGCCGAAAACACTTCGTGGTCGCTGCCCAGTTCCATCGGGCGCACGTCGCCAAGGAACACGTCGCGCGTGCCGCCCGGCGTGACAAAGCCCTGGTAGCCGTCGCCGCCGCGCTCCGCATGGCGGCCCGATGCTGCCACCACCTGGTCGAAGAAGGCCTGGCCGATGTCGTCGAGCACGTGCGGGTTCGAGGCCGCCGTTTGCGACAGGTGGAAGGTCGAATGCGTCGTCGCCAGCACGGCGCCGACCATGTCCATGTGGATGCCGCCGACGATGCGTTTGGCGATGTCGGAATGGCGCGCCAGCCAGGCTTGCGAACCGGCGATCTCCGGTGTCCACAGGAAGCGGATCGTCAGGCGCGGCTTTGGAATGCTGCCGTTGGCGATGGCGCGGCTGAGCGCGCGCGCCACTTCGAGGATCGCGGCGCTGCCCGAGGCATTGTCGTTGGCGCCGGCCGACTGGTGGCACAGGTGGGCCGTCAGCACGACCTCGCCCGCACTCGGGTCCGTCCCGGGAATCGTCGCCGAGACGACGTCGAAGCTGGCTCCTTGCATCTGCGCGTGGACCACGGCGTGCAGCTTGATCTGCTCGCCGGCGGCCAGGCGCGCGCGGTAGTCGCGGGACTGGCGTTTGGAGAGCATGAAGGCGAAGCGGTTCTTCGTTTCGTAGGGCGAGAGGTGGCCCCAGCGCACCAGGTCGGGATCATCGCCCGACCAGGCGGTGGTCTGGTTCGGGAAGTCGGACAGGAAACCGAGCGCGCCGCGCTGTTCCACGGCCATGCGGTGCACCGCCGGCAGTGCGCCGCTGGCGATGACGATGCGGCCTTTGACGTCGCGCCCTTCGTAGTCTTTGGCGGACGTGCCGGCGCCCACGTCGACCAGTTCGGCGGTGACGTCGGCATCCTGGCTGTAGTCGGCCAGGGCCACCGGCAATTGGGGGAAGCTGGCGATTGGCCGCGCTTGCGGCGCCACTTCGTCGAGGCGGGCATCGTGCGGATTCCAGCCAAGGTAGCTGCGGAAGTGGGCATATTGCGTGCTGCCGTCGGCGGGCAGGTGCTCCACCGAGGCATCGGCGAGCCCCGCAGCGAGCGCCTGGCCCCGCACCCAGTCCGCCGCGGCGGCGAAGCCGGGCGAACCGTGCACGCGGTGGAAGCGGCCCAACGAGCGCACGGTTTCGAGCGCGGCGTTGCCATCGACCGTGGCGTGGATGGCCGCGGGCACCGCATCGGGCCAGAAGGGAATTTGCCGGTCGCTGGCAAAGGCGGCGCTGGCGGCGAGGAGCAAGACGGCGGGCAGGTAGCGGGACAAGTGGCCTCCGGAATATTTAGCGTGCCAGTATATAGCGGGAAAGCGCCGCGTTACGCGTTACAATCGGCCCCATTGCCATTCCCTGGAGTCCGTCATGATGCGCTTCACCCCTGCCGCCCTGATCCTGCCGCTCGCCTTCGCCCTACCTGCAATGGCCGACGAGGAAGTACGCATCGGCAGCGCGACCGCATTGACGGGACCCAGTGCCCATCTGGGTAAAGACACCGAAAACGGCGCGCGCCTGGCCATCGACGACCTCAATGCCAAAGGCTTCGTCGTCGGCGGCAAGAAGGTCAGGCTGGTGCTGGTGAGCGAAGACGACGGGAGCGACCCGAAACAGGGTACGGCGGCGGCGCAAAAACTGGTCGACGCCCATGTCGTTGGCGTGGTCGGCCACCTCAATTCCGGCACCACCGTGCCCGCATCGAAGATCTACAACAACGCCGGCATCCCGCAGATTTCGCCATCCTCGACCACACCGATATTTACGCACCAGGGCTTCAAGACCGTGTTCCGCATGGTCGCCAACGACAACAAGCTGGGCAGCACCTTGGGGCGCTATGCGGTGACAAAACTCGGTGCCCGGCGCATCGCCGTGATCGATGACCGCACCGCCTTCGGCCAGGGCCTGGCCGACGAATTCGTCAAGGGCGTCAAGGCCACGCCGGGCGGCACCGACATCATCAGCCGCCAGTTCACCACCAACACGGCGACCGACTTCAGCGCCATCCTCACCCAGGTCAGGGGCAAGAATCCGGACATGGTGTTCTACGGCGGCATGGACGCGGTAGCCGGCCCCATGCTCAAGCAGATGAAGGCGCTCGGCGTGAATGCCAAATTCATGGGCGGCGACGGCGTCTGCTCCGAGAAGCTGGGCCAGCTGGCCGGCGACGGCGTGGGCGAAAACAAGGTCACCTGCGCGGTGGCCGGCGGCGTGACGGGCGCGCAGGAAAAAGCCTTTGCCGACTTCGTGCTGCGCTATAAAAAAGTGTTCGGCATCGACCTGCAAACCTATGCACCGTATGCCTACGACGCGGTGATGATCATCGCCACGGCGATGCAGAATGCGAAGTCGACCGACCCGGCCAAATTCACGCCCGAGATCGCGAAGATCCACTACGCCGGCATCACCGGCAATATCGCCTTCGACAGCAACGGCGACCTGATCGACCCGGCCATGACGCTGTACACCTACCGCGGCGGCAAGCAGACCAAGATGGAAGTCGTGCGCTGAAAATAAGGCGTAAAATCGGCCCACCTACCCTGGAGGGCATCATGAGCGACGATCCATTTGCAGCACTGAAGGAACGGCAACGCGCGATGTGGGCGTCGTTCACGCCGACAGCCATGTTCACCACGCCCATCGCGGCGCACCTGGTCAGCTTTGCCGGCATTGCGCCGGGCGAGTCGGTGCTCGACGTGGGCACCGGCACTGGCGTGGTGGCGGTGACGGCGGCGCGCGCCGGCGCGCACGTCACGGGCCTGGACCTGACGCCGGCCCTGCTCGAACAAGCACACCTGAATTCCGGCGTTGCCGGCGTGGACATCCGCTGGACCGAGGGCGACGCCGAAGCCCTGCCCTATCCCGACGCCTCGTTCGACGTGGTGCTGAGCCAGTTTGGCCACATGTTCGCGCCGCGCCCCGACGTCACGATGGCCGAGATGCGGCGCGTGCTCAAGCCGGGCGGGCGCATCGCCTTTGCCACCTGGCCGCCCGAGCATTTCGTCGGCAAGATGTTCATGTTCGTGGGCCGCAATTCGCCGCCCCTGCCGCCTGGCGCGTCGCCGCCGGTCCAGTGGGGCGTTCCGGCGCTGGTGGCCGAACGGCTCGCGCCGCATTTCGAGGCGCCCTTCTTCGAACGCGGCAGCATGCTGTTCCCGGCCCTGAGCCTGGCGCACTACCGCGAATTCATGGAGCGTTCCGTGGGACCGATGCAAAAGCTGGTCGAGGGCCTGGCCGGCGATCCGCCCAAGCTGGCGGCGATCCGGCAAGAATTCGAGGCGCTCGCGGCCCAGCACTACCGCAACAACGTCGTCTCCTCGGACTACCTGTTCACGCGCGCGCTGGCGCGCTAGCTGGCTCAGGCAGCGAGCAAGTCGCCGCGCCGCTTGCGCGGCAGCGGCTTGATCTTGAGCATCGTCTTCGGCTTTTGCCTGACCTCCCACAGGTCCAGGGCTTGCTGCATGCGCAGCCAGGACTCTGGTCCGTTGCCAAACAAGATACCGAGACGCACGGCCATGTCCGGCGACAGTGCGCGCTTTTCGTTGACCAGTTCTGACACGCTCAGGCGGCTCACGTCGAGCAGTTTGGCCAATTCGGTTTGCGTCATTTTCAAGGCAGGCAAGACGTCTTCGCGAAGGATTTCGCCGGGATGAGTCGGGCGTCGTCGTGGATCACGCAGGGATTCCATTAGTGGTAGTCCTCCAGATTGACATCGTTCGCGTGGCCACAAACGGGCCAGGCCCTTGTGTCGAAATGAAGTGATCATGCTTCACCCGATTGGTTAGAGTGTAATGCCTCACATTACAAAGTCAAGCGAACAGGCCTTGCAGGTACCAGCGCAGGTCGGTGCCGCCGTCGCTGCCAACGATGCGCTCGCGGTAGACCCAGTAGTGGGCGTGGTCCAGCCCTTCGGCGATGAAGTAGTCGCGCGTTTGCGGGCCGTTCCACCAGCCCGCTTCGATGCGCTCGGGCGCCGACGCCATCTTCAGCGGTGAACCATAGAACGGCCGGTGCTCGCGCATCAAGAGGGCCACCGGCTTGGCCAAGAGCCAGGCCGGGCGCGGCAGGCTGAGCACGTCCGGCGGCAGCTGGGCCGCGCTGCCCGCACGGGCCGCCGGCTGCACCGGCAGCCACTGGTTGGCCAGCTCGGGCCGGTAGTCGGCCAGCGGTGCGGCCTGCAGCACATTGTCGGCGCCGAGGCGCGCGACCAGCAATTCGAGCAGGCGCTGCTGGTCCTGCGCGCTGCCGCCCGGCTCGGGGAACAGCGACTCGCTCGGCGGCGCCATCGCCTGCACCTGGGGCGCTTCCAGGCACAGGCCGATCACGGGCGCGTCGAGCACCTGCTTGCCCAGGCGTTCCTTGAGCAGGCGCAGCAGATGCTCGTCGCGCCAGGTCGCCTCGGCCAGGGCGATCTCGATGACGGTGGGCGCGCGCGCGACCTTGCCCCGCTCGTGCTCGAGCGCGAGCGTGATGCGCTCGACCGCCAGCTGGCGCGCGCACAGCCAGCCCGTCATTTGCAGCAGCAGGCGGTGGGCGCCGAACACCAGCGCTTCGGCATGCTCGACGCGGTCGAACAGTTCGAGGTGGGCGCGGAAGGTGGTGGGCGCCTCGATCCAGTCGAACAGCTCGGCCGTCTCGCCGTGGGCGGCGTCGAGCATGTCGAGCAGGGGCCGGCCGCAGCGCCGCTGCAGGCCGGGCCGTGGCAGGCGCCGCAGTGCGCCCAGGGTGAAGCAGCCGATGCCGTCGAACCAGGCGGCAAAGGGCCGCGCCGGCGGC
>JAZJYP010000178.1:0-10155 GCA_040390345.1 Pseudomonadota bacterium | reverse complement strand
AGCTTCTTGCCGTATTCGACGTGCTGGTTCAGCCACAGTTCGAGCGGCGGCTTGGAGAAGGTCGATACCAGGCGCACGGCGTCGCGCGAATTGAGGCGCTCCTTGATCTGGCCCTGGAACTGCGGGTCCAGCACCTTGGCCGACAACACAAACGAGACGCGCGCAAACACGTCTTCGGGCAGCAGCTTGACGCCCTTGGGCAGCAGCGAGTGCATCTCGACGAAGTTCTTGACCGCGCCAAAGAGGCCGTCGCGCAGGCCCGATTCGTGGGTGCCGCCATTCGGTGTGGGGATCAGGTTGACATAGGACTCGCGCACGATGGCGCCTTCCTCGGTCCATGCCACCACCCAGGCCGCGCCTTCGCCTTCGGCAAAGCCGTCGGCGTCGCCGTTGGCATACTGCTCGCCCTCGAAGAAGGGGATCACCGGCTCGGCACTGGTCGACTGCGCCAGCGCTTCGACCAGGTAGCCGCGCAGGCCGTCTTCATACTTCCAGGTCTGCTTGTCGCCCGTCTTGGCGTTCGTCAGCGTGACGGTCACGCCGGGCAGCAACACGGCTTTCGAGCGCAACAGGCGCTGCAGCTCGGGGTGCGAGATGGCCGGCGAATCAAAATACTTCGGGTTCGGCAGGGCAGTGACGCGCGTGCCGGATTTCTTGCCGTCGCGCGGCGCGGGCGAGGACACCAGCGGCTCGATCACGTCGCCGTCCGAGAACACCATGTGGTGAAAGCCCGTGCCGTCGGGTTCCTTGCGCCACACCGAAATCTCCAGGCGCGACGACAGCGCGTTCGTCACCGACACGCCCACGCCGTGCAAGCCGCCCGAGAAGGCATACGCCCCGCCCGAACCCTTGTCGAACTTGCCGCCCGCGTGCAAGCGCGTGAAGACGATTTCCACCGTCGGCACGCCTTCTTCCGGGTGCAGGCCGACCGGGATGCCGCGGCCGTCGTCTTCCACCGTCACCGATCCGTCGGTGTTGAGGGTCACGTCGATCTGCTTGCAATTGCCGCCCAGGGCTTCATCGGCGGCGTTGTCGATCACTTCCTGGATGATGTGCAGCGGGTTCTCGGTCCGGGTATACATACCGGGACGCTGTTTGACGGGCTCGAGTCCCTTGAGGACCCGGATGGAGGCTTCGCTATAGTCGGATGCTGGTTTTTTGGTGGCCATACGTTGTCAAAATGTTCATTAAATTCGGAGGCATGCGCTGCATTCTAACGCGATCGGCAAAATAACTGGATAAAATCACAGTATTATCGCCGCAATATTTTACGCGCCCATGACGCGGCGGCCCAAATTTTTGCGCGACACGCGTTTTTCCATGGGCGATAGCAGGCACGTAGAAGGCAGTGATGAGTAAGTTTTTCTTTTGCACCTGCTGAAATCGAGCGCACGCACAAGGCCGCCGCGCTGACGCCACAGCGCTCGCTTTGCGCCTCGCGCTCTCGGACCAGACCTTGCCTCCGGCGGCGAATGTGGTTAGATTGTCCGCATGGACGCGCAAAAGTACCCGTTTGCCATACGCTTGATCGGTTTTGACGCCGAGGACAGCGCGCACATCGGCGGCCTGCTCGAGCTGGCCCCCGCTGCCGGCCCCTCGTATTTCTGCCTGCTCGACGAAAGCCTGCAGGAGCCCGACTTCTACATCGCCAACGGCGAAGACCTCAAATCGCTGGCGCGCCTGGCCGCGCTCAATCCCGGTCCGCTGCAGCCGGCCCTGCTGGTGGGCGTGGCACCGGTCGAGCTGCCCTTCCCGCGCATGGCGCGCCCCTTTGCCGCCGCCCAACTGTATCGCTTGCTGGCCGAACTGGTGGACGAACGCGCCGATGCCATGGCCGGCATCACGGCGCGCGGCCTGCCCAGCGTGCCCGAGCGGCGCCGCCGCGAACGGCTTGACTTCGACTTGACCGACCCGGGCGAATACGAAAAGATGCGGCGCGCGCCGCCCACCGGCGCGGTGCTGATTGTCGACCGCGGCTGCGCCTTGCGCGACCATGTGGTGCAACTGCTCAGCCCGCGCAAGCTGTCGATCGAATGGACCGACAGCGCACCGATGGCCGTGCGCCTGTGCGACGAGACGCCGGTGTCACTGGTGCTGATCAACACCTCCACGCCCGGCATCGACCCGTATGCCTTGTGCGGTGCCATCAAGGCGCTGGCCGGTGCCACCCGTATCGCGGTGGTGCTGCTGGTGGGCGGCAGCTTCGCATTCGACAGCGCGCGCGCCCGCAGCGCCGGCATCCGCGGCGTGCTCGACAAGCCCGTGGCCGACCGTCACCTGTCAGCCGCGCTCAAGAAGCTGCTGTCGTTGCCAACCTGACCCTTGGTGGGTATCGCTGCGCTCGCCCACCCTACGCCTCTGCCATGCGAGCGCAGCGATACCCACCACAACGGCGCCTCCGCGACAAATCCAATCGTGCGCGGCGCCAGCCGGACTATAGTGGAGCCATGGCTGACCACGATGCTCCCGAGCGCATTCCGGACCGGCGCGCCAGCGACGCGCCGCCGCGCTACCAGAAGCCGGACCAGACGCCCTTTGGCCTGGGCTGGCGCGTGCTGCGCTCGCGCTGGCGTGCATTCGGCGAGCGCCTCGGCCGCCAGTTCATGCGGCGTACCTTGCGCATCGGCGTGTCAGCCCGTATCTTCCACCCCGAACCCGGCGCCACCGGCCTGCGCAGCAAAAACCTGCAATACCTCGAGGAATCCATCGCCCAGTGGGTCATGTCGCGCGATGTGCTGGTGTTCATGGTGCCGACGGTCAATACCAATGGTTTGCTTCACCCCAGCAATATCACCTTGCGCCACTATGCGCGCCACCTCGACGGCCTGGTGCTGCAGGGCGGCGCCGACGTGTCGCCGCAAACCTATTCCGAAACGCCGACCCGGCCCGAATGGAGTGGCGACCGCGCGCGCGACACCTACGAGCTGGAACTGCTGCACGAATTCGTCGACGCCGGCAAGCCGGTGCTGGGCGTGTGCCGCGGCTGCCAGCTGATCAACGTGGCCTTCGGCGGCAGCCTGTACCAGGACGTGGCCACCGACATGCCCGAGGCGATCGCCCATGTCCATCCCGACTACGACGCGCATCGCCACGCGATCCGTTTCGCGCGCGGCTCCTCGCTCGAAGCGATGTTCCCCGGCCAGGCCCGGCCAGTTGTCAATTCGATCCACCACCAGGCGGTCAAGGAACTGGGGCGCGATGTGGTGGTCGAGGCGGTCTCGGACGAAGACGGCGTCGTCGAGGCGATCCGCTACCTGCGCGCGGACTTCGTCATGGGCTTGCAGTGGCATCCGGAATTCCATCGCGCGGGCGGGGTCGAACTGCTCGATTGCACGCCCATCCTCGACGAATTCCTGCGCGCTGCGCGCGAAACGCGATTTTGATGTGGCGCAGTTAGCATCGCGTCGGCACAAGTGCCCACGCGATGCTAACCCTGGCCGCGGAAGCGCCGGATCGCGTAATCGACCATCCCGGCCGCGCTGCCCTGGGCTTCGTGCTGGCCGCGCAGGCAGGTGGCGTCGGTGCTGTCGCCGGCCACGCGGTCGAGGTGGCGCAAGGCGGCCGTGCTGCCCAGTGCCAGCCCATGCGGCTCCATCTGGCGCAAGGTGGCGCGGATATCGTCGCGCAGCGACACCGTGGCATAGGTCTTGGGATGGACCACGGCGCCATCGAGGCCGAAGCGGCAAGCCTGGAAGCGGTTGTAGTTGTAGACCAGGTAGTCGTCTTCAAGCGGTGGCGCCTCGCCCCGCTCGAGCAAATGGCGGCACAGCGCCTGCAGGTAGGCCGCCAGCGCCGCCGCCCGTTCCACCGTCAACGGCGTGTCGCACACGCGCAGCTCGATGGTGCCGTATTCGGGCTTGGGCCGGATATCCCAGTAAAAGTCCTTCATGCTCTTGATGATGCCGGTGCCTTCCATCTTGGCGAAATAGATGTTGGCGAAGTCGTCCCAGCGCAGCAGGAAGGGCGCGCGCCCGCTCATCGGAAAGGCGAACACGGAATTGAGGCGCGACGATTCGAAGCCACTGTCGTGGCCCTGCACGAAGGGCGAGGAAGCGGACAGGGCAATGAAGTGGGGAATGTAGCGGCTCAGCGAATGCAGCAGGAACAGGGCATCGTCGCCGCTGGCGCAGCCGATATGCACGTGCTGGCCAAACACGGTGAACTGCTTGGCCAGGTAGCCATACAGGGACGACAGTTCCTGGAAGCGCGGCTTGGAAAAGATGGTGCGCGCCGACCAATGCTGGAACGGATGGGTGCCGCCACCGCACAGGCCCACATTGAGGCGGTCGCCGGCGGCCACGAGGGTGTCGCGGATGGCGATCAATTCGCCCAGCAAGGGCAGGTGGCTGGTGTGGATGCTCGAATTAATTTCGATCATGCTCTCGGTGATCTCCGGCGTGACATTGCCGGGGAAGGGCTTTTGCGCCAGCAGGTGCAGCAGGTCCGGGCTGGCGGCGGCCAGGTCGAAGTCCGACAGGCTCACCAGCTGCAATTCCAGCTCGACGCCGAAAGTCAGCGCCTCGGATTTGGCGAATGGTTCAAGAGGCATGGGGCACCTGTGCCTCGCGCGCCCAGACCAGGGCGCGCTCGATGATGATCGGGCCGAACACTTCGAGCAGCATCGTCACGGCGGCCATGGCGCGCAGTTCGTCGACCACTGGCACGCCGCGCTGGCTGGCGTGTTCGAGCAGCAGGATGGCAAATACCGACACGGGCGCGAGCGCCAGGCCGGTCAATGCGCCTTTGCGCCACGAGATGCCGGACAGGTGCGAGAACAGCGTCACGCCCACCGTCTTGGCCAGCAGCCGCGCACCGACCACGCCGAGCGCCAGCAGGCCGCCATCGATGGCCTGGCGCCAGTTCAGCGTCGAGGCGGCGTAGACAAACAGCAGCACCGTGAGCAGCTCGCCCAGGGCGCCGAAATTGCGCTGCGTGAGGCTGAAGGCGACGCGCCGGTAGCGCGCCGTCAGCCCGAAGGCGAGTGCCGCCACCACGGGCGAGAGCAGGGCGGTATAGGTGATGGAGACGAGCAGGATCACCGCCAGCGCATAGGCCACCGTGGCGTCGCGCGCCATGCCGCCCAAGGCGCGCAGCAGGGCCGGCACGGCCACGCCGAAGATGGCGCCCACCGCCCCCGAGAGCAACAGGGCCAGGAAGCTGTTGGCGGCGGCGTCGCCAAGATCGTCGGCGCTATGGAAGATCCAGAAGCTGACGATGATGTTGAAGGCGAAGACCGACAGCACGCAGTTCAGGGCCGACAGGTGCAGCACCCGTTCGCTGACCTGGCCGGAGCCACGCTGTTCGTTGATGATGCGGATCAGGGTGGCTGGCGAGGTCGACATGGCCAGGGCCGAGAGCATCAGCGCCGTCATGGTGGACGTGCCATACCACTGCGCCACCAGGTAGACGGCGGCGAAGGTGGCGCTGGCCTCGACCAGGCCGGCCACGCCCAGCCAGGGATTGGCGCGCAGCCAGCGCAGGTTGATGCGATAACCCAGTTCGAACAGGATCAGGCCGAAGGCCACGTCGGCCAGGGCCAGCACCGGGCCGCTGCCCGGTGGCGGCAGCACGCCCAGCTGGGCGCTGGCAAGCGCGAAGCCGATCAGGCCATAGAAGCTGATGCGCGGCAGTCCCGTCCAGCGCAGGCCGAATTCGCCGGCCAGCCAGGCAATGGCCAGGGCGACCGGCCAGGACAGGCTGGTCAGTATGGTCAGCAGGTCCGGCATCGTGGGCCCCTGTAGAAAGTCTTCATTCATTCTACTTGAGCGCGGGGCGCGCACGATTCACTTGCTGAGTAATCGCATGGCGCGCTCGAGGCCCTCGATCGTGAGCGGGAACATCCGGTTATTCATGATCTGCTTGATCACCGAGATCGACTGGCGATATTGCCACACCGCTTCCGGCTCCGGATTGAGCCAGATGAACTTGGGGAAGGCGTTGGTGAAGCGCGCCAGCCATTCGGCGCCCGCCTCTTCGTTGTTGTATTCGACCGAGCCGCCCGGCTGCAGCACCTCGTAAGGGCTCATGGTGGCGTCGCCGACAAAAATGAGCTTGGTGTCGGGCGGGTATTTGCGCAGGATGTCCCAGGTGGGGAAGCGCTCGGCGTTGCGGCGCCGGTTGTTCTTCCACAGGTAGTCATACACGCAGTTATGGAAGTAGAAGAATTCCATATTCTTGAATTCGGTCTTCGAGGCCGAAAACAGTTCTTCGACGCGCTCGATATGGTCGTCCATGGTGCCGCCCACGTCGAGCAGCATCAGCACCTTGATCTTGTTCTTGCGCTCGGGCTGCATCTTGATATCGAGGTAGCCGGCGTTGTTGGCGGTGGCGCGGATGGTGGCGTCGAGCGCCAGTTCTTCGTCATGGCCTTCGCGCGCGAACTTGCGCAGGCGCCGCAGCGCCACCTTGATATTGCGCGTTCCCAGTTCGCGCTCGGTGTCGTAATCCTTGTAGGCGCGCTGCTCCCACACCTTGACGGCGCTGCGCTTGCCGCCCTTGCCGCCGATGCGGATGCCTTCGGGGTTGCTGCCGCCATTGCCGAACGGCGAAGTGCCGTCCGTGCCGATCCACTTGCTGCCGCCTTCGTGGCGCTCCTTCTGCTCTTTCAGCAATTCGTTCAGGCGCTCCATCAACTTGTCGTAGCCGAACTTCTCCAGCGCCGCCTTCTGCTCGTCGGACAGTTCGCGTTCCATGCGCTTGAGCAGCCAGTCGAGCGGAATGGCCGTGTTGTTCTCGAAAACGGCGTTGATGCCCTTGAAGTAGTGGGCAAAGGCGCGGTCGAACTTGTCGTAATGGGCTTCGTCCTTGACCAGCGTCAGGCGCGAGAGGTAATAGAAGTCGTCCATCGAGGGGCCGGTCACGCCCTTTTCCATCGCTTCGAGCAGGGTCAGGAATTCCTTGATCGTGACCGGGATCCTGGCGTCCTTGAGCGTGAAGAAGAAATCGATCAGCATCTCAGCCCCGCTGTAGCTTGTAGTGCAGGTGCGATTTGATCTCGGGCCATTCGCCGCGCAGGATCGAATACATGACGGTGTCGCGCACGGTGCCGTCGCGGCGCGGGTGGTGGTGGCGGATCACGCCGTCTTTCTTGGCGCCCAGGCGTTCGATGGCCGCCTGCGAGGCGAAATTGAAGTTATCCGTGCGCAGGCCGACCACCGCGCAGCCGAGCGTGTCGAAGGCGTGCGAGAGCAGCATCAGCTTGCAGCTGGTGTTGACGTGGCTGCGCTGGTGGCTTTTGCCGTACCAGGTCCAGCCGATTTCAACGCGGTCGACCTCGGGCACGATGTCGTGGAAGCTGGTCGTGCCCAGCACGGCGCCGCTGGCCGCGTCGATGACGGCGAAAGCCTGGCGGTTGGCCATCTCGTGGGCCGTGCGGATGTAGTGCTCGACCTCTTCCGGGCGCGGCACCGACGTGATGCGCAGGTTCCACAGCGCGCCGTCGCTGGCGGCATCGCGCAGGGCGCCGGCGTGGGCCAGCGTGAGCGGCTCGAGCCGCACGCCATTGAATTCGAGCGTCAGGGGCGTGACCTGGATCATCAGCGGTTCGTCCTCGACATGAACACCAGGCGTTCGAACAGGTGCACGTCCTGTTCGTTCTTGAGCAGGGCGCCGTGCAGCGGCGGCACGACGGCCTTGTGGTCTTGACTGCGCAAGGCGTCGGGGCCGATGTCTTCGGCCAGCAGCAGTTTGAGCCAGTCGAGGAACTCGGAGGTCGACGGTTTCTTTTTCAGGCCCGGCACGTCGCGCACTTCGTAGAAGCTTTGCAGCGCCTGGGTCAAGAGGTCTTGCTTGAGGGTCGGATAGTGGACCTTGACGATCTGCTCCATCGTGTCCTTGTCGGGGAACTTGATGTAGTGGAAGAAGCAGCGGCGCAGGAATGCGTCCGGCAGTTCTTTTTCGTTGTTGGAGGTGATGATCACCAGCGGACGGTGCTTGGCCACGACCATTTCGCGCGTCTCGTAGACGTAGAACTCCATGCGGTCCAGTTCACGCAGCAGGTCGTTGGGGAACTCGATGTCGGCCTTGTCGATCTCGTCGATCAGCAGCACCACCGGCTCGGGCGCCGTGAAAGCCTGCCACAGCACGCCCTTGACGATGTAATTGTGGATGTCGCGCACGCGCTCGTCGCCCAGCTGCGAGTCGCGCAGGCGCGAGACGGCATCGTACTCATACAAGCCTTGCTGGGCCTTGGTGGTCGACTTGATATGCCACTGCATCAGCGGCATGTTCAGCGCGGCGGCCACTTCCTCGGCCAGCATGGTCTTGCCGGTGCCCGGCTCACCCTTGATCAGCAGGGGGCGCTGCAGGGTCAGGGCGGCATTGACGGCCAGTTTGAGGTCAGGCGTGGCGACATAGCCGGACGAGCCTTCGAAGCGTTGGGGAGTCGGTGCATGCATGGGATGTTGTGGCAAGTGATAGAGGTCTGTCGAGTATAAGTCAGAAGTGCAAGACCGGCATGCCAGGGCGTTGGAGGGTGCATTCCATTAATTGTTTTATTGGCACGATTGAAAATACATAATAAATAATATTATGATAATCTTTCCGGCTCGTGCTGACGCATTCCCGTGTTCGGCAAGACTCAGAGAGGATAAATTCATGTCATTGAAACAATTCATTGCCGGTGCCGCCCTATGTGCACTCGCCGGTGCAAGCCAGGCTGCAAGCTTCAATTTCAGCGGCCAGATCAGCTTCCACAACGATGTGGTGCAAATTCCCTTCACGCTCGACGCGGATGCCACCGACGTGCGCGTGTGGACCGACTCCTTCCTCGATGGCGCCAATTTCGACCCGATCACGGCGGTCTGGCGCAACGGCGCCATGGTGGGGCAGAACGATGACGATGCGCATATCGCGCCCGGCCAGACCGTGTTCGATTCCGGCCTGACCTTTGCCACGCTGCCGGCCGGCCACTACTTGTTTACCATCGCCACCTTTAATAATTTTGCGAACAGCCACACCCTGGCCGATGGCTTCAAATTCGACCATGACACGCCGGTGCCGCTGGCAAGCTGGTGCCAGCCTGTGAGCCACTGCGATATGGGCCACAACTGGAGCGTGCACCTCGATGGCGTCTCTTCGGCCACGCCGCCGCCAGTGCCGGAACCGGCGTCCTACGCCATGCTGCTGGCTGGTCTGGGCATGCTTGGCCGGGCTGCGCGCCGCCGGGCGGGCCGCTGATCAAAGTGGACTCAGGTGGCGTCTTGGGTTAAAATCGCAGGTTGATAGTGCAAAAGACAAGGAAAGAGACGCTTTTTGCACCTGCCTGATCCGATTACAACTACTTCTCGCCACCATGAAAAAAATCTTCGCACTCCTCGTGCTTGCCGGCGTCGCCCACGTAGCGACCGCAGCGGACGTCGTTGGAAACGCCACGGCCGCCAAGGCCAAGGTTGAAATGTGTATCGGCTGCCACGGCATCCCGAACTACAAGGCAACCTTCCCGGAAGTGTACCAAGTGCCGATGATTGGCGGCCAGTCGGCCAAGTACATCGAGAACGCGCTCAATGCCTACAAAAAGGGTGAGCGCAAGCATCCATCGATGCGCGGCATCGCCGCCACGCTGTCGGACCAGGATATCGCCGACGTCGCTGCCTACTACAGCCAGCAAACCCAAACCGCACAGAAATAAGGACTGAACCATGAAAAAACTGATTCCAGCCCTGTTCCTGGCCCTGCTGTCGCTGAACGCTTTCGCCGGCGGCAACGTCGCCAATGGTGAAGCCCTGGCCAAGAAGAACAATTGCGCGGCCTGCCACGGCGACAAGTTCAACAACCCGATCGACCCGAGCTATCCGAAGCTGGCCGGCCAGCACCAGGACTACCTCGAGCATGCGCTGACGGCCTACAAGCGCGGCGACGGTCCTAACGGCCGCAGCAACGCCATCATGGGTGGCCAGGTCAAGGCCCTGTCGAACAAGGACGTGGCCGACCTCGCCGCCTACCTGCACAGCCTGCCAACGACGCTCGCGTCGCACCGCTAAGCGCGCGGCGCTGCTGCTGCTCTACAAATTAGCCACCTTCGGGTGGCTTTTGCTTTTGGGTGCTACATGGTGGGTGACGCGCTGTGCGCTTACCCACCCTACGCCTTTGCCGGCGGCGCGGGCGGTGGCGTAGATACTGTTAATGTCGTCAAGTCCCGTGAAGGGCCGGATTGAA
>JAZJYP010000177.1:0-7204 GCA_040390345.1 Pseudomonadota bacterium | reverse complement strand
GACACTGACCCCATTTAATTTGTTGCTTCGGAATCGTGGTCTGACCCCGGTGTTGATTAGCGCAGCGGTATTGGGTAGGTGGCGACGCTGACGTTGCCGTCCTTGTCGACCGCCTGCACGCCGAAGAAGACGTTGTCTTTCGATTGCTTGACCTTCGCTTCCGTCACATTGCCCACCCACTGCGAACCCTGCCACTGCGCGGCCGTCGTTTCGCGCCAGACGATGCGGTAACCGGCCAGGTCGGGCTCGGTGTTGGCTTGCCAGAGCAGCGTGGTGTCGTTCTCGAGCTGCGCCGTGCGCACCTGGACCTTTTGCGGCGCGGCCGGGGCCAGCGCCAGCGTGGCCAATGCCGCGGCATTCACGCGCGCGACCTTGGCGATGTACTCAAAATCGTCATACTCGGGCAGGTCGCCGATCATCACATTGCCCTCCTTGCGCACGTTCTGGTGCTGGTGCGAGAAGTCTTCGTTCGGCTCGGTGAAGCGCAGCGCCGCGAAGCCGCGCTCGAGGAAGGGCATATGGTCGCCGCCGCGCAGGTAGCGGTCGCGCCGCTGCACCACCGTGACCTTGAAGTTGGGGACATAGCGCTCGCCGATTTCCTTGACGTGGCGCGCCAGCTGGCGCGAGATCGAATCGTTTTCGCCGCCCGTCGTGATCAGGGTGCGCAGCGCGTCATTGATTTCCTTGAGCGGCGGCACGCCTTCGGCGAACAGGCGTACCTGGCTGTTGTCGATGCGCCCGTCGTCGGCGCGCGAGCTGCCGATGATGTCGTTGGTGATCATGCCGGCGACATTGAGGTTCTTCAGGCGCGCCTGTTCGGCGGCGTGGCCCGCGCCCAGCAAGCCCTGTTCTTCGCCGGCCACGGTCATGAACATCAAGGTGGCGTCGAACTGGTGGCGCGCCATCACGCAAGCCATTTCCATCACGGCGGCAGTGCCGGAGGCGTCGTCATTGGCGCCCGGCGCGAGGCCTTTGTTGTCCATGATGTCGGTATTGCGCGAGTCGTAGTGGCCGCTGACGACGTAGATGCGCTCTTTCGAGGCGGCCTGCGTACCGGGCAGCGTGGCGACAACGTTGACCACTTCGGTAGGGCGCGAAATGCGCGCCGATACAGGGGCCATGTAGCCGTCGAACGCCACTTGCAGCTTGCCGGCGCCGCAACGTTCGAGCTCGGACTTGATCCAGCGCCGCGCGGCGCCGATGCCTTCGGTCTCCGACACGGTGTCGGACATCGTGTGGCGCGTCTTGAAGCTGACCAGCTTGCGGATCGTCGCCTCGATGCGCTGTGGCGAAATCTCGCCCACGATCTTGTCGATGTCGCCCTGGCGGCGGGTGGTGTCCGGTTCGGCGGCATTGGCTGTCACAGCGGCCAGTGCCAAAACGAGTGCGGTAGGAATGCGCTGCATGTGTGACTCCCCTGTTGGTTTCATAGCGCCGTCATCATCTCACGGCGCACAGCGCTTGGCTGTATTCACAGGGGAGTTTTTTTCAACTACTTCGATGTCGCCTTGGCAGTGCGGGTGGCCGAGGCGGAGCTGGTTGCCTTCATGTCCATCTCGGCGCCGTCTTTCGATTTGCCGTTCACTTGCAGGCCGGCCTTGGACAGCTTGATGGCGTTCTTTTCGCCGATGCCTTTGACGCGCTTCTGGAAATCGGCCCAGTCCTTGAATTCGCCCTTGGCGCGTTCGTCGAGGATGGCCTTGGTCTTGGCCGGACCCAGGCCGTTGACACTGTCGAGCGCGGCGGCGTCGGCCTTGTTGACGTCGACCTGGGCCAGGGCGAAGGTCATCGTGGCGACCATCGTGGCGATGGCCAGTAGCAGTTTCTTGATCATGGTGTTTCCTCCATTGGTGGTCCGGCGGATGCCGTCCTCGTTCACTAACGGAGGGGCCGCATCTTTGTTGACGCGGCCCGTTTGACGCAGATCAAACGCCGAACAGCTCTTCTCGCGTAACCGTGGCGGTGCCGAGTTTGCCGACAACGATGCCGCCGGCGCGGTTGGCCATCATCAGCGCGTCTGCCATCGGCATGCCCGCGCCCAGCATCGCGGCCATGGTGGCGATGACGGTGTCGCCGGCGCCGGAGACGTCGAACACTTCGCGCGCGGCGGCATGCACGTGCAGTTCTTCGTTGGCCGTGTACAAGCTCATGCCCTCTTCCGAGCGCGTGAGCAGCAGCGCGTCCAGGCCCAACTGCTGGCGCAGGTCCTGGGCCTTGGCCGTGAGCTGGTCTTCGCTCTTCCAGCTGCCGACGATGCGGCGCAGTTCGGACTTGTTCGGCGTGAGCATGGTGGCGCCCGCGTAGGGCGTGAAGTCGTCGCCTTTCGGGTCGACCATGACGATCTTGCCGGCCAGGCGCGCCGCCTTGACCATCTCGGCCACGTTCACCAGCGAGCCCTTGTTATAGTCGGACATGATGATCACGTCGTAATCCGGCAGCAGTGCGTTGAACTGGGCCAGCTTGTCGCGCAGGACATTGTCGGTCGGCGCATCTTCGAAATCGATGCGCACCATCTGCTGCTGGCGCCCGATCACGCGCAGCTTGATGATGGTGGAAATGGCGTCGTCGCGTTTCAGGTAGCTGTGGATACTTGAGTCCACAAGTAATTGCTCGACCTGTGAACCCGCTTCATCGGCACCGACCACGCCCAGCAAGCCGCAGTGCGCGCCCAGCGCGGCGGCATTGCGCGCCACGTTGGCCGCGCCGCCCAGGCGTTCTTCGCGCTTTTCGATGCGCACCACCGGCACCGGCGCTTCCGGCGAAATGCGGCTCACTTCACCGAACCAGTAGCGGTCCAGCATGACGTCGCCAACGACAAGGATGCGCACCGTGGCCAGCGCTGGCGCCGGCACCGGCTTGTAGGTCCCTGCGTCGAGCAGGCGGGCGGTGATGGTGCTCATTTGCGCGTCAGGACCGAGCGGCCGATCCCGTGGTATTCAAAGCCGTTTTCGGCCATCAGGTCCGGCTCGAACAGGTTGCGGCCGTCGAAGATGATGGGGTTCTTCAGGCGTGCCTTGATCTGCTCGAAGTCGGGGCTGCGGAAGGCCTTCCATTCGGTGACGATGACGAGCGCTTCGGCGCCGCTGAGCGTGTCCATCGGGCTGGTGGCAAAGCGCACATTGGCCATCTGCCCGGGGGTGAGGTCCAGCTGCAGCACGCGTTTCGCTTCGGCCATCGCGACCGGATCGTAGACGGCGACGGTGGCGCCGCGTTCCATCAATTCCTTGATCAGGACACGCGCTGGTGCTTCGCGCATGTCGTCGGTGTTGGGTTTGAAAGCGAGGCCCCAGACGGCAAAGTGCTTGCCGCTCAAATCGGCGCCAAAACTCTGGACGACTTTTTTGCCCAGCACGACCTTCTGCCTGTCGTTGACCGCTTCGACCGCGCGCAGGATCAACAGGTCCTGGCCATACTGGCGGGCGGTGCGCTCGAGCGCCTGCACGTCTTTCGGGAAGCAGGAGCCGCCGTAGCCGGCACCGGCATACAGGAAGCTGTGGCCGATGCGCGGGTCGGAACCGATACCATGGCGGACCGCTTCGATATCGGCGCCCACTTCGTCGGCCAGGTTGGCCAGCTCGTTCATGAAGGAGATGCGCGTGGCCAGCATGGCGTTGGCGGCGTACTTGGTGAACTCGGCCGAGCGCACGTCCATCCAGTAGGTGCGCTCGTGGTTGCGGTTGAATGGCGCGTAGAGCTTCTTCATCAGGTCGTGCGCACGCTCGCCGTTGGGCGTGGAATCGTGGCCGATGACGATACGGTCAGGGCGCATGAAGTCTTCCACCGCGGCGCCCTCTTTCAGGAACTCCGGGTTGGAGACGACCGAGAACGCCGCCTGCGCGCCGCGTGCGGCGATTTCCTCATTGACGGCGGCGGCGACGCGGTCGGCCGTGCCGACCGGGACGGTGGACTTGTCGACGATGACTTTGAAGTCGGTCATATACTTGCCGATATTGCGGGCGGCAGCGAGCACGTATTGCAGGTCGGCCGAGCCGTCTTCGTCGGGCGGCGTGCCGACGGCGATGAACTGCAGCGTCCCGTGCGCGACGGAAGCGGCGATGTCGGTGGAGAATTGCAATCGGCCGGCGGCGCGGTTGCGCGCGACGACTTCTTCCAGGCCCGGCTCGTGGATCGGAATGCCGCCGTTATTGAGCAGCGCGATCTTCTTTTCATCGACGTCGAGGCAGAACACGTCGTTACCCAGTTCGGCGAGGCAAGCGCCGGTGACGAGGCCAACATAGCCGGTGCCGATAATCGTAATTTTCATTTGGTTCTCAATTCATCACATTTAGTTCTTCGGTGCGGCGCGGCGGGTAGGTCTCCCACAGGCTGCATCCCGGGCACTGCCAATAGAACTGGCGCGCCTTGAAGCCGCAATGGCTGCACTGGTAGCGCGCCAGCTTGGAGGTATAGCCGTGCACGAGGTTCTTGACCATCGACAGTTCGCTGAAGATGGCCGCGTCGGCGTCCATCAGGCGCGCCTCCAGCAATTTGTCCAGCGCCAGCAGGGTCGGATTGCGGCGCAGTTCTTCCACCACCAGGCCCTTGGCCGCTTCCACGCCATCGAGTTCGATGACGGCCTTGAAGACGACTTCGATCAGGTCGATCGACGAGGCCTCGGCCAGGTAGGAGCGCAGCAGGTTCACGCCTTCCTGCGGGCGGCCCACCTTGCGGTAGCCGTCCATCAGGCGCTGCGCCACCAGGGCCACGTGCGGCACGCTTTGCTGCTCGACGCGGCGCCAGGTCATCAAGGCGCCTTCGGTGTCGCCCTTGGCCAGCTGGGCGTCGCCGCCGAGGATGGAAGCGCGCACGTTCTTGCGGTCGGCCAGGATGGCTTTTTCCAGCAGCGCCTGCGCGTCGTCGACGTGCATGTGCACCAGCGCGTCCTGCGCCAGTTCGCAATAGAACTGGGCGATCTCTTTTTGGCGCGCACCGGCGCCGGACTCCTGCAGGCCCAGCGCCGCTTCGATGGCGCGCGGCCACTCCTTCTCGCGCTGGAAGATCTCGAGCAGCGCGCGGCGCGCCTGCACGCCGTACTGCGTGTCGACGAGCTTGTTGAAGGTCTCTTCGGCGCGGTCCAGCAGGCCCGCCTTCAGGTAGTCCATGCCCAGTTCGTACATCGCATGCTGCTGCTGTTCGAGCGGCAGGTCCGGGCGCGCCAGCAGGTTGGTGTGCACGCGGATGGCGCGCTCGGTCTCGCCGCGGCGGCGGAACAGGTTACCAAGGGCGAAATGCATGTCGGCCGTTTCGGGGTCGAGCTTGACGATTTCGATGAAGGCGTCGATGGCCTTGTCCGGCTGTTCATTGAGCAGGAAGTTCAGGCCCTTGAAATAGCCGCGCGGCAGCGTGCGCGACTCGGCCACGAGCTGCTTGATGTCGACGCGTGCGGCGACCCAGCCCAGGGCGAAAAAGACCGGGATCCCCAACAGCCACCAGAGTTCAAATTCCATGTGTTTTTATTTTTATTGCTGCGTGTTGACGGCGTCCGGCTGCATCGGCACGCTGGCAGTGCGCGCGACGCTTTGCAGGGCGGCGATGGTGTTCTTGTGCTTGGAGTTTTCGCGGCGGTGGCGGAACACCGTTGGCGTGACGGCCAAAATGCCCAGCGCGGCGCCGGCGACGAAAAAGCCCAGCAGGATCAGCGCCAGCGGCGCGACCAGTTCGTAATTGAGGAAGAAGTGCAGTTCAACTGGGGTCGTGTTTTTCAGCGCAAAGCCGAAGAACAGGACGAATAATACAAAGCCTACGATCGTAGAGATGAATTTCATCGGCCGTTTCCAGTTTATTGAAGAGAATAGCGAAGTGTAACAAATAAAAAAACCCGCAGGCTCACGGCGGCCTTGGCCGTCGTGGGCACTGCGGGTTTTTCAGCATCTTTCCGACTCAGTCTTCGATGATCGGTTGCCCGACCATCGCGTCGACCCGCTCGCGCAATTGCTTGCCTGGCTTGAAGTGGGGCACCCGTTTTTCGGGGACCATCACCTTGTCGCCAGACTTCGGATTGCGTCCGATGCGCGGTGGCCGGCTGTTCAGGGCAAAGCTGCCAAAACCGCGGATCTCGATGCGCTGGCCAGTCGCCAGGGCGTTGGTCATGGCATCGAGAATGGTCTTGACGGCGTACTCCGCATCCTTGGCCACCAGCTGAGAATAACGCTCAGCCAGGCGGTTGATCAACTCGGACTTCGTCATCGTGACGGGTCTTAGTTCTTGTTATCGAACTTAGCTTTGAGCAGCGCGCCCAGGCTGGTGGTGCCCGAAGCGGCGTTGCTGTCAGCCGACGATGCCATCTTCTGCATCGCTTCCTGGGTTTCAGCGCTATCTTTCGCTTTGATCGACAGCTGGATGCTGCGCGCTTTGCGATCGATGTTGATGACCAGGGCTTCGACGGAATCGCCAACCTTCAGGTGCGTACCGGCATCTTCAACGCGATCGCGCGAGATTTCGGAAGCGCGCAGGTAGCCTTCCACGTCGTCGGACAGAGCGATGACAGCGCCTTTAGGCTCGACCGACTTGACCGTACCCGTTACCAGGGAGCCTTTGTCGTTCATGGCTGCGTAGTTGTTGAATGGGTCGCCTTCGAGTTGCTTGACGCCCAGGGAGACGCGCTCGCGCTCAACGTCGATGGCCAGGACGATGGCTTCCAGTTCGTCACCCTTCTTGAAGCGACGTACGGCTTCTTCGCCGGTTTCGGTCCAGGACAGGTCGGACAGGTGCACCAGGCCGTCGATGTTGCCGGCCAGGCCGATGAACACGCCGAAGTCGGTGATCGACTTGATGGCGCCTTTGACTTTGTCGCCCTTCTTGTGGGTCACGCCGAAGTCATCCCATGGATTCGCTTTGCACTGCTTCATGCCCAGCGAAATACGGCGACGCTCTTCGTCGATTTCCAGAACCATCACTTCAACTTCGTCGCCCAGCTGGACAACCTTGTTTGGTGCGACGTTCTTGTTGGTCCAATCCATTTCGGACACGTGCACCAGGCCTTCGATGCCCTGCTCGACTTCAACGAACGCGCCGTAGTCGGTCAGGTTCGTCACTTTACCGAACAGGCGGGTGCCTTGTGGGTAGCGACGCGACAGGCCGGTCCAAGGATCGTCGCCCAGTTGCTTCACGCCCAGGGAAACACGGTTCTTTTCCTGATCGTACTTGAGCACTTTGGCGGTGATTTCCTGGCCAACGGTCAGCACTTCCGATGGGTGACGCACAC
>JAZJYP010000176.1:0-17173 GCA_040390345.1 Pseudomonadota bacterium | reverse complement strand
CGTTTACCCCGCTGCTTTGGATGACATCAATTTTCTGCCGCGCAGACTCCTAGCTGTCCGAGCTTTAAAATTGATGTGTTGTTCATTGCTTGCCTCCAGCCGTTTGTATTAGGAACTTCAGCGGTGGCGGCCTGTATGGCCCGCCGCGAACCATGCTAGCGGAACGTCATGTTCAGTACATCCTTCGCACGGAGGATGCGGCTTGTTCTTGATAAGCGCACTGTTGGGCCTACCGACAACCTTGTTCAACTTAATAATGAAAATCGGAGATGACGATGAACCTTTTCACAAAAAGTGCTCTGCTAATGTCGGCTTTCGCGCTCATTCCGAGTGTGGCAATGGCTGATAATTTGACAGTCAGTGCAACAATTACCGCTGCCCAGGCCGGCGAAGAGAGGTTTTACAAGACTTATGATGGGCTTGGAACATTCAGCGCGGGGGAATTCGGTCGTGTTACCTTTGCGGCTTTCCCGCTTCCTTCAATTGCTGTTCAGACCAATTCGCTCTTGCCTCCGTCTGCGGATAACACAAGCTCTCTCACGGAGGCGCAAGCCGCCTTGGTTTATACGTTTAGCATTTCCGGGCCAGACAGTAACGTCCAGATTCCTGTTCGTATATCGGGAAACTACATGTTGGACTCAAATAGAAACAACAATCCCTACGTCGGCGCCAGAAACTTCGCGATCGCCTATATCACTGCATGGGGCAGGGATACGTTCAGTTGGGATTCGGGATATTGTTCGGCCGAAATTGGTCAAAAGGTGGGCTGTGGCGGCGGGATGTTCGCTGGTGGCTTTACGACCGACACGAGTCATACAAACTCCATTTCAATCCGACTCAGACTGGCCGATGAGGCTGCGAATGTCGACGTGTACGGCCTTGGCTCTTCCACCAGTTCGTCATCCGCATTCATAGATCCATATATTCAAATTGACCCAGTTTGGCTTGCCGAGCATCCTGGCTATCAAGTCGATGTCGGCTCCGATGTCGGCAATCTTCCAGCGGTACCTGAGCCTAATACCGCCGGCATGTTTCTTCTCGGCCTGGCCGCGATTATCTCGACACGTCGGGGCAGGACGCCAGTAGTCCACGTTCGATGATAAATGCCTTGACCTCGGCTACGCCGGCGCCGCTGCGCAGGTTGGTGAACAGGAAGGGGCGCTCGCCGCGCTGGCGCCGCGCGTCGGCGGCCATGATGTCGAGGTTGGCGCCGACATGGGGAGCCAGGTCGGTCTTGTTGATGATTAAAAGGTCGGAGCGCGTGATGCCTGGCCCGCCCTTGCGCGGAATTTTTTCGCCGCCCGCCACGTCGATCACGTACAGCGTCAAGTCCGACAGTTCGGGACTGAAGGTGGCGGCCAGGTTGTCGCCGCCGGACTCGATCAGGATCAGGTCCAATGCCGGGAAGTCGGCCTGCATGCGCGCGATCGCCTCGAGGTTGATGGAGGCGTCTTCACGGATGGCCGTGTGCGGGCAGCCGCCCGTCTCCACGCCCATCAGCCGCTCGGGCGCGAGCGCGTTGGCGCGCACCAGGATGTCCATGTCTTCGCGCGTGTAGATGTCGTTGGTGATGACGGCCATGTCGAACTCGTCGCGCATCGCCTTGCACAGCATTTCGCACAGCGCCGTCTTGCCCGAGCCGACCGGCCCGCCGATGCCCACCCTGAGGGGATTGCTTGTCATATCTGCTCCTGATTTATGATCGATAGATGCGGCCGTGCTGCACCTCGTGGCGCATCGACAGCATCGATAGCGCCGGCGTCCAGTTGCACATGTCCTCGTCGGATACCGCCATCGCGTGCAGCGCCGCCCTCTCCAGGTCCGGGCGCAGCGACAGCAGCAGGCGCTGCCCCGCCACCTGGCCCAGCGGCACCGACTTCACGCACACGAGCACCTGGTTTTCGGACCAGCCAAAGAGCATGGCCAGCAGCGCCTCGTGCGCGGGAATGGCCAGCGCCGTGCAGGCGCAGGCGAAAGCGGCCGGCAGCGCTGGTTCGCTGCCCAGCGGCGCCACGTCGGCCACGCCCAGTTCGGCCAGCAGGCCCTTGAGCGAAAAGCCCATCTGCACGGTTTCGGCGCGCGCTTCGGCTGTGTCGCGCGACGCGAGGAAGCGCTCGCTCCACAGCACGATGGCGGCGCCGTCGTCGGCGGCGAACGCCTGCAACAAGCGCCAAAGAAGGGGCGCGTCCCAGCGCGCGATCACCTCCGCCAGGTGGTGTGCGATCCAGGTACGCGCGCTGTCCGCGTCATGCACGAGGCCCACCTCGAGCGCCGCTTCAAGGCCCTGCGAATAGCTGTAGCCGCCAATGGGCAGCGCCGGGCTGGCAAACTGCAGCAAGTGCAGCAGCTGGGCGGCGTTCATGGCTCGCCCGGCCGGTGGATCTTCTGGCGCAGCGGCACCGGCGCGAGCGCGTGCGTGTGCGGCACCGCGTAGGCGCCGGACTCCGGCTCGAATGGCGCGAATTCTGCCTCCACGCTGGCGCCCAGGCCAAGCAGCATCTCGCGCAGCACCGGGTCGACGCGTATGCGCAGGAAGCCGTCGCCCAGCTGCGCCTGCGTATGGCGGTTCCCCAGGTGGAAGGCGCAACGCAGCAGCATGTGCGCATGCGTGCAGGCGACGCGATAAGTTGGCTCGGGCGCCGCCACCACCTGTACCACCTGGCCCGATTCGCCCGTTAGCAGGTCGCCATCGCGCAGCACCGTGCCGCGTTGGGTGAACACCGCCACTTCTTCGCCACTGGCGAGCTGCGCGCGCAGGCGGCATTTCTCGCGCAATTCGTAGGGCAGCACGAGCTGGTCATCGATGGTGTCGGCGTGGTCGATCTTGGTGTGCAAGGTGTGCATGGTTCAGAATAAAAAATAGCGCTGTGCCAGCGGCAGGCTGGTGGCAGCTTCGCACACGAGCAGTTCTCCGTCGGCGCGCACTTCATAGGTTTCGGGGTCCACTTCCATGTGCGGTGTGGCGCTGTTGTGGATCATGTCGCGCTTGCGCAGCGTGCGCATGCTGTGCACGGGAATGAGCGTCTTGGCCAGGCCCAGCTGGCGGCCGATGCCAGCGTCGTAGGCGGCCTGCGAAACAAAGGTGAAGGACTTTTTCAGGCCGCCGCCAAAGGCGCCGAACATCATCCGGTAATGCACCGGCTGCGGCGTGGGAATGGACGCATTCGGGTCGCCCATCTGGGCCGCGGCGATCATCCCGCCCTTGATGATGGTCGACGGTTTGACGCCAAAGAAGGCCGGCTTCCACAGCACGATGTCGGCGATCTTGCCCACTTCGAGCGAGCCGACAACGTGGCTGATGCCATGGGTGATGGCAGGGTTGATGGTGTACTTGGCGATGTAGCGTTTGACGCGCTCATTGTCGTTGCGCCCCTCGCCGCCGCGCTGCAGTTTCATCTTGTGGGCCGTTTGCCAGGTGCGCATGATCACTTCGCCCACGCGCCCCATGGCCTGCGAATCGGATGACATCATTGAGATCGCGCCCAGGTCGTGCAGGATGTCCTCGGCGGCGATGGTTTCGCGCCGAATGCGCGACTCGGCGAAGGCGACGTCTTCGGCGATGGCCGGGTCGAGGTGGTGGCACACCATCAGCATGTCGAGGTGTTCGTCGAGCGTGTTGACGGTGAAGGGCCGCGTGGGGTTGGTCGAGGAGGGCAGCACATTGGCCTGGCCGACGGCGGCGATGATGTCCGGTGCGTGGCCGCCGCCCGCGCCTTCGGTATGGAAAGTGTGGATGGTGCGGTCCTTGAAGGCGGCCAGGGTCGAATCGAGGAAGCCGGCTTCGTTGAGGGTGTCCGAGTGGATGGCCACCTGCACGTCCATCTCGTCGGCCACGGCCAGGCAGTTGTCGATGGCGGCGGGCGTGCTGCCCCAGTCTTCGTGCAGTTTGAGGCCGATGGCGCCGGCATGCACCTGTTCGCGCAAGGGGCCGGGCAGGCTGACGTTGCCCTTGCCGAGGAAGCCCAGGTTCATGGGGAAGGCGTCGGCCGCGCCCAGCATCGCGTGCAGGTGCCAGGGGCCGGGCGTGCAGGTGGTGGCGAAGGTGCCCACGGCCGGGCCGGTGCCGCCGCCGATCATCGTGGTCACGCCGCTCATCAAGGCTTCCTCGATCTGCTGCGGGCAAATGAAGTGGATGTGCGTGTCCACGCCGCCGGCGGTGACGATCATGCCTTCGCCGGCGATGATCTCGGTGGCCGCGCCGATGGCAATCGTCACGCCGGGCTGGATGTCCGGGTTGCCGGCTTTGCCGATGGCGGCGATGCGCCCGTCCTTGATGCCGATGTCGGCCTTGACGATGCCCCAGTGGTCGACGATGACGGCGTTGCTGATGACGGTGTCCATCACCTGCGCGTGCAGGCGCTGCGACTGGCCCATGCCATCGCGGATGACTTTGCCGCCGCCGAATTTGACCTCTTCGCCGTAGATGGCGTAGTCGTGCTCGATCTCGATGAACAGGTCGGTGTCGGCCAGGCGGATGCGGTCGCCCGTGGTGGGGCCGTACATTTCGGCATAGGCGGCGCGCGAAATGGTGACCATCAGAGCGCTCCCATGACCAGGCCATTAAAGCCGAATACTTCGCGCGCGCCGTCGAGCGCCACCAGTTCCACGGTGCGTTGCTGGCCCGGTTCGAAGCGCACGGCGGTGCCGGCGGCGATATTGAGGCGCATGCCAAGCGCCGTGAAGCGGTCGAAGGCGAGCGCGGTGTTGACCTCGTAGAAGTGGTAGTGCGAACCCACTTGCACCGGGCGGTCGCCGCGGTTGGCGACGACCAGCGTGGCGGTAGCGCGGCCGGAATTGAGGGTGATGTCGCCGTCTTCGAGCAGGTATTGGCCGGGGATGATCATGGCGTCCTCACAGGATGGGGTGGTGCACGGTGACGAGTTTGGTCCCGTCGGGGAAGGTCGCTTCGACCTGGATGTCCGGGATCATCTCCGGCACGCCCTCCATGACATCGGCGCGCGTGAGCAGGGTGGTGCCTTCAGACATGAGCGCGGCCACGCTTTTGCCGTCGCGCGCCCCTTCCATGATGGCGGCGCTGATGAAGGCCACCGCTTCCGGGTAATTGAGTTTGAGGCCGCGTGCGCGGCGCCGCTCTGCCAAGAGGCCAGCGGTAAAAATGAGCAGCTTGTCTTTGTCGCGCGGGGACAGGTCCATGGGTTCTCCTTTGATCAGGTGCGCCAGATGCGTGGGGTATGCGCCGCGCAGCCGAGTAGTTGGGGTCTTGCCAGCGCCCACACGGCCGCCATCAACTGGCGCGCCGCTTCGCTGTCGTCGCCAAGGTAGCGCGCGATGAACACCGACTTGACCTGGGACGCGGCCAATGCCGGGTCCAGCGCACGCACCGCCGCCAGCATGGTGGCAGGCAGTACGGCGCCCACGGCAAGCAGGCTGGCGCACACCGAATAGCCGTCCAAGCCTAGCGGGCTGGCGAGGGCGGCCGGATCGATGCGGCCCTGTTCCCACCACAGCAGCTTGTCGCCGCGCCGCACCTGCAGGCTTTGCTGCACCCATCCGTGGTCGAACACCTCGCCGCGCGCGCGCCGGCCAAAGCACAGCACTTCACTGCCGATGTAGTGTGCGTCGGCGGCCAGGTCTACGCTCTGGGCCAGCGCGACCTGGGCACCGTTGTAAAAGATGGTCTCCTGTGGCATCCATTCGATGACGGCGCCCGGTCCCGCCGTGAGCAGCACCTGCTGGCGCGAAACCTTGCCATTGGCGCGATACCACTTGGCGGCGCCGGGTGTGGTGAGGAAGGCATGGGCATCGGCCTGGGCTTCGGCGTCGACCTGCAAGGTATCGCCGCCGACCACGCCACCCGGTGGATGGAGCATGATCGCGTGGCAGATGGCCGGGCCTTCCGGATAGAGTGCCTTTTGTACCCGCAGCGGGCCGGCGTGTTCGCGGGTGGCCAGGCGGGTGCTGGCGCCGATGCGATCAAAGCGCAGGCGCAAGCTGGCGTGCCAACTGCTGGCTGTATAGGGGGAAGGGGAGGCATTGTCGCGCATGCCTGCTGACTTGCACGATGCGTGCCAGCGCCGCGCGGCTTCGGCACGCATATGAGGGCACAGCGGCGCACCATGAAGCACCATCTGCACCAAGTTGGTGCCCCCTTGCAGATCAGTGAATGTAGCGTCCTGCCGAGAATGCAAGCCCGGTAAGCGCGATCATCAGGCTGGACATGCCGAATGCTGTGGCGATGAACCACTTCACCATGTTTGTTTCGAGCGCGACGATTTTGGCGTTCAGTTCCGCTATGTCGGCCTTGGTAGCATAGTTGGAGCGAATCAATGCGACGTCGGTGATGAGCGAGGCGACTTCGTTCTCGAGCTTTTGGATGCGCGCTTCCATGAACCCAGTATTGATCCGGCACGCCAGGCGGTCAAGCGAACACGGCAGGACTGTTGAGGCGGCGCAAAAAGACAAATGGCCTTCGAACCATATTCAAAAATGACGAAAATGTCATTATGAAGTAGAATGCCGTTTTTGAACAGGTCCAAAGGCAAGAGCAACATGAGTATCGATGCGAACGACCTGATCCTGTTTTCCCGCGTCGTCGACGCAGGCAGCTTTTCCGGTGCCAGTGCGCGTACCGACTTGCCGAAGTCGACCATCTCGCGCAGGATTGCCCACCTTGAAACCAGGCTCGGGGAGCGGCTGCTGGTGCGTAACACCCGCCGACTGGTCATCACGGACTTCGGCGAGCGTATCCTCGACCATGCACGGCGCCTCACGGCAGAATCAGAAGCGGTCCTGGCGTTCGCCCTGCACCGGCAGGACACGCCGTGCGGCGTGCTGCGCGTTTCGATGATGCCGGAGCTGGTGGAAATAGGCCTTGGCGATCTTTGCCACGAATTTTCCACCAAATATCCCGAGGTGCGGCTCGACCTTGACCTTTCACCACGGCGCGTGGACTTGTTGTCGGAACGATTCGACATTGCCCTGCGAGGTGCGGTGCGCCTGCCGGACGACAATATGCTGGTCGCGCGCAAGCTGTGCGAATTCCGGCTAGGCTTGTACGCCAGTACCGACTATCTTGAACGCCACGGCATGCCGCAACACCCGGACGACCTGAAGGCGCACGCTTGCCTGGGCCTGGTCGCCAGCAACGGCGACCCGATCCATTGGCAACTATCGCGCAAGGACGAGCGCTGGGAGCGTTTGCCAGGCGGCCATACCGCGACCAATTCACCACGGCTGCTGCGCGACCTTGTTGCGTGCGGCGCCGGCATTGGCGAGCTTCCCGATTACTTCGCGCACGACATGCGGCAGCGGGGATTGTTGCATCATGTGTTGATCGACTGGCATTCGCCGGCGGCCCCCCTGTGGTGCGTGACGCCGGGTCGGCGGCTGCTGCCGTCGCGCACGACGGCCTTCATCGACATGATCAAAGCGCGCTTGCAGAAGTACCCGGAACTGCGCCTTTAGCGATGTCGCTGCAGGGTTCGCGTGCGTCCCATTTTTGCAATCCAGCGACTCAGAAATCGGTCTTCTGCATGTCGCCGAAGCTCCATAGAATGGACCTCGCAACAAAAGTTCCCGTTCTTTCTCGACTTAGGAGTGATGCATGAAGACTCATAACGATCTTTTAATTGGCTGGGCCCGGGCGATTGCCCTTTCGGTGGCAATGGCCTTGGTGTCCGTGCAAGCGCTCCCACATGCCGCGCTGGACATGCAGGCAAGGCGTGCCCGGCCAGATGTTCTCGACATAGCAAAGGACGACAAGAGCGCACGGATGGCGCATGACCGCAGGCTGCGCGAAGCAGTGCCTGAATCGATGCTCTGATCGTCACCACGTTGACGGCCTGATTAACTTTATGAATGGAATTGAAAATGAACAAAGTAAGCAGCACTCTCTCCAGTATGGTCATTGCCGCGCCCCTGGCGGTAGCAGCACCAGCGGCGCTTGCCGCCAACGCCAGCACGCAGGCAATTGACATGCATGACAGCGCCAAGGCGGTTTCGACCGTGCGGCAAGCGCATGCCGGGACCCCCATTACGGTGCAATGGTACGGCGCGCAGCATGACAAAGTGGGCGGCTACGCCGGACTTCCCACGCTCGGCGGGATGCCCGCGTTTCGACTGCTGGAAAATGGCCGCCTGGCCTGGGACGTGCAAGTTGCACATGGCGCGCAACTGCCGATCGCTGGCATCGCCTACACGGTCAGCGGTGGCGCCGACTTTGGCCTGGCCCTGCGGCATGTCCTACAAGTGCAGCAGCCACAGCATGTCGTGCCAACCCATCGCGGCGCAATCGACCCGGAAACGCTGGCGTGGACCTGGACCCAAACGGCTTTCCTGAATTCTTGAAGGAATCGTCATGGAGAAAGAACTTCTGCGCCGCGCAAACATTTTGTTCCCGCGCACGCAATACACTGATCCCGCCGCTGTGCGGTATGCGCGGCGCCAGTGGCTTCGCATTGTCAACATGCTGCGCTCTGCGCCCGGCGGTAGCCGCTGGATCCTGGACCGGCCGGTACGCGACGCTGGCGCTTCACCGCACCTTACTTATGCCAGCGGCACGATATACGGGGGGTAAATGCGCACAATGTTTCGCCCTCAATGACGGTATGTATTTGAGGGCGGGAAGTAGAGCACTGGATTGAAAGTTTTCTTTAATAGCCGAACGTGACACTAAAATGTTCTTTAATTTGCGGCAGCTATTAAGGAATTGAATTATTTCGGCGCCGCCGCGTAAATTGAGCATGTGACGCCACAGGAGCGGGTAGTTGGGGCGATCGGGCGTGCGTCTCCGCGAGCTCATACTGGCGGGAAAATGAAAAATGGCCTAGTCCGTTTCCGGAGAAGGCCATTCTGATATTCGGGTGGTGGGATAGGTGGAGTTTAATCTGCCGTTGCAACCCGCATGAACAAAGGTCTGTTGTGATTTTGGTTGAAAACATACCGTCACTGATACCGTGAAAATAATTTGGTACACGGTGACCATCTCGCCAAGCAGCGCCAACAGCCATCGTAGCGTGATCGCTGGGGGCGCTGTGGCTATTGTGCAACGAGGCCAGCATTAATGATCCTGTGGACAATGGCAAAGCCGATCTTCAAGACCCTTGTGATCGGATCAATGTAGTTGCCGCCTAAATTCTCAGTAAGATATTACTTAAGCTAGGTAGTCAAGGCTAGGCAGGTAAAAAGTTCCATCTACGCGGTAGTGCGAATAGATGTCGAGCAAATCCACATGATTCCCCTTCCCTTTCCATTGAAAGTGTAGGACCCAATCAGATGTGCTGAATTTCGGATGTACGGATTTGTATGTCGGTATTCCTACGTGGTAGTGCCAAAGTTCGTTTGCCAACGCAAATTGGTACTCCGCACCATTGGCGTTTCCAGCCCAGGACGGAGTAATTTTCCCAGGATATTTGGCGAAATCACTGAGTCCATGCTGCTCGAAGGTCAGAGCAAAATCGAGGATTCTATCCTGTTGGGATTTTGGGAAGTTGGCAAATTCGACTGCAAATTTTTTCTTAAATCCGTAGGAATACGTCATCGGCGTTACTTCGCCGCATGTTCAAGGATGAAGGCCCGTACCTCTTCTCGCGAGAGCCCTGCTGGGACACGAACGGATTCGGACTCAAGAATTTCAGTCATACTTTGTACTTTAACTCTGGTATGGGACGCGCCGCCAACTTGAAATGCATCCGTTGATCGGTACGTCTCTTCCGAACCCGCGAAACGATAAACCATCTTAGACATGATATTTGCTCCGTGCCATGTAGTTGCTGGGCATTGCTCGCCCATCTTTCTTCTTATAGCTTAACTATAGCAAACTTACCTTGACGCGCGCATGAATTATGTAACAAAGATCAGGGATGCTGCCGGACAGCAACAGGATCTTGATTTTATGTAAATCGGAGATGGGGAAAATTTACACTCCTCCGCAACTTTTCATTGCCAAACGATCTAGGTCCGTCTTAATGCACCCTATGTGCTGACGACAATGGTATGCGCACTAACGGTAATTACAAGGCTGGGGCAGTCTTGATGATCCGGTAGACGCTGGCGATGCCGATCTTCAAGTCCTTCGCGACCTGCTCCTTGCTGTGACCTGCGGCGAGCAGGGCATGGACGCTTGCGGCCTTTGCGCGTGCTGTCGGTTTCGCCCCCTTGTACGTGCGCTGCTCCAAGGGCAAGTCCTTGTCCTTGAGCTTGGCGGCTTCAATGCCAATGCGCTGGCGCACAAGCATCTGATCCCGCTCAAACTGCGCGACGCTGGCGAAGATGTTAAGCATCAGCGTGCCGGTTGCGGTCGTGGTGTCGATGTTCATGTCTAGGATGCGAATAGAAGCGCCTTTGTCCGCGAGGGACTTCGTGATGGCGACCATGTCGGCGATGTTGCGCGCGGCGCGGTCGATCTTGGTGATTGTCACTACGTCGCCTTCCTTCAAGCCCTTCATCAGTTCTGCCCACTGGGTCCGGGCGTACATGTCGGTAGCCGATACCTGCTCAGAAAACACCTTGTCACATTCCGCCTTGTTCAGTTGCGCTATCTGGTCTTCCAGTCCGTACTGTTGATCGAAGGTTGACGTGCGTGCGTAGCCGTAGTTGGTCATGGTTGATGTCCTTGAGTTATCATGTGCATCTAAGATGTGATGATAATACAGTCTATCAAACATGTTTACAAGTCCATTGAGAGATTATTTTGAACCGTGGCTGGCGATCAATGGAGCAAGGCCAGTGATAGGAGCGGGCTTCAGCTATAACCATGGCATCGCCAGTTAGTACGTCGTGGACAATCAAGATGTCCGCGCCGTCACGCGCGCACAAGAATGTTTGGCCGCTTCCCGGCCCATCAAGGACGTCGAGAATTTGGCTTTCCTCCAGGGTTTGCGCAAATGTCATGTGGTCAATCATGGTGATGTTCATTGTTTTCCGATCGTGGTCATGTTGTTGAAGTGCTTTTCGTTATTGACTTGTTTCGCCGAGTGGGCAGCGAGTTGCGCCGCGTTGGCGGGCGGGGCGTTCTTGCCAATGGCGCGCTCGATCACTTCAGTGAAGCGGTCGCAATCCACAGTTGGCGCAATGATGTGGCCGCTCATGCTGCCGCCTCATTGCAGGACGCTTTAGTACGTGCGGTTAGAAAATCGTCGATTTCCCAGTCGAGCCAGCCGACTGCGCGTTCGCCGAGTTTGATCGGGGACGGGAATGTACCCTTCTTGATACCAGCATAGATGCTGGAACGGCTGAGAGAAACGCGGTTCTTTACGGCGGGGAGGCGGAGTATAGAAACTCCGGTCGGGCAGCCGGTGTGACGTAACGATATTTTGCTCATGCGTTTTCCTATACGTGTTTGTGGTGTCCGTTGCGGCACAATTGCAGCAACGGACGAACGTTATAGGGATAGCAGGTTTGGGGCGAATTACTGCGGCGAAATACGTCTAGACGCGCCTTAACGCGACTTTTTTAGATATCGCTTTATGGCGGCGAGCGCATCCTTCTGGCTCTGATATGCCGGTGGTCCGTCAGGTTCACCTTCCCACTTAAGTGCCTTTTCGTCGGCGTCGAATCCCAACAGTGGTGATGGGGGATTTTTTGATTGGGCAAGTGCGCGAAGTGCAGCAAACACACTTCGCGGGTCACTCGGAACTTCTGAGTGTTGAAGTGCCTTAATTATTACCAAGGTACGATCATTTGTTCGCGAGCGCTTCGTGGACGTAGTCGAATTGGTTCTTTCCATCTGCTCAATTTCTGAGACGACCTTCCAAAGTAGATTCTCTGCCTCCAACTCGGCAATCTTTTTGTCTTTGGGATCGAGGATCAATGAGGTTTCTTGTTTCATGCCGCGCGTCGTCCAAAGTTACCAGTAACAATTTTGCCGCTTGCTGCAGCGTACAGATAGTCCGCGTACTGTTGCATCATGACTTTGCGTTCATCCAAGAACAATGCGCGATCATACGCCTCTCCATAGGCATCGCCGGACGCGTGTGACAACTGGCGGTCAACAACCTCATGGCGGTAACCAAGACGCTCTTTGATAACGCCCATTGCCAGCGAACGGAAGCCGTGCCCTGTCATAGCTCCGCTGTAGCCCATGCGCTTGAGCGCGGCCAGGATGCCGAAATTCGTCGCGGGCATCGAGTGGTCGCGTTGATTAGGGAAGAGGTACTTGTTCCCACCAGTGATGGCATGCAGTTCACGCAATAGCGCCCACCCTTGCGAAGGCAAGAACACATGATGATTGACCTTGCGCGGATTGACCTTCTTTTTCCCCATCTTCATCCGCTGCCATCCAATTACCCAAGACTCGTTTTCAAGGTCGATTTCAGACCAAGGGGTCTCGGTCAACTCGCTGGTGCGGACGAACGTCATCATCATCAAGCGGAACATGACTCTAGTTGGCACGAACATTCGACCTTCGATTTTTTCAAAGGCCCGGATGAATTCTGGTAGCTCATCGGGAGTGATCGCCGCATGGTGCCCCTTGGCCACCGGCTTCAGCGCGCCTCGAAGGCTCGGAATCGGATCAATCTCGGCCTTGCATTCAGCAATCGCAAATCGGAAGATCTGTCCGCAAACTTGCCCTTGACGCTTCGCCATGTCGACGGCTCCGCGTTTCTCAATCTGTCGCAACACATCGAGCATGATGGGGGCTTTGATATCTGTAATCGGGTATTTGCCGATCAGCGGGAACACATCTTTTTCCAGTCGGTGCAAGACATTCTTCGCGGTTCGTTCTTGCCAGGATTCCAGCTTGTTCGCGTGCCATGCCCGCGCCACGGCTTCAAAGGTGTTCTCCGCCACCGCGTTTCGCGTTGCCTTCTCGACGCGCTTGGCGTGGAAAGGGTCGGCGCCCTGGTCGAGCAACTTGCGCGCGGCCAGGCGCTTTTCGCGGGCGGCGGCGAGCGTCACTTCCGGGTACTTCCCAAATGCGAGCGTGCGCCGTGTTCCAAGTTTATAGTCCATGCGCCAGTATTTGCTCCCCTCGGCATTGACTAGCAAGTAAAGGCCACCGCCATCGGAAAGCTTGTAGGGGGTGGCTTTGGATTTCGCGGTTCGAACCTGAATGTCGGTCAACGGCAGGGAGAGTTTTGGCATGGTGACGGTATCTGTTTTGGCGGTATCGATGGATACCGTAAAGAATACTGTTAAACATGCTGGATTTCAATGAACGCCAAAAGCACTTATGAAACAAAAAACCCGCGCTCTCAGAGGGAGAGTGGCGGGTTTGTGTGCGTTGCTGGACTTCTTGGAACGAATTCTTGGTGGTGATAGGTGGACTTGAACCACCGACCCCAGCATTATGAATGCTGTGCTCTAACCAACTGAGCTATATCACCAACAGCCCGCTATTATATTGAGGTCCCTTTGGAGTGTCAAGCGCCCGGCCTTCAGCTTGGCGATATTGGCAATAAAAATGCCGATATCGCCAAATCGTCGAGCAGCGCCGCCGTGGGATCCGGACCAAGGCAGTCGATGACGATGCGCTCGGGCATGGCGCGCAGCCAGGTCAGCTGGCGCTTGGCGAGCTGGCGGGTGGCGATGATGCCGGTCTCGCGCAGGCCGGGCCGGTCGATCGTGCCGTCGAGGTATTCCCAGGCCTGGCGGTAGCCGACGCAGCGCATCGCGGGCAGGCCGGGATGCAGGTCGCCGCGCGCGCGCAGGCGCGCCACTTCGGCCACCAGGCCGGTGTCGTCGTCGGTGCCGAGCATCTGTTCGAAGCGGGTCGCGATGCGCGCGTGTAGCACGGCGCGGTCGGACGGCTCGAGCGAATACGAGCGCAAGTCAAACGGCAGCGCCAGTTTGGGCCGGCCCGTCAGCAGCTCGGACATCGGCTTGCCCGACAGGGCGATGATTTCCAGCGCACGGTTGATGCGCTGGGCGTCGTTGGGCTTGAGCCGATCGGCCGTGACCGGGTCGAGCGCGCGCAGCTTGTCGTGCATGGCGGGCCAGCCGATGCGCGCCGCTTCGGCGTCGAGTTCTTCGCGCAGGGCGGCATCGGCCTGGGGCAGGTCGTCCAGGCCTTCGGTCATCCCTTTGAAATACATCATCGTGCCGCCCACGAGCAGGGGCAGTTTGCCGCGTGCGCTAATTTCACCCACCAGGCGCAGCGTGTCGGCGCGGAACTGGGCCACCGAGTAGGCGTCGAGCGGGTCGATGATGTCGATCAGGTGGTGCTGCACGGCCGCCAGTTCTTCGGCCGAGGGCTTGGCGGTGCCGATGTCCATCTCGCGGTACACCAAGGCCGAATCGACCGAGATGATTTCGACGGGCCGTTCGCGCGCGATGGCCAGGGCGGCGGCGGTCTTGCCCGACGCGGTCGGGCCCATGATGGCGACGGCTTGCGGTTTCATTGCCCGCGCAGGAACAGCTTGTCGAGCGCGCCGATGTCGAGCTGCACCCAGGTCGGGCGGCCGTGGTTGCACTGGTCGGCGCGTTCGGTCGATTCCATCTGGCGCAGCAGGGCGTTCATCTCGGGCACGGTGAGGATGCGGTTGGCGCGCACGGCGGTGTGGCAGGCGAGCGTGCCAAGCAGTTCGTTGCGCCGTTCGATCAGCACGCGCGAGCCGCCAAATTCGCGCACGTCGCGCAGCACGTCGCGCGCCAGTGTCTGGGCGTCGGCGTTTTTCAGCAGTGTCGGCACGGAGCGCACGGCCAGCGTAGTCGGCGAGAGAGCTGCGATGTCGAAGCCGAGGGCGCGCAGGGTGTCCTGGTTTTCGGTGGCGGTGCCTACTTCAATGGCGTCGGCGAAGAAGGTGACGGGAATGAGCAGGGACTGCACTTGCATGTCCTGGCCCGCTTCGAGTGCGGTTTTCAGTTGTTCGTACAGGATGCGCTCGTGCGCGGCGTGCATGTCCACCAGCACCATGCCGCGGCTGTTTTGGGCGAGGATGTAGATGCCGTGAAGCTGGGCCAGCGCGAAACCGAGCGGGTATTCCTCGTCCGGGATCGAATGCACGGGCGCGTTGTAGGGCGTTACCGGGGCAGGAGCCGACGGCTCGCTGGCGAACAGGGCGCCGTAGTTCTCGGTGCGCTGGGCCACGCCGGGCGCGTCGTAGCGGCTGCCTTGCGGGTAGGGCGAGGGCGAGAAGGTGTTGGAGAACGAAGTCTGCACCTGCTCGCCGCGCCAGCCGCTGGCGCTGACGGGCGCGGCGGACTGCGGCGCCGGCACGCTGCCGAAGGCGGTGGCCGAAGTCTGGGCCAGCGCGCGCTGCACGACGTGGAACACGAACTGGTGCACCGAGCGGCTGTCGCGAAAGCGCACTTCGATCTTCGACGGGTGCACGTTGACGTCCACCAGCGCCGGGTCGAGGTCGAGCGCGAGCACGTAGGAGGGAAAACGATCGCCGTGCAGCACGTCCTGGTAGGCGGCGCGTACGGCGTGTACCAACAGCTTGTCGCGCACGAAGCGCCCATTCACGTAGAAGAACTGGCCGTCGGCGCGTGCCTTGGACGCGGTGGGCAGTCCGGCGTAGCCGTGCAGGCGCAGCGGGCCGGCCGCTTCGTCGAGGGCGATGCGGGCGTCGGCAAAATCGCTGCCCAGGATGTGGGCGCTGCGCTTGGCCATTTCGGCCACGTTCCAGTGGTCGATGGTTTTGCCGTTGTGCGAGAGCGTGAACGACACATCCGGGCGCGCCAGCGCGATGCGGCGCACGACTTCGGCGCAGTGACCGTATTCGGTCTGCTCGGACTTGAGGAATTTGCGCCGCGCCGGGGTGTTGAAGTACAAGTCCTGCACGTCGATGGTGGTGCCGAGCGCGCCGGACGACGGCGCGACCGTGCCCTGGTGCGAGCCGACGATTTCCCAGGCGTGGGCCGCATCGGCGGTGCGCGAGGTCACCGAGACGGCGGCGACGGCGGCGATCGAAGCGAGCGCTTCGCCGCGAAAGCCCAGGGTGGCCACGTTTTCCAGGTCCGACAGCGAGGCGATTTTCGAGGTGGCGTGGCGGGCCAGGGCCAGCGGCAGCTGTTCGGGCGCGATGCCGCGGCCGTTGTCGGTAATGGCGATGCGTTTGACGCCGCCTTCTTCGAGCCGCACGTTGATCTGGGTGGCACCGGCGTCCAGGGCGTTTTCCAGCAGCTCCTTGACGACGGCGGAGGGCCGCTCGACCACTTCGCCGGCGGCGATTTGGGAAATCAGTTGGTCGGGGAGGGCCTGGATCGGGCGATGGGTCGGGAGGGGCGCGTTCATCGCGAGATTATAACGAAACATCGGGGTCACATCTGACATTCGGACACGGGCTCAGCCGCAGCGCGGCTGAGCCCGTGTCCGAATGGCAGATGTGACCCCGATGTTTCTATTTGACGTCGCGCACCGGGATCGGGGCGTTGCACAGGTCGATGTGGCCGGCCGCCACTTTTGTCCACGGACCGCCGCGGTTGCGCTGCGCTTCCACCGCGGCCTTGAACGAGGCGCTGTCGCTGCGCATGACTTCAAACTTGCTGCGCTCGGCCTCGGGCACGTCGGCCGCCAGCACGATGGACTTGATCGGCACCTGCATCTCGGGCTTGTCGAAAAAGCCCATCGGCGCGGGGCCGCGCGGCACCGTCGCCAGCAGCGGCATGCCGGAGACAACCCGGCCCACCACCGTGATATTGCGGTCCAACTGGCGCGGCGACTGGCCCGTCACCACATACAGGGCCGAGCCGTTGCCGCTGTCGGCATCGGTGTCGCGCCCCACGCCCACCATGCCGTAGCAGTGTGTCAGCCAGGCTTGGCCGGTCTTCGGGTTGTGCGCGGCGGGGAAACCGTTCGAATGCCCTACCTGCGGCGCATAGCCGTCGCGGTCGGGCATCTTGACGAAGGCCTTGTCGTTCGTCAAAGGCACCGTGAATTCGCCTTTCAGCTTGGCTTCGGCCGTCTTGAAGGCGCGTGGCGTCTTCTCGTCGGCGTCGCCCCACTGGACGACGAAATTGTCTTGCGAGCGCAGGATCACCAGGCCGTCAAAATAATGGTCGCGCACCAGCTTGCGGATATTCTCGGCATGCTTCGGTGCGAACACGGGCGCCAGTTCGATCACCACGCGTCCGCCCGGCAAATCCATGTACAGCGTGTTGTCCGGATCGAGGGCGCGCCATTCGGCCGGCTTGGACGCCTTGATCACATCCGACAGCGAGGCCTTGGGCGCCAGTTCGGCGGCGTTCACTTGCGTGGCCGCGAGGGCCAGCAGGGCAGCGCCAAGCGCGGCCGGTTTCTTCAATCCTGCGAAAACATGCATACATGGTC
>JAZJYP010000175.1:0-19915 GCA_040390345.1 Pseudomonadota bacterium | reverse complement strand
AGCGCTTAGGGTCTGTCCCCGATTTGTCCAGTTGCCGGGTTTGACCCCCGATAAAAAAAACCCGCCGAAGCGGGTTTTTTTTCGTCTGCGTGCGGCTTAGAACTTGTAGCCGATCGTCAGCATGGCGCCCGAGGGATCCTGGCGCATTTCCTGGGTCTGGCCCGTCGAGAACGTGACGTGGTTCTTCAGCTTGGTCTTGGTGAAGGCCAGGTCGGCAAACCAGCGCTCGTTGCCACGCCGGCCTGCGCGGTCACGCAGAACTTGTTGTCGATCTTGAAGGTCGTCGGGGTGCCGGTACCGGGATTGGTGATCGCCGTCAGCTTGCCCGAGCCGGTCGCGTCGAAGAAGTAGGCATAGGTCAGGCCCAGGCCCACGTAGGGACGCACTTTCGCTTTCGGATCGAGGAAACGGTATTGCACGAACAGCGTCGGCGGCAAGCCCTTGACGGTGCCGACCTGGCCCACATCCTTGACCGCGCCATCGCCGAGCACCTTGAACTTGTACGGCAAGCCCAGCGCGGCATGCAGCGACACGTTGTCGGTCACGCCGTAGGTGAATGCGACGACCGGTTCGGTGTCCTTGGTGACCGTGCCTTTCGAGTGCGGCAGCGCTGGGGCGCTGATGTCGCCGCTGTCGACGTGCGGGGTGATCTGGTTGACACCGGCCTCAACCGTCCACTGACCAGCGCTTTGTGCCGAGGCCGACGCGGCCAGCACCATCGATGCTGCTGCCAGCAGCAGTTTTGCACCATTATCCATGCGAAGTTTCATTGTCTCTCCTGATTCAAATAGGGTGCCGGGCGCTTACAGCCAGCCGATCGTTGCCATCTTTTCGGCCATGAACTGGGCGATCAGGCGATATTCATACGGCGTCGGGTGACGGTCGTCGGCAAACATATAGTGGCTGACGTCGCCACTGTTCAGGGTCTTGCCAGTGCAACCGAGGGCCGAGCCCCCGAAGGCATTGGTGGTGCATGCCGCGCTGGTGGTATTGGTCAGGCCATACGGTGCCGGATTGATGATTTCGTCATGCGACAGGGTGTACAGGTCATTGAGCAGCACTTTCGGTTCGCCCGCCAGGCCAGCCTTGAGCTGGTCATTGAAGGCCGACACCATCAGGGCGATCAGGCCCTGGGTCGAGGCGTCCTGCGCCTTGCCGACGGGCGCATTGGCGAAGTCGCCCAGGTTGTTGACGATCACGAAGTTCGCGCCCTTGGCCACAATCTGGGTCTTGACCATGGCAGCGAGTTCGGCGCCGGCCGTGCCCATGGCAACGACCAGGTCAGGACCGTGGGCCGCAGCATAGGCGGCGCCGGCCTTGGCACCGGCGGCAGCACCGGCGGCATTGCCGGCGACGGTCGCGTCAGCCTGGGCCTTGGCGACGATCGGGCCATACACGGCAGGATCTGCCACGGCCACGTTGCCGGCCATGGCGGCAGCGGTGACGGCAGCGCCGACCACGGTCGTTTGCGTGCTGCCCGGACGGGCCGATTCAGTGGCCATCGCCAGGCCGATCGCCTGGGCGGCGCTGGCCGGATTCGGCGCGCCGGCCGCCAGCAGGCCGACCAGGGTCGTGGCGAAGGTCTGGGCGCCGACCTTGGCGCCTTCCGCGGCGCCAGCGGCCTGGCCGGCGGCGGTCGCGGCAATCGACAGGCCCGCCAGCTGCATCGAGACGTCATTGCCGCCCACGGTGATGGTCACCAGTTCGGTACCGGTGAACTTGCCGCCGACAGCGGCCAGGTGGTTGGCGATCTGGGTGACGACCGGCACGGTCATCTGGCCCAGCTTGTCGCCGGTCAGGACATTGCCCGGGCCGACAGGATTGGTCACGCGCGCGCCGCCCTGGGCATAGCCATAGCAGCCGGCGTGGTTGGTCACGGTGACGCTGCCGACGAGGCCGGTCTGGGCCGCGCAAGGCGCGGGCAGGCCAAGCTGGGCGGCGAGCAATTCGGTCCAGTTCTTGCCCGTCAGGGTAGGGTTGATGGCGGTGTTATCGCCGTTGATCGTGTACTTGCCCCCGCCCGCAGCAGCCACCACGCCCACAGCGTAGGTGCCCACGTCAGCGAGGCTGTCGCCAAAGGTGACCATGGCGCTGTATTTGGTCTTGAGGGTTTGGTCGCCGCCCTTGCTGCTGGTGCCGCCGCAAGCTGCCAGCGCCGCTGCGGTGAGCAGTGCCAGCGCGAAATTAATCTGACGCATTGTGTCTCCTAATGTGAATTATTCTTTGAAACGAACGCCCGTGCTATTCGCAACCCAGCTAATATGCCAGTCTTCCCCGAACTTGTATAGGGTGAAACATTCAGGGGGCGTCAGTTCGGCACAACAATTTGCCGCTTACGGTGTGGTAAGGGAATCGAAGTAGTCGCGCGTGGCCATGATGCAAAATGGCGCCACCAGGCCGGCATGGTAATTTGCCTGCACCGCCTGGTCGGCCAGGCTGCCCGCCTTGACGGCCGCCGCGGCCAGGGCCGCCTTGGCCGCCTGGAAGCCCAGCTTGGCGTTGCGGTAGCTGTCGTTGAGGCCAACGGTGGCGTCCAGGTTCACTTCGGTCAGGCGTGCCGGCCCGAGACCGCCGGCGCGGAAATAGGCCAGGGCCGACACCGTGTTCTGGTAAGGCACGGTGGGATCCTGGTCGCCGCCGCACAGCATCAGCGGCACCCCGGGCACATAGGAGCGCAAGTCGTTCTTCAGCATGAACTTGCGCAGGAAATTGGCCGGTGCACAGTTCAGAGGATCGGCCGCGCTGGCGCCGCAGGGGTGGGCCGCCGCGTCGTCAAGGTAGGCTTTGCGGTAGCTGCTCTTGACCAGGTTGTTGTCGCCGAAATAGACCGCGCTGCCGCTCGCCTGCGGCAAGGAGTCTTTCGCGAACAGCACCGTCGCCGGCAACTTGCCCGAGCCGACCAGTTCACTGAGGCTGCGTGCCGACGGCAGCAGGTTGTCGATGCCGGCCGCGAACGGCGTTTCGTAGATGTCACCCGTACTGGTGTAGAGCGTCGCATTGGCGCGCTGGCCCGCATTGATCAGCAGCGGCAGGAAGGTCGTCACGCCGCTGGTCGGCTTGCCGCCGAAGATGGCGTCGCCCGTCTCGATCAAGGCATAGGGGCCGGACATGCCCGACACCGCCGCGACAGTAAATTCGCTGCCAAAGCGCGTCTGCATGGCGCGCTGCGTGGCCAGGGCCGCATGCCCGCCCTGCGAATAGCCGGTAATGAATAAACGCGCGGAGGCATTGGCGCCAATGCCGGCAAAGGAAAGGCGCGCGGCGCGCAGCGCGTCGGCCATGTCGTTGGCTTGTGCATCGGCGACCAGGTAGGGATGATAGGCCAGCGAGGAGCCGGCGTAGCCCGTGTAGTTCGGCGCCACCACGATATAGCCCTGGGCCGCGAACATCGCCGCCACCAGGCGCGCTTCGTTGTAGGCGTTCAGGTTCGTCATGTCGAAGGTCTTTTCCACGGTCGTCGCATGCGCGTACAGCAGCACCGGGCGCGCGCCTGTGCATTTTGCGTCGGCGCCCGAAGGCACCATGATGGCGGCGCTCGCGTCGGTCGCCTCGCCATTGGCGCCCACCGTGTTGTACTTGACGGTATTGAGCGTGACGGTGCAGCGCGGCACACCGGTAATGACGGTGGTGCCGGGCTGCCCTGCCTCGAGCATCGCGGTAAAAACAGTCGGATCGAGTTTGGCCAAGGGCACGCCATTGACCGACACCGGCACATTGGCGGGCGTGCCCACCAGCGCCCCGCGCGCCACCACAGGCGTGGGCGTGGGCGCGCTGGTGCCGCCTCCGCTCGAAGAAGCGCCGCCACCGCCGCCGCAAGCGGCCAGCAGCATGGTCAGCGTCAGGGGCAGGCGTGTGCGCATTGGGGATTCCTCAGTTGGGGGCAGCGTGGTTGAGCAGGCCGTGGACAATGCCGCTCGAGCCGTGGGCGGCGCGGCGCAGGCGGTCGTTCACTCCCAGCCAGGCGCCGTCTTGCGGCGGCGCCTCGACCAGGATCACATCGGCATGCACGTCGTCCATCGCGCGCAGTCCTGCATAGAGCGCGTGGGCGAAGCCTTCGGGATTGCGTGGCAGGCGCAGCGCGGCACTGGTGGCCGGCATGTCGCCATGGTGGATCAGGGCGACCGTGCGGCCGGCCGCATGCAGCTGGGCCAGCGTGGCGCGCAGGGTGGCGCTGTCCTGCATGGCCACCGGCGTGTGCGGTGCATAGTGCGATTCGAGCGTGCCGGAAGCGCGCGGCGCGGCCGCGTCCGGCGCCGTTGGCAGCTGGTCGATGACGGCGGCAATCGCCTCGGCGCTGATCTGGCCGGGACGCAGCAGCACCGGGCCGTGCGTGGCCAGGCGCGACAGGTCGACGATGGTCGATTCGATGCCGACCTGGCTCTGCCCGCCATCGAGCACCATGTCGACCGTGCCGTCGGCGCCGAATTCGTCGCGCACATGCTGCGCCGTGGTCGGGCTGACATTGCCGAATTTGTTGGCCGATGGCGCCGCCACGCCACCCTGGCCGCCCTTGAAGGCTCGCAGCAGGGCGATTGCGACCGGATGCGAAGGACAGCGGATGCCGACCGTGTCCTGCCCGCCACTGACGGCGTCGGGAATGCCGGGGGCGCGCTTGAGGATCATGGTGAGCGGTCCGGGCCAGAACGCATCGGCCAGTTGCTGCGCTTGCGGCGGAATATCGGTGGCCCAATGCGCCAGCTCGCCTTCCGGCGCGATATGGACGATGACGGGATGGTCTGGCGGCCGGCCTTTGGCGGCGTAAATTTTCGCCACCGCCACCGGATTCTCGGCGTCGGCACCGAGGCCATACACGGTCTCGGTGGGCAGGGCAACCAGGCCGCCCTGCTCCAGTATGCGCGCGGCCTGTCCGATCACCTCGCTCATGGCACGATGCCGAGGATCAGGCAAGCGGCCTGCAGCTGGTCCTGCGCGTCGGCCAGCGTGGGCGCGACGAAGGTGACGTGGCCCATCTTGCGGCCGCGGCGCGGATCGACCTTGCCATACAGGTGGACAAAGGCGCCAGGCAGCGCCAGCACCCGGTCCCAGGCCGGTTCGCGCACGGTCGTGCCGTCGAACCAGACGTCGCCCAGGATATTCAACATGACGGCCGGCGAATGCTGGCGCACGTCGCCCAGCGGCAGGCGTGCCATGGCGCGGGCCTGCTGCGCGAACTGGCTGGTGACGCAGGCGTCGATGGTGTAGTGCCCGCTGTTGTGCGGACGCGGCGCCATCTCGTTGACGACCAGCGAACCATCGGCGAGCACGAAGAATTCGATGCACAGCACGCCCACATAGCCAAGCTGGGCGACGATGGCGCGCGCGGCGTCCTGCGCCTGTTGCGCACAGGCGTCCGACACATTCGGGCCGGGCACGGTGGTGGTAAACAGGATGCCATCGCGGTGTACGTTTTCGGCGATCGGATACACCACCGACACTGCGTCGGCACCGCGCGCCGTCAGCACCGACACTTCATAGGCCAGCGGCAGCATCTTCTCGAGCAGGCAGGTCACGCCGCCCATGGCCTCAAACGCTGCGCGCACGTCTTCGCGGGACGTCACCCGCACCTGGCCCTTGCCATCGTAGCCCATGCGCACGGTCTTGAGGATACCTGGCAGCAGGTCCTCGCCAATGGCGTCGATGTCGGCTTGCTGCGCAATGGTCTTGTGCGGCGCCGGCATCACGCCGGAATGGGGCGCGCACTCGACGAAGAAGCGCTTCTCGGCGATGCGGTCCTGGGCGATCGACACGCAGGCGCCGGAAGGCGCAACGAAACTGCGGACCGCCAGCGCATTGAGGCTGTCGGCCGGGACGTTTTCAAATTCGGTGGTGACGGCAACGCACAGCCGGCCCAGCTCGGCCAGCGCGTCGGCGTCGTCATAATTGGCGGCGATGACGCGGTCGGCGGCTTGGCCGGCCGGGCTGTCCGCACCCGGCTCGAGCACCGCGACCTTGAAACCCATGGCCTGGGCCGCATGCACGAACATGCGTCCCAGCTGGCCGCCGCCCATGACGCCGAGCCAGGTTGGCGCGCTCGCGCCGGGCACGAATGGCTTCAGTGCGCTCATACAGGCAGCGTCATCGCCTTGGCCATGGCGCTCTGCTGGACGCGGAAGGCTTCGAGCTTGGCAGCCATCGCCTCGTCGGTGCCGGCCAGGATGGCAATGGCGGCCAGCGCAGCATTGGCGGCGCCCGCTTCACCGATGGCGAAGGTGGACACCGGCACGCCTTTGGGCATCTGCACGATCGACAGCAGCGAGTCCTCGCCACGCAGGTAGCGCGACGGGATCGGCACGCCCATCACCGGCACGATGGTCTTTGCGGCGATCATGCCCGGCAGGTGGGCAGCGCCACCCGCGCCGGCGATGATGGCGCGCAGACCGCGCGCGCGGGCGCTCTCGGCGTAGGCGAACATTTCGTCGGGCATGCGGTGCGCTGACACCACTTGCGCTTCAAACGGCACGCCGAATTCCTTGAGCATGTTGACGGCATTCTGCATCACGTCCCAGTCCGAGGACGAGCCCATGACAACGCCGATCAATGGCTTGGGCTCACTCATTTGAGACCCTCACCGGTCAGCTTGACGAGCGCCTCGAGGTACTTGGCCTGGGTCTTCATGATCACATCCTGCGGCACCGGCGGCGCAGGCGGCGCCTTGTTCCAGTCCTTGAGCGTTTCGAGGTAGTCGCGCACGAACTGCTTGTCGTAGGACGGCGGCGACATGCCGACCTGGTAGGAATCCATCGGCCAGAAGCGCGAGGAGTCCGGCGTGAGGATTTCGTCGATCAGGTAGATCTTGCCGTCGGCATCCTGTCCGAATTCGAACTTGGTGTCGGCAATGATGATGCCCTTGGTGGCGGCGTATTCGGCCGCCTCGGTGTACAGGCGGATCGCGTAGTCGCGCACCTGGCGCGCCACGTCGGCACCGACGATCTTCTCGGCTTCTTCAAACGAGACGTTTTCGTCGTGCTCGCCCACCGGTGCCTTGGTCGACGGCGTGAAGATCACTTGCGGCAGTTTTTGCGCTTCCTGCAGGCCGGCTGGCAGGTCGATGCCGCAGATCTTGCCGGTTCTCTGGTAGTCCTTCCAGCCCGAGCCGATGATGTAACCGCGCACGATTGCTTCGATGCCGAGCGGCTTGAATTTCTTGACCACGATGGCGCGGCCGGCGACGAACTCGCGCTCTTCCGGCGCCACCACCGATTCCGGGTCGATGCCCGTTTCGTGGTTCGGCATCAGGTCGGCAAATTTGCGGAACCAGAAATTGGACATCGCCGTCAGGATCTTGCCCTTGGCCGGGATCGGGTCGTCGAGGATGACGTCGAAGGCCGACAGGCGGTCCGTCTGGATCACCAGCAGCTTGTCTTCGCCGACGGCGTAGATGTCGCGCACTTTCCCGCGGTGCAGAAAGGGCAGCGACTTGATATTCGTTTCGAGTACTCCAGACATCTTCAATCCTTGGTTCTAAATGATTTGGGCAGCCTGGGCGCCCCTGGCATAAGGGCCAAAAGCAGCATGACGCTGCTTTTGGCACAGGTTCCCTGTTGAGGCGGCGTCTTATTTGACGACCTGGGCCAGCTCGCCCTTGGCATAGCGCTCGGCCATCTTTTCCAGCGTGACCGGCTTGATCTTGGCAGCCTGGCCTTCGCAGCCGAAGGACAGGAAGCGCGCCTTGCACACCAGCGTGGCCGCTTCGCGGGCCGGCTTCAAGAAGTCGCGCGGGTCGAACTTCGATGGGTTCTCGAACATGTACTTGCGCACGGCAGCCGTCATGGCCAGGCGGATGTCGGTGTCGATATTGATCTTGCGCACACCATGGCGGATGCCTTCCTGGACTTCTTCGACCGGCACGCCATAGGTTTCCTTCATGTCGCCGCCGAATTCGCGGATGATGGCCAGCAGCTCCTGCGGCACCGCCGAGGAACCGTGCATCACCAGGTGGGTGTTGGGGATGCGTGCGTGGATTTCCTTGATGCGGTCGATGGCCAGGATGTCGCCGGTTGGCTTGCGCGTGAACTTGTAGGCGCCGTGCGAGGTGCCGATGGCGATGGCCAGCGCGTCGCACTGGGTGCGCGCGACGAAGTCGGCGGCCTGGGCGACGTCGGTGAGCAGCTGCTCGCGCGTCATGGTGCCGTCGGCGCCGTGGCCGTCTTCCTTGTCGCCCTTCATGGTTTCAAGGGAACCCAACACGCCCAGTTCGGCTTCGACAGTCACGCCGATCGAGTGCGAGAACTTGACCACTTCGCGCGACACTTCCACGTTGTAGTCGTAGGAAGCGACGGACTTGCCGTCCGCTTCGAGCGAGCCGTCCATCATCACCGAGGTGAAGCCGGAGCGGATCGCGGTCATGCACACGGCCGGCGATTGGCCATGGTCCTGGTGCATCACGACCGGGATGTGCGGGTAGGCTTCGACGGCGGCGTCGATCAGGTGGCGCAGGAAGGCTTCGCCAGCATATTTGCGGGCGCCGGCCGAAGCTTGCATGATGACCGGGCTGTTCAGGGCGTCGGCCGCGGCCATGATGGCCTGCACTTGCTCCAGATTGTTGACGTTGAATGCAGGGATGCCATAGCCGTTTTCAGCGGCGTGGTCCAGCAGTTGACGCATGGATACGAGGGACATGGTAATACTCCAAACAATAAAAAAACCTGGTTGCCGGAGCCACATGCCACCCTCGTTCCGCGAGGGCGGCGCTACCGGACTTACTTGGTAAATTCTCCAACCTTGACGATCTTCAGCGCATTGGTGCCGCCGACCTGGCCCATCGGCTCGCCCCAGGTGACGACGATCATGTCACCCTTCTTGGCGATGCCGTTCTCGACCAGCAGATCCTCGGCCTGTTTCAACACTTCCGCGCTGCCGGCCTTTTGCAGCAGATTGTAGGCCTTCACGTTGCGGTACAGCGCCACCTTGCGCTGGGTCGTCACGCTCGGCGTCAGCGCGAAGATCGGCGTGTCGATGTTGTGACGGCTCATCCACAACGCGGTCGAGCCGGACTCGGTCAGCGCCACAATGGCCTTCACCGCCAGATGGTGCGCGGTGAACAGCGCGGCATAGGCGATCGACTGGTCGATCCGGGTGAAGGTCGCATTGAGGAAGTCGGCGTCGAGCTTGTTGTACTCGGACTGCTCGGCTTCCACGCAAATGGCGGCCATCATTTCCACCGTTTCTATCGGATAGCGGCCCGAGGCGGTTTCCGCCGAGGTCATCACCGCATCCGTGCCATCCAGCACCGCGTTGGCCACGTCCGACACTTCGGCGCGGGTCGGCACGGCGTTGAAGATCATCGACTCCATCATCTGGGTCGCGGTGATCGCCAGCTTGTTCGACTCGCGCGCCATGCGGATCATGCGCTTCTGCAGCGCCGGCACCGCCGCGTTGCCCACTTCCACCGCCAGGTCGCCACGCGCCACCATGATGCCGTCGGAAGCGTCGAGGATCTCCTGCAGCACAGGGATCGCTTCGGCGCGCTCGATCTTGGCGATCATCAGCGGCTTGTGGCCGAACGGCTCGCCGGCGATATTGGCCAGCTGGCGCGCCATTTCCATGTCGGTCGCGCTTTTCGGGAAGGAGATGGCCAGGTAGTCGGCCTGGAACGACATCGCCGTCTTGATGTCTTCCATGTCCTTGGCCGTCAGGGCCGGCGCGGTCAGGCCGCCGCCCTGGCGGTTGATGCCCTTGTTGTTCGACAGCTCGCCGCCCACCTTGACGGTGGTGAAGATTTCGTGCGCGACGATGCGGTCGACGATCAAGACGATCAGGCCATCGTTGAGCAGCAGCTTGTCGCCCGGCTTGACGTCGCGCGGCAGCGCCTTGTAGTCGAGGCCCACGCGTTCCTGGTTGCCCAGCTCGCCGTTCTCGCCCCACTTGGCGTCGAGGATGAACTTGGCGCCGTTGTCGAGGAAGATCTTGCCTTCTTCAAACTTGCCGACGCGGATTTTCGGACCTTGCATGTCCGCCATGATCGCCACTTCGCGCCCGCACTCGGCCGCCGCGCGGCGCACCAGGTTGGCGCGGTCGATGTGGTCTTGCGCCTTACCGTGGGAGAAGTTCAGGCGCACGACATCGACGCCCGCACGGATCATGCTCATGAGGATGTCCATGTCGGTGGAAGCGGGGCCGATAGTTGCAACGATCTTGGTACCACGGAACATAGAAATCCTTCATCAAGGGTTGAACGCGCGGGCACATGTGCCCGCCCTACGTAGGGTGGGCGCAGGCGCCCACGCGCAATCAGGCGCTACGTTGCAGCAAAATTTCCACCGCCGGCAAGGTTTTCCCTTCGAGGAATTCGAGGAAGGCACCGCCGCCGGTCGAGATATAGCCGATTTTATCGGCGATATTGTATTTTGCAATCGCTGCCAGCGTGTCGCCGCCGCCGGCAATCGAGAAGGCCTTCGAGCCGGCGATCGCCAGCGCCAGCGTCCTGGTGCCTTCGCCGAACTGGTCGAATTCGAACACGCCAACCGGGCCGTTCCAGACGATGGTGCCGGCCGCCGCGATTTGCGCGGCCAGGGTGGCCGCCGTCTGCGGGCCGATATCGAGGATCATGTCGTCGTCGGCCACGTCGGCGACGAGCTTGACAGTGGCCACAGCCGTCGGCGCGAACTCCTTGGCGCACACGACGTCGACGGGAATCGGCACCTGGGCGCCACGCGCGGCCATCATGTCGATGATGGCCTTCGCTTCACCGACCAGGTCCGCTTCAACGAGCGACTTGCCGATGTTCAGGCCCACGGCCTTCATGAAGGTGTTGGCAATGCCGCCGCCGACGATCAGGTTGTCGACCTTGTCGGCCAGGGCCTTGAGGATGGACAGTTTCGACGAGACCTTGGAACCGGCCACGATGGCCAGCAGCGGACGCTGGGGCGCGCCCAGGGCCTTGCCCAGCGCATCGAGCTCGGCCGCCAGCAGCGGGCCGGCGCACACGACGGGCGCGAACTTGGCGATGCCGTGGGTGGTCGCTTCGGCGCGGTGCGCGGTGCCGAAGGCGTCGTTGACGTAGATGTCGCACAGCTTGGCCATCTTCTGGGCCAGCTCGTCGCTGTTTTTCTTTTCGCCCTTGTTGACACGGCAGTTCTCGAGCAGCACGACCTGGCCGACGGCCACGTCGACGCCATCGACCCAGTCCTGCTTCAAGGTCACCGGCTGGCCCAGCAGCTCGGACAGGCGCGCGGCGACCGGCGCCAGGCTGTCTTCGGGCTTGAATTCGCCTTCGGTCGGGCGGCCCAGGTGGGACGTCACCATGACGGCGGCGCCAGCCTTGACGGCGGCGGCGATGGCCGGCGCCGAGGCGCGAATGCGCGTGTCTTCGGTGATCTTGCCGGCATCGTCTTGCGGCACATTGAGGTCGGCGCGGATGAAGACGCGCTTGCCCTTGAGGGCGCCCTGGTCGATCAGGTCTTGCAGACGGGTGAAATTGAGAACAGCGTGCATGGCTACCCAAAAGTCAGATGGAAGGAAGAGCGCTATTTTACCTCATGGCCTCAGTCAAAAACATGCAAGATACGCAACACCGTGAACACGGCCATGCCAAACACAATGGTTTGCAACATATTCTTGCGCAGCATGTAAAAACCGATCGCGCCCAGGCCGGCGAGCAGTTTGGGATTGGCCAGGGTCAGCGCGACGGTCCCGGCGCTGTCGACCAGCAGGTCGGGCGCGACGATGGCCGCCAGTGCACAGGCCGGCGCGTAGCGCAGCATTTCCTGGACCCGGGGCGGAATGGTGATGTGGTGACCCACCAGCCAGAACGCGCTGCGCGTGACGGCGGTGGCGACAATGAGCACGCCGATGACGGTCCACACTTCCCAGTCAGCCATGGTCGCCCTTGAGGAATTTTTCTTCGATCAGCATGGCCGTGAGCATGCCGGCGAGGACGGCGACGACCAGGCTCAGTTTGTACGGCATCGTGTGCAAGCCCACGGCGACGGCGCTGGCCACGAGCACGCCAGCCAGGGCGGCGCGGTTGATCGTGGCCGGTACCAGGATGCATACGATGGCCAGCGTGCCGGCAAAGCCCGCGCCCCAGGCGGCGGGCACGAAACTGCCGGCGAAGATGCCGGCGATCGAGCCGACTTGCCAGGCGATCCAGTTCGGCACCAGCAAGCCCTTCAGGTAAGACAGCTTGCCCCGGGCCGGCGCTTCGTTCGGATAGCGCTGGAGGAACATGGCCACCGTCATGTCGCCGGCAAAATAGCCGAGCACGAAGCGCTGGCGCCACGGCAAGTGCGCAAAGTGCGGCGCCAGCACGGCCGAAAAGATCACGAAGCGCAGGTTGACCACCAGGGCCGTGAGGAAAATGACCCAGATCGGGGCATGGGCCACGATCAAGGGCAGCGAGGCGAGCTGGGCGGAACCGGCGAACACGAGCAAGGTCATGCCCAGCGCTTGCGGAATGGTCAGGCCCGATTTGATCATGGCCACCCCAACGACCAGCCCCCAGGCAGCGATGCCAACCATGGTAGGGATGCTCACGGCCACCGCTTCGCGCCAGGCGGCGGGATCGCGATCGGCAGGCAGCGCGGGCGGTGTCGGTCCAGTCATGTGGCTTTCCCGCCACAGCGGCGCGCGGCGTGCAAGGATAGTCGGCTTTGAAGACGCTATTTTACCGATCATTTCGGCAAGCCGTCCGAATCCGCTAAAATCGTGCTTTCGGATTGATCTAGCCTGACGGAGAATACATGAACGACAAGAAAACGCCTGCGGTTGAACTCGAAGGCAAGGACCTGCCTGCCCATTGCCCGAACCCCGCCATGCCACTGTGGTCCTCGCATCCGCGCGTGTTCCTGGACTTTGGCCACGACGGCCTTGCCAAGTGCCCCTACTGCGGCACCGAATATTGCCTCAAGCCCGGCACCGTCGTCGCGCATCATTGAGTCGTTGGCGCCGGAGGCAGCATGGTACGCAGGACAAAACAGCACAATGGCAGCGCCGCCGAAGTCGAAGCCGCGTTTTATGATGCCCTCAACCGCGGCGACGTCGATTCCCTGATGCTGCTCTGGGCCGACGACGAAGAAATCGTCTGCATCCATCCGGGCGGCCCGCGCCTGCACGGCCACGCCGCCATCCAGGCCTCGTGGGAAGCGGTGCTCGAGCGCGGCGGCCTGCAGATCCGTCCGTCCGCGCTGCACGAAACGCACAACCTGATGAGCTCCGTGCACACGGTCGTCGAAGGCGTGACCGCCTCCGGCAGCGAACCGGCCCACCTGCTGGCGACCAATGTCTACATCAAGACGCCGCAAGGCTGGCGTATCGTGCTGCACCACGTCTCGGTCGCTCCCGGCCCGGTGCCGGCCAGCCTGCATCCGGTCGCCCAATTGCACTAGGCGGGCGGCAGCGATGAAATACCCGGCTCCCCTCTGGCTGCCCACCGGGCACTTGCAAACGATCTACCCGGCCAAGTGCATTCCCACCCCGCGCGTGGCGCTGCGGCGCGAGCGCTGGGACGCCGCCGACGGCGATTTTGTCGATGTCGATTTCGTCGACGGCGAAGCGGACAAGCCGTTTGTCGTGCTGTTCCACGGCCTCGAAGGATCATCCTCCAGCCACTACGCACGTGCCATGATGGCGGCGCTGGCGGCACGCGGCTGGTCGGGCGCGGTGCCGCATTTTCGCGGCTGCTCGGGCGAGCCGAACCGCGCACCGCGTTTCTACCATTCGGGCGACGCACGCGAGATCGACTGGATCGTGCGGCGCCTGCGCCAGCGCACGCGCGCCAAGTTCTATGCAACCGGCATTTCGCTCGGTGGCAATGCGCTGCTGCGCTGGCTGGGCGAATCGCAGCACCAGGCCGAGATTGTCGACGCGGCCTGCTCGGTGTCGGCCCCGCTCGACCTGGCGCGCGGCGGCGATGCACTCTCCTCCGGCTTCAATATGCTCTACACGCGCATGTTCCTGCGCACCCTGAAACCGAAATGCCTGGCCAAACTCGAACAGTTCCCCGGCCTGTTCGACCGTGAGGCGATGATCAATGCACGCGACCTCTACCAGTTCGACAATGTGGTGACGGCGCCGCTGCACGGCTACCGCAACACGGACGACTACTGGGACCGTGCCAGCGCCAAGCACGTGCTCGAAGACATCACCGTGCCGACCCTGGTCTTGAATGCCCAGAACGACCCTTTCCTGCCCGGCATTCACTTGCCGCGCAAGGCGTCGCGCCATGTGTTGCTCGACTATCCGCTGGCCGGCGGCCATGTCGGCTTTGCCGTCGGCGCGCCACCGGGCCGGCTCGACTGGCTGCCGCAGCGCCTGCTCCACTTCCTCGAAGGCGAGCACGCGATGCCGCCCGAGCGGCGCATGGCGCGGCGCGCGACGGCCACGCATGGATGAGATTGTCCGACAGGCGCTGGCCAAGTGGCCGAACGTGCCGCACTGCTACGGCTGGCTGGCCCTGGACGCGCGCGGTGCCTGGCGCATGCGCGACGAGCGTGCCCAGCATTTCAAGCTGCCCGGCGACAAGTTGACCCAGCCTGCGCTGCTCGCTTTCATCAACCGCAACTATGGCGCCGACGAGCGCGGCTGCTGGTATTTCCAGAATGGCCCGCAACGCGTCTACCTCGACCTGGAAGCGACGCCCTATATCGCCCGCACCGATCCACAGCAAGGCTTGCTGGTGCAGACGGGCGAAGCGCTGGGCACGCTCGGGGCCGTGTATCTCACCGAAGCGGGCGAAGTGATTGTGCAAGGCGCGGGCAAGGTGGCGCAGCTCGATGACCGCGATGTGGCGCAATGGCTGGTCAATGTGGAACATGGCGGGCGCCCCGCCAGCGATGAGGAAGTGCTCGACTGGATCGCCGGTACTGACATATCCCTGGCGCTGCGCTCGGGCGAACGCCTGCTGCCGCTGCAGCGCCTCGCACACGCCGACATCAGCAAGCATTTCGGCTTCGTGCAGTTGCCGGCACCGTAGGGTGGCGTAAGGGCGCAGCCCGTCACCGACCAAGCGTCAACGCAGCGCCGGCATCGGTGGGTGATGCGCTGCGCGCTGACCCACCCTACTTTTTCTTTTCGCTGTCCTTGAGTTCTTCGCGCCGGCGCGCCTGCAGTTCGCGTTCGCGCGCGTCGATGATGGCCATATCGTAGAAGGACGCATCGCTGGCCTTGCGCGCCAGCGCCAGCTGGTCGAGCGCACCGAGCACGCCGCCGCCGAGCGCATACGATTCGGCCAGGGCCAAGTGCTGCAAGGCGATCTTGCCCTGCTTCGAATACGTCTTGGCCAGCAGCTCTTGCACCTTGACGTCTTCCCGGTAAAGCTGGGCCTGGTCACGCAGGTAGCGCGCCGCCTCATCGAGCTCACCGGCGGCAATGAGCGCGTCCGCATACTGGCGCGCGATGCCACGCGAGACGGGGAACTGGATGTGCGCCTGGGCCGCTTCCTTCACCGCCTTCTGCGCCATCGGCGCGCCCTCGGCCAGGCGGATGTCGAGCGCCAGGCTGGCAAACATGAGCTCGCCATTGCCATCGGCCGGCGCCAGCGAGAACACCGCGCCACTGCTGCGCTGGGCGCTGCGGCGCGCCTTGTCCAGCCATGCCTGGGCCTGCCCCGTGTCGCCCCGCTTGAGGGCCAGGAAGGCCAGCCCATACTGGGCCGCGGTGACTTGCTGGCGCCCTTCCTGTTTGAGCTGGCTCTCGAGCGCGACCCGGGCCTCGTCCCGGCCCTGCACGCTCTCGTCCTGCAGCACGCGGGCGCGCGCCCGCACCAGGTGGAAGTCGAGGCTGTCGAGGCGCTGGCGGTAGGGCGTCTCGCGGATGCGCGCCTGGATGTCGGCGATGCGCTCGGTGGTCAAGGGGTGGCTCAGCAGCCAGGGCGGGGCCAGGTCGGAATAGGCGCGCGTGGCCGTTTGCAGGCGGCCAAAGAAAGCGACCATGCCGGAGGTATCGAAGCCGGCGCGGCTCATGATCTGGAAGCCGACGCGGTCGGCCTCGCGTTCGGCATCGCGCGAGAAATTGAGCTGGCGCTGGATCTGTAAGCCCTGCCCGCCCATCATCGCGCCCATGGCCGCGTCAGGGCTGCTGGACTTGGCCGCCAGCACTGCCAGCACCAGGGCCGCCAGCGGAATGAGCGCATCTTGCTTTTGCTGGCCGATCATGCGGGCGATATGGCGCTGGGCGACGTGGCCGATTTCGTGGCCGAGCACGGAAGCGAGTTCCGATTCGCTTTGCGCCGCCAGCAGCAGGGCCGAGTGCACGGCGATGAAGCCGCCCGGCAGGGCGAAGGCGTTGAGCATCGGATCGCGCACGGCAAAGAAGAAGAAATCGGCGCCGGTCTCGCCGCGCGCACCGGGCGCCGAAGCCAGCAGGGCCGAACCGAAACTGTTCAGGTATTCGAGGATGGGGTCGTCGTCGAGGTAATCGCGGTCGCGCTTGATGTCGCGCATGATTTCCTCGCCGAGCTTGCGTTCCATCACGGGCGAGAGGTCTTCGCGGGCGGCGTCGCCCAGGGTCGGCAAATTGCTGGTGCCGGTCGGCGTCTGCGCCACGGCCGGGGCGAGCGCCAGCGCCGACAGGCTCAGGCAAACGAGCAGCCGGCGCAACGGCAGGGCGGGAGCGGGGTGATGGTGTGCGTTCACGGTGCTATGATACCTGCAACCCCGACCGGCCCCTACCGGCCACACATTTTGTTACCAGCCAGATGACTTCGACCACGACAACAACAGCAGGATTGACCCATTTCGACGCTGCCGGCCAGGCCCACATGGTCGACGTCGGCGCCAAGGAAAGCACGCACCGCATCGCCGTCGCCGCCGGCACCATCCGCATGCAGGCGGCCACGCTGGCCACCGTGATGGCGGGCACGGCAAAGAAAGGCGACGTGCTCGGCATTGCCCGCATCGCCGCCATCATGGGCGCCAAGCGCACGGCCGACCTGGTGCCCTTGTGCCATCCGCTGGCGCTCACGCGCGTGACGGTGGACTTCGACATCGACGAAGCGGCCTCGTCCATCCACTGCCGTGCCCAGGTCGAAACGCGCGGCCAAACCGGCGTCGAAATGGAAGCGCTCACGGCCGTGCAAGTAGGCTTGCTGACGATTTACGATATGTGCAAGGCCGTTGACCGCGCCATGGTGATGGAAGCGATCCGCGTGCTTGACAAGCAGGGCGGCAAGTCCGGTCACTGGCAGGCGCCCTAATTACAAGAATGGAATTATTTACCCTCGGCAAGTTCGGGCCGGCGCGGTAAGTCGCTCAGATACATGAGTAATCGGGAATAGCGCGATGCGTCAGGGGCAAGCTGCCGAGCAGAAACCTCAGGAATTGGGAAAAGCTGGCGATTCGGGCATTTTCCGGCGGCACCGTGTACTCCTTCGCCTGCACCGTCTTGCGCATTTCCCCGCGCCCGCTGAACTATGCCCACATTTCCTTCCCCCGACACCATTGAGGGCACCAGCTTGCGCGCGGCCAGGCGCGTAAAGGTCGACATCCCCGCCCAGCTGGCGCTGCTGCGCCCGTATGCGCTGGCGTCGAATGTGTTCCTGGTCAACCTGTCCTTTACCTTGATCGCCCAGCCGGGCAACCTCAGGTCCTGGTTCATGCCAAGGCCGGCGTGAGGAATGTCAATGTGCTCAAGCCCGCGTCCGACCAGGGCGAAGTGTTCACCGATGGCCTGCAGTTCATCGACTTCGAGCCGGCCCACAACACGCTGCTGCAGAACATGACCTACGAAGCGCTGAGCGCCGACCGCCAGAAGATCGTCCGAGTTGTTTGCCGCTTCAGAAATGCAAAAAACCCCACAGGTGGGGTTTCTTGCTGCATCAGGGCGCTGCGGAAGCGCCCTTCAGGCAGATCAGGTACCGGTGCAGACGCCCACTGGGCCAACCAGTTTCTGCAGGACGGTGGTGCCGCAGCTCCACGAGCCGTCGGCGGCGCGGGTCAGGGTGATGGTCTTGCCGGCGACCGTCGATGGGCCGGCGACGACGGTGCAGACCATCGTGGAATCGGTGATCGTGAAGGTGCAGTTTGCCGTCGCGGTAGCGGACAGGCCGGCATCGGCCACGGTCAGGCCGGTCTTGCCGTCGTTCAGGGCGACGTCGAAGCCGGTCTTGCCAGCGGAAACTTCGGACAGCGCAGCGGCAAACTTGGATTTGGCCACATAGTCCTGGTAAGCCGGGATCGCCACTGCTGCCAGAATACCGATAATGGCAACAACGATCATCAGTTCGATCAGGGTGAAGCCAGCTTGTGCTTTCTTGATCATTTTCATCGATTTCATGGTAATTCTCCTGTGGGGTTTAAGGTACTTCATGTTGTTGGTGCCGCACTGGGGTATATGCAATCGGCGTGCCAGCCATTTTTGGGCCGATTTGCGGGTTCGTGGGCCGGAAACGGACGGAATTTGTCGGCAATACTGACAAAATTTGTCAGAACCCACGCCAGATTTGTCATCTTCTTCCCTCATCGGTCTCAAATCTGTCATCCGGACCAAATGAAAACGCCCCTTGCGGGGCGTTTGCGCTGGAGCGGGCGTGACTCAGAGGCCGATGCACAGGCTCGCCGAACCGACGATCTTTTGCTCCGCCGTCGTGGTGCAGGTCCACACGCCAAAGCCGCTGCCGCCACCCGCGGTGCGTGTCAAGGTGATGGTCTTGCCCTTGACCGTTGCCGGACCACCGACTATCGTACATTCGATGGTGGTGTCGCCCGTCAGGGAACCGGTAACAACATGTTCACAATTATTCGTCGCCGCCGTCAGGCCCACCAGGCTTAAGGTGGGGGCATTGCCGTCATTGAGCGTCGTTTCGACGCCGGTCTTGCCCGCAGTTGCTTCATGCATCGCGGCGGCCCATTTCGACTTGGCAACAAACAGTTGATACTGGGGAATGGCCACCGCCGCCAGGATGCCGATGATGGCGACGACAATCATCAGTTCGATCAGCGTGAAACCGGACTGGGCGCCGCGTGCTCGTTGAATGGGTTTCATGCCAGGCTCCTCAAAAACGAAATTCGTTATTTTTTAGGTACAGCAAACGCCATGCCAAGCGTTTACTGCCCCTTTTTAGCCCTGTTTGCCGGAGAAGTGGGCGCAAATTCGTCAGTCGCTTGACAATTTTCGTCAGGTTTTAGGCCAAAGTTTGTTACTTATTAACACCAATCATGTCAGTTTGACCGCACTGGCGTCAAGGAAAATACCATGATGGTCCCGGCCAGGTCGATGCGGTCGCCATCGGCGAGCAGCACGGCGTCCGCGCCTACGGCCAGGCCATTGACGGTCGGCGCGTGCGTCCCATCAATATGATTCAGGTAGTAACCGGTCGCCTTGCGCGCGATGACCACGACCAGCACGCCGGGGCGGCCCAGTGTCGTGACGGGCTTGGCCAAATCGACGCCTTTGCCGGCATTCGGGCCGCCCTCGACCGTGACCCGGGCCGGGGGCGGTAGCGCTGCGGCGGGCGCCGTGGCGCGTGGGCCGGGCAAGTATTGCAGCTGGAATTTGGCCAGCATCACCTGGTCGCGCACGTCGAGCACATGCTTGGTGATGCGCTGGCCATTGACGAAGGTGCCGTTGGTGCTGCCCAGGTCTTCGAGGAAGGCGTCGTTGAGGATGGTGGTGATGGCCGCGTGCTGACCGCTGACTGTGCGGTGCTCGATCACGATGTCGTTATGCGGATGGCGCCCGATGGTCATGCGCTCTTTGTCGAGCTGCACTTCCTGGAGCACCTGGGCGTCACGCGAAATGATGATTTTTGCCACGGTCCGGTTCTTTCAACAAAAACGGGGAGCACAAGCCCCCCGTCATTATTCACTACCTTGGCACTTTGCTACAACTTACAGCATGGCTTTCAACAAACGCGCCATTTCGGACGGGTTCTTGGTCGCCTTGATGCCGCACTCTTCCATGATGTCGAGCTTGGCCTGGGCGGTGTCGGCACCGCCCGAGATCAGCGCGCCGGCGTGGCCCATGCGCTTGCCCGGTGGCG
>JAZJYP010000174.1:0-7851 GCA_040390345.1 Pseudomonadota bacterium | reverse complement strand
TAGATGTGCACCATCAGCGACACGAACGTCACCACGCACATCATCATCGCCGACAAGGCGTCGATCTGGAAGCCCACTTCCATTTTCAGTGTGCCGACCGTCATCCAGTTGTAGACCGTGCCGGTGAAGGTGGCGCCATCGACGACTGCCATGAGCGTTTGCGCCGAGATGATGAAGGCGATCAGCACGCCAAGGATGGTCGCCGTATGCGACGTCTTGCGACCGACCAGATTACCGAAGAACTTCGTGCCGAACAAACCCGCGATGATGGCGCCAGCCAGCGGCGCCAGGGGTACGGCAAGAAGGAGGTTAGGGTTAAGAATTGGACCCGCCATGTTGAACCTTAATCGTTATTTTTCGAGTTAGAACCTTAGCCTTTGAGGCTATCGAGGTCTTCCACATTGATCGTGTCCAGGTTGCGGAACAAGACCACCAGAATCGCCAGGCCAATCGCCGATTCGGCTGCGGCCACGGTCAGGATGAAGAACACAAAGATCTGCCCCGCCGCGTCACCGAGGTAATGGGAAAACGCGATGAAGTTCAGGTTCACTGCCAGCAGCATCAGTTCGACGGCCATCAGCAGGATGATGATGTTCTTCCGATTCAGGAAAATGCCCACGATCGAGATCGCGAACAGAATCGCGCCCAGGATCAGGTAGTGGGAAAGCGATACGGTCATGGTGCCTCCTTGGCGGCTGCCGGCTGCTCGACGACGGCGTCCATCTTGACGATGCGCAGGCGGTCGTTGCGTTTGACGCGCACGGCGTCGGCCGGGTCGAAGTGTTTGGTGTCCTTGCGGCGGCGCAGGGTCAGGGCCACGGCGGCGATGATCGCCACCAGCAGGATCGCGGCGGCGATTTCGAAGCCGTAGATGTACTGCGTGTAAATCAGCTTGCCCAGTTCCTTGGTGCCTCCGATGTTCAAGTTGGCAGCGGCTGGCTGCTGTTCGAACGAGAGGAAGCTGCGCCACAGGACGGCGGCCATTTCGACGACGATCAGGCCGCCGATGATGGTGGCCGTCGGCAGGTAGGCCCAGAAGCCTTCGCGCATGCGGTCGATGTTAATGTCCAACATCATCACCACGAACAGGAACAGCACCATCACCGCGCCCACGTACACCAGCACGAGGACGATGGAGAGGAATTCGGCTTTCAGCAGCATCCAGATGCCGGCGGCGTTGAAGAAGGCCAGCACCAGGAACAAAGCGGCGTGGACCGGGTTGCGGGCCGTGATGACGCGCGTTGCGGCGATGATCATGATCGCCGAGAACACGTAAAACAATGCGGTTTTAAAGTCCATTACTCACCCAATCAACGGTACTTGGCATCGGCTGCACGGGCGGCAGCGATGTCGTCTTCGTAGCGGTCGCCCACAGCGAGCAGCATCTCTTTCGTGTAGTACAGGTCACCGCGCTTCTCGCCGTGGTATTCCAGTACATGCGTCTCGACGATCGAGTCGACCGGGCAGGACTCTTCGCAAAAGCCGCAGAAGATGCACTTGGTCAGGTCGATGTCGTAGCGCGTGGTACGGCGCGAACCGTCGTCGCGCTGTTCCGATTCGATCGTGATGGCCATCGCCGGGCACACCGCTTCGCACAGTTTGCAGGCGATGCAGCGCTCTTCCCCGTTCGGGTAGCGGCGCAGCGCGTGCAGGCCACGGAAGCGCGGCGACATCGGCGTCTTCTCTTCCGGGAACTGCACCGTGATTTTGCGCGCGAACATATAGCGTCCGGTCAGCGCCAAACCTTTGAATAGTTCGATCAGCATGAAGCTGCCGAAGAAGTCTTTTACCTTGTTCATTCTCGCTCTCTTACTTCCAAATATTCCAGGACGTCTGCATCCAGGTAGCCACAATGACCAGGTACACCAGCGTCAGCGGGATGAACACCTTCCAGCCCAAACGCATGATCTGGTCATAGCGGTAGCGTGGGAAGGTACCGCGCGTCCAGATGAACAGCGACTGGAAAGCGAAGGTCTTCACGAACAGCCAGAAGAAGCCACCGTAGGCGCCGCCAAATTCCAGGGCCTTGATTGGCGCGGACCAGCCACCGAGGAACATCACCGAACCGATCACGCCGATCAGGATCATGTTGGCGTATTCGGCCAGGAAGAACATCGCATACGACATGCCGGCGTATTCGACCATGTGGCCACCGACGATCTCGGACTCGCCTTCGACCACGTCGAACGGGTGGCGGTTGCATTCGGCCAGGCCGGCAACGAGATAGACGACGAACACCGGCAGCAGTGGCAGCCAGTTCCAGGACAGGAAGTTCAAGCCCATATCGGCCATCACGCCTTTTTGCTGGGCCTGGGCGATATCGATGAAGTTGAGCGAACCAGACACCATCAGCACGATCACCAGCACGAAGCCCATCGCGATCTCATACGACACCATCTGGGCCGATGCGCGCATCGCACCCATGAAGGAGTACTTCGAGTTCGACGACCAGCCGGCGATGATGATGCCGTAGACTTCCATCGATGTGATCGCCATCAAGAGCAGCAGGCCGGCGTTGACGTTGGCCAGCACGGCGTTCGGGCCGAATGGCACTACGCACCAGGCGGCCAGCGCCGGCATGATCGTCATGATCGGGCCGATGATGAACAGGACCTTGTTCGACTTGGTCGGCAGGATGATCTCTTTGAACAGCAGCTTGAGCGCATCGGCGATCGGCTGCAGCAGGCCGGCAGGACCGACGCGGTTCGGGCCGATACGGATCTGGATCCAGCCGAGCAGCTTGCGCTCCCACAGCGTCAGGTAAGCCACGCAGCCCATCAGGGGCAGCGTCACGCACAGGATCTTGGCCAGCGTCCAGAAGAATGGCCACACGGCGCCGACGTAATGCGCGCCGGTCGCGTTGATCGTGTCGATGATTTCGGGCAGAGCCATTAGATTCCCTCCCCTGCTTTTTCAACGGTGATGGCACCGAACATCGCGCCCAGGGTGGCGGTCGATGGGTGCGCGGTCGCCACGCGCACGGCGTTGGCCGGCAGGCTGGCATCGACGTTCGCGACCAGGATGGCGGAGCCGGAGCCTTGGCCAACCAAGACCCGGTCGCCGGACTTGACGCCCAGCTTCTCGGCCAGTGCTTTTGGCAGGTGGGCTTGCGGAGCCTGGCCGTCGGCCGTGCGCAGCAGCGGTGGCGAGCGGCGCGCGATGGCGTCGGCGAAATAGATCGGCACGTCGGTGACGCGCTCTAACGCACCGGCGCTGCCAAACGTCGCCGACGTCGGCGCAGTCCTGGCGTTGTTATTGAGCTTGGCCGACAGGTCGGTCACGCCCTTGCCGAAGGCTTCGTCGCGGATCGCTTCCGAGGTGTCGTAGTCGAAGCCGGCCACGCCCAGCAGGTTGCCCAGCACGCGCAGCACTTTCCAGGCCGGGCGGGTTTCGCCGAGCGGCTTGACGGTGCCGTTGAAGCTTTGCGCGCGGCCTTCGCAGTTGACGAAGGTGCCCGAGGTTTCGCTGAATGGCGAAATCGGCAACAGCACGTCAGCGTAGTCGAAGCCGTGCTTGAAGGCGGACATGGCGACGACCATCTCGGCGCCGGCGACAGCGGCGGCAGCCTGCTGCGGGTTGGCAGCATCGAGCTCCGGTTCGGCGTTCAGCAGCACGTAGGCTTTCTTTTGCACCGAGAAGGCTGGCGCGGCGTTCTTGGCCGTGGCACCCACCAGGTAGCCGCCGACGGTGTTGGCAGCTTCGGTCAGGTAGCCGAACTTGGCACCGGTCTGGGCGGCGATCCATTGCGCGGCAGCGTGCAGCGCGGACGCTTGCGGATGCTGCGCTACCGAATTGCCCAGCAGGACAGCGGCAGGCATCGATGCGTCGCCCGTATTGAGGCTGGCGGCGATCTTGCTGGCAGCGTCGGAAGCGCTGATGGCTTCGAAACCGGCTGGCGCGGCGATGCCCTTGGCAGCGGCCACAGCGACCACGATTTCGGACAAGGCGGCGAGCCAGTCGGACGGCGCGGCGATCATCTTGTTGGCGGTGGTGATGAGCAGCTCGTCATCGGCGCCGTGCAGGATCGACAGCTTGGCGCCCGACTTGACGGCGGCGCGCAGGCGAATCGCCACCAGCGGGTGGTCTTTGCGCAAGAAGGAGCCGATCACGAAGGCGCGCTTGAGCGTCGTCAGTTCTGCCACCGGCATGCCCAGCCACGGCGTGACCTGGCCGTCCAGGCCGAAGTCGGTCTGGCGCAGGCGGAAGTCGATGTTCTCGGTGCCCAGGCCGCGCATCGCCTTGCCCAGCAGGTACAGTTCCTCGACCGTGGAGTGCGCCGTGGCGAGGGCAGCGATGGCGTCGGCGCCATGCTCATGCTTGATGTTGCGCAGGCCGTGGGCGATGTATTCGAGCGCCGTCTGCCAGTCCGTTTCCTGCCACTGGCCGCCCTGCTTGATCATCGGCGCGCTCAGGCGCTCGGCGCTGTCCAGCGCCTCGTAGGCGAAACGGTCCTTGTCCGAAATCCAGCACTCGTTGACCGCTTCGTTCTCCAGCGGGAGCACGCGCATCACCTTGCCGCCCTTGACCTGGACGATCAGGTTCGAGCCGAGCGAATCGTGCGGGCTGACCGATTTGCGGCGCGACAGTTCCCAGGTCCGGGCGCTGTAGCGGAACGGCTTCGAGGTCAAGGCGCCCACCGGGCACAGGTCGATCATATTGCCCGACACTTCCGAGTCGACGGTCTTGCCGACGAAGGAGGTGATCTCGGAATGCTCGCCGCGGCCCACCATGCCCAGCTCCATCACGCCGGCCACTTCCTGGCCAAAACGGACGCAGCGCGTGCACTGGATGCAACGGGTCATCTCTTCCATCGAGATCAAGGGGCCGGCATCTTTCGGTTCGACGACGCGCTTGTCTTCCTTGTAGCGCGATTCGCCCTTGCCGTAGCCGACGGCCAGGTCCTGCAACTGGCATTCACCGCCCTGGTCGCAGATCGGGCAATCGAGCGGGTGGTTAATGAGCAGGAATTCCATCACCGACTTCTGGGCCTGCACGGCCTTGTCGCTGTTCGAGCGCACGATCATGCCCGCGGAGACGGGCGTCGCGCACGCAGGCAGCGGCTTCGGCGCCTTCTCGACTTCGACGAGGCACATGCGGCAGTTGGCAGCGATCGACAATTTCTTGTGATAGCAGAAGTGCGGGATATACGTCCCCAGCTTGTTGGCAGCGTCCATCACCATCGAACCCGGTGGGACTTCTACCTTTTTACCGTCAATTTCAATTTCAACCATGAGAGTTCTCTGGCCTTAGATATAAGCGGGCACGAGGCAATGCTTGTGCTCGACGTGGTATTCAAATTCTTCGCGGAAGTTCTTCACGAACGCCCGTACCGGCATGGCTGCGGCATCGCCGAGCGCGCAAATGGTGCGGCCCTGGATGTTGTCGGCGATCGACAGCAGCATGTCCATGTCTTCCTTGCGGCCTTCGCCGTGTTCGATGCGGTGGACCATGCGGTACATCCAGCCCGTGCCTTCGCGGCATGGCGTGCACTGGCCGCACGACTCTTCAAAGTAGAAGTAGGCCAGGCGTTCGAGCGCCTTGACCATGCAGCGCGTCTCGTCCATGACGATGACGGCGCCGGAACCGAGCATGGAGCCGGCCTTGGCGATCGAGTCGTAGTCCAGGTCCGTGTTCATCATCAGCTCGCCCTTGATGACCGGGGCGGACGAGCCGCCAGGGATCACGGCCTTGATTTTTTTACCGCCGCGCATGCCGCCCGCCAGTTCGAGCAGCTTGGCAAATGGCGTGCCAAGCGGGACTTCGTAATTGCCCGGCAGGTTCACGTCGCCCGAGATCGAGAAGATCTTCGAGCCGCCGTTGTTCGGACGGCCGATCGCGGCATACTTCTCGCCGCCCATGTTCATGATGAACGGCACAGCGGCGAAGGTTTCGGTGTTGTTGATCGTGGTCGGCTTGCCGTACATGCCGAACGACGCCGGGAAAGGCGGCTTGAAGCGCGGCTGGCCCTTCTTGCCTTCGAGCGACTCGAGCAGCGCGGTTTCTTCGCCGCAGATATAGGCGCCGTAGCCGTGGAAGGCGTGCAGCTGGAAATTGAATTCGCTGCCCATGATCTTGTCGCCCAGGAAGCCGGCCTTGCGGGCTTCTTCCAGCGCTTCTTCAAAGCGTTCATACTCGGCCCAGATCTCGCCGTGGATGTAGTTGTAGCCCACGGTGATGCCCATCGCGTAAGCGCCGATGGCCATGCCCTCGATCAGGGCATGGGGGTTGTAGCGGATGATGTCGCGGTCCTTGAACGTGCCCGGCTCGCCTTCGTCGGTATTGCAGACGAGGTATTTCTGGCCGGGGAACTGGCGCGGCATGAAGCTCCACTTCAGGCCGGTCGGAAAGCCCGCGCCGCCGCGTCCGCGCAGGGACGAGGTTTTCAGTTCGGTGATGATCTGTTCCGGCGTGATCTTCTCTTCCAGGATGCGGCGCAGGGCCGTGTAGCCGCCGCGGGCCACGTAGTCTTCCAGGTGCCAGTTCTTGCCGTCCAGGCCCTTGAGGATGACCGGATCGATGTGACGGTTATGCAGGGATGTCATTTCTTCAGGTCCTCGATCAGCGCGTCGATCTTCTCGTTCGACATGAAGCTGCACATATGCTTGTTATTGACCAGCATGACGGGCGCATCGCCGCAGGCGCCCATGCACTCGCCTTCGACCAGGGTGAACAGGCCGTCAGGGGTCGTTTCGCGAAAGCCGATACCGAGCTTTTGCTTCAGGTAGTCGGCGGCGTGGGTGCCATTGGTGAGCGCGCACGGCAAGTTGGTGCACACCGAAATCTTGTGCTTGCCCACCGGCTTGGTGTTGTACATATTGTAGAAAGTGGCCACTTCCTGCACGGCGATGGCGGGCATGCCGAGGTAGTCGGCGATGTCCTGCTGCACTTCCGGTGGCAGCCAGCCCTTTTCGTCCTGGGCAATGGCGAGGGCCGCCATCACCGCCGATTGCTTCTGCTCGGGCGGAAATTTGGCGACTTCGCGGTCGATTTTTTTGTATGAAGACTCTGATAACAACATAGTTTGCCTCAAGGCTTATCTGTCAATTTCACCGAAAACGATGTCCTGGGTGCCGATGATGGTCACGGCGTCGGCGATCATGTGGCCGCGCGCCATTTCGTCGAGCGACTGCAAGTGCGCAAAGCCCGGGGCACGGATCTTCATGCGGTACGGCTTGTTGGCGCCATCGGAGACCAGGTAGATGCCGAACTCCCCTTTCGGGTGTTCGACCGCGCTGTACGCTTCGCCCGGCGGCACGTGGAAGCCTTCGGTGAACAGTTTGAAGTGGTGGATCAGCGACTCCATATTGGTCTTCATGTCCACGCGCGATGGCGGTGCCACCTTGCGGTTGTCGGTCATGACAGGACCCGGATTGGCGCGCAGCCAGCCGATGCACTGCTTGATGATGCGGTTCGACTGGCGCATCTCTTCGATGCGCACCAGGTAGCGGTCGTAGCAGTCGCCATTCGTGCCCACCGGGATATCGAAATCCATGTGCTCGTAGACGGCATAAGGCTGCTTCTTGCGCAGGTCCCACTCGATACCGGAGCCGCGCAGCATGGCACCGGTGAAGCCCATCGCTTTCGCCGCTTCCGGCGACACCACGCCCACGCCGACGGTACGCTGTTTCCAGATACGGTTGTCGGTCAGCAGGGTTTCGTATTCATCGACATAGCCGACGAAACGGGTCGAGAAGTCTTCCAGGAAGTCCAGCAGCGAACCCTGGCGGTTTTCGTTGAGCTGGTCGATGGCCTTCTTGTTGCGAATGATCGAGGCTTTGTGCTGCGGCATCGCATCCGGCAGGTCGCGGTACACGCCGCCCGGACGGTAGTAGGCCGCGTGCATGCGCGCGC
>JAZJYP010000173.1:0-23258 GCA_040390345.1 Pseudomonadota bacterium | reverse complement strand
TGCTCGACGCCATCAACCGTTACGAAGAAACCCACGGCGCCCAGTTCGAGACCTACGCTGTGCTGCGCATCCGCGGCGCCATGCTCGACGAACTGCGCAACAGCGACTGGCTGCCGCGCTCGATGCGCCAGAACATGCGCAAGATCGAAACGGCGATGAGCACGCTGCAGCAGCGCCTGGGCCATCCGCCGACCGAGTCGGAAGTGGCCAAGATGCTCAAGCTGTCGCTGTCCGACTACCAGGACATGCTGTCCGACGGCGGCGGCCACCAGCTGGTGTACTACGAAGATTTTCACGATGACGACGGCAACGACAGCTTCCTCGACCGTTACTGCTCGGACGAGGAGAGCGATCCGCTGCGCTCGCTGCTGGACGGCGACTTCCGCCAGGCCGTGATCGACGCCATCGACGCGCTGCCGCCGCGCGAAAAAATCCTGATGGGGCTGTACTACGAAGAGGAGCTCAACTTGAAAGAAATCGGCGCCGTGATGGGCGTATCGGAATCGCGCGTATCGCAGCTGCATACGCAGGCCGTGGCACGTCTGCGCGCCTCACTTCGGGAGCGGTCTTGGACTGGGCCAGCGTAGCCGGGGTGCTGCTGGCGCTGGCCGGCATCGTCGTCGGCCAGACGCTCGAGGGCGGCAAACTGGCGTCGCTGCTGCAACCGGCCGCGTTCGCGATCGTCGTCATCGGCACCTTCGGCGCGGTGATGTTGCAGACCAAATTCAGGACCTTGGTGCGCGGCCTGCGCATGCTGCGCCTGGTGTTCGCGCCGCCGGCCGACACCCGCGTGCTGCTGGCGCGCGACATCAATGCCTGGAACCTGGCGGCGCGCCGCGACGGCCTGCTGTCGCTGGAGCGCTATATGCTCGCCTCCAAGGACAAGTTCAACACCAAGGGCCTGCGCCTGATCGTCGACGGCATCAACCCCGACAAGCTGCGCCAGATCCTCGACACCGAAATCACCGCCTATGAAACGGAAGAACGCCAGGCGGTGCGCATCTGGGAATCGGCGGCCGGCTATTCGCCCACCATCGGCATCCTGGGCGCGGTGCTGGGCCTGATCCACGTGATGGAAAACCTGTCCGACCCGGCCAAGCTCGGTGGCGGCATCGCCGTCGCCTTTGTGTCGACCGTGTATGGCGTGGGCCTGGCCAACCTGTTCTTCTACCCGATCGGCAACAAGCTCAAGGGCATCGTGGCCGAGACCGTCACCCAGTATGAGATCCTCAGCGATGTCTTCTTCGATATCGCCAGCGGCGACCATTCGCGCGTCATCGACGAGCGCGCCGTGAGCCTGGTCAACCGGGCCTGACCATGGCGCGGCGCAAATACGACGAGCACGCCGAGAACCACGAGCGCTGGCTCATTTCCTACGCCGACTTCATCACCCTGCTGTTTGCCTTCTTCGTCGTGATGTATGCGATCTCCTCGGTCAACGAGGGCAAGTACCGGGTGTTCTCGGTCTCGCTGGGCGACGCCTTTGGCGGTAGTTCGAAATCGACCGTCGTTAGCGACACCCAGGCCATCGCCTTGCCGACGATCTTGCAGCGCAAGCGCAGCGAAGCGATGAAGCGCGAGAAGGAAAAGCTCACGCGCCTGGCCACCGACCTCAAGTCCACGCTGGCGCCCCTGGTCAAGGAGGGCAAGGTGCGCGTGACCCAGAACAGCCGCGGCGTGTCCGTTGAAATCAATGCCAGCGTGCTGTTCGATCCGGGCGACGCGACCTTGCAGCCCGAGTCGACGACGGCCTTGCGCCAGCTCGCGCAGGTGCTCAAGGCCGATCCGCATGCGGTGCAGGTGGAAGGCCATACCGATACCACGCCGATCAGCAATGCCCTGTTCCCGTCGAACTGGGAGCTGTCGGCCGTGCGCGCGTCGAGCGTGGTGCGCCTGTTTGTCGACAGCGGCGTGCCGCCGGAACGGCTCACGGCGGTGGGCTTCTCGTCCAATGTGCCGGTGGCCACCAACACCACGCCGGAAGGGCGCGGGCGCAACCGCCGCGTGGCCGTGACGATCCTCTCGGCCCTGCCCGATGTGACGACGACGACGGATATACCTGCCCAATGAACGCCGTGCTTGCCGGTGTGCTGGCCTTGAGCGTGGCGACGCAGCCGGGCAAGGTGCTGGTGCAGGTCAGTGTCGAGAACCATGGCGCCAGGCCGGTCAAGGTGCTGCGCGCGCTGCTGCTGGAGAAGGAATTGGAAGGGCGCTTGTTCGAGGTCAGCGCTGACGGACAGCCGGTGCCGTATATCGGCATGATGGTCAAGCGCGGGGCGTTCACGGCGGCAGATTATGTGCGCGTCAAGGCGCATGGCAAGCGCCATAACACCATCGATATCACGCACAGCTACCAGTGGCTGCCGGGCGAGCATCGTTATGAGATCCGTTACGGCGACAGCGCGCCGGTATCTTTCGACTTCATGCATTGAGACAAAGTAGCGAAACCGGGGTCAGAGTTTTTTTGTCGCGCGGGTCATGCGACAAATTACTCTGACCCCGCTTTCAGGTACCGAAGTCAGCGGCCTTCGTAGTCGATATTTCAGCGGCGTCGACTCCGGCCCGCGAAAGCGGGGTCAGAGTAATTTGTCGCGAACCCCGCGCGACAAAAAAACTCTGACCCCGGTTTCGCTCTGCCAACGTCTATTGCAACGCCGGCGTGTTCTCGCCAAAATATTCGTGCGAATCGGCGTTGTCGATCGCCTGGCTCGGATTGGAAATGGCCAGGCTCGCGGCGCCTGTTTGCCCATACACCCAGTCATCCGTGCTGGCTACGACATTGAAGTGGCTGGTCTCGTGGATCAAGGTGCCGCCCTTGGAATCGGTGCCCGTCAGCGGCGCCGTCCAGAAGGCCTTGCACACATAGATCGTGTATGGCTGGGTCGGATACACATAGGCGTAATACGTCTTCTTGCAGCCGCAATCGACCGTCACCGGCTTGTTGTTGAGCGCATCCTTGATCGCTGTGTAATGGGCCTTGATGGTGGCCACGCGCGCCGCGTCGACCGCGCCAAACCATTTCGTGTAGCGCGTGCCCATCTGGCCGGCCGTCATGTAGGCGTCGCCATCGGCGACCATGGTCTGGGCTGCGCCCACGGCCTGGGCAATCGTGCTTTGCTGCGTCGCCGTGCACTTGTTGAAGGACAGGCTGCCGCTGGTGGCCGCGGTCAGCTCGGCAAACGTTTGCGGCTGGGTGGCCACGGTGCCGCGCGCCTGGCGCCCGTCAATCCACAGCGATACCGGGGCGGAGGCGATCTCGCCCAGTTCCTTCTCGGTGCTGACGATACCCTGCGGGCCAGGGTCGCTGGTAAACAGGTTGTATGAGCGGGCGTGGTAGCTGACCACGTAGTCGCCGGTGATGCTCATGTCGTACATCGACGACAGTTCCACCCGGGCCGTGTGCGAGGCGCCTGGCTTGAGCATGTAGTAGTCGGCAGCCGTCGGCGCGGGGCGCTTGTAGTGGGCGCCCTGGTAGGGCACCTTGACGCCGTCGCGCGTGACATCGAACAGGCCTTCTTCGATCTCGGTGTCGAACGGGGTGTGCCACTTGAGCACGTACTGCGGCGTCGACGAGGTATTGGTGATCGTGACGCGCATGACGACGTCGTCGTCCTTGCCCAGCATGTGCTTGTCCGTGCTCAGGGTGACGGTCACGCCGTGCGAAGCGGCCTGGGCGCCGACGCTGGCGGCAAACGCGACGATGGCGATACCTGCCTTGATGAAGTGGTTCAGATGCATGCTCTGCCTCCGGAAAGGGAAGATGGTTGATCGGTGCGGGCGCCAGCCTTAGCGTCCCGTCAACACATCGTCACATGCATATGGCTGTCGAGTAAACGTCGATTCATTGGAAAATCGACAGCATTTTCGAATACTCAATGTTTATTTTTGGCGCGCGTTATCCGGGTAACAGCGCGGTGCGGATTGTCCAGAATGGGACGGTTTTCAGCCGATCACGAAGCGGCGCGAGGCCCCGCTGGTGATGGGCTGGCCGTTGGGGCCGTAGGTGCCAGCGGCGCTATTGCCGGCCGGCGTGCGCATCGCATTGAGCACGTTCTGGTTGTGCGCCAGCTGCTTGGAAATGAGCATGCCGTTGACGCGGTTCACTTCCTTGGCGGCGCGGGTGTGCTCGAGCAAGTCCTGCCACAGGGCTGCTGCGGCGGCGTCGCCGTTGGCGGGCAGCCAGGATGCCATGCCGCCGTCGTTGTCGGGGTGGCCGGATTGGGCCAGGGATTGGTGGCGCTCGGCGGCCAGGGTGGCCATCCGGGTAATCAGTTCGGCTTTGCGGGGAGTTAAGGCGGTCAGGCCATCCGTGTCGGCGCTGACGAGGCATTGCTGTTCCTGTTTGAGCAGGTCCAGCAGGGTGGTCATCGATTCGTTTTCGTCGCGCAGGGTCGTTGATGGGCTGGGCATAATCGGGGCTAGCGTTTTCGCGAGTGCAGCAGGTCCCTCACCGTTTCGAGGAGGCCGTCCGCCACTTTTTCTGAATTGACCTGGAACTGGCCGTCCGCGATCGCGAGCTTGATGCGTTCGACTTTCTTGGTGTCGAACACGGCGCCGCTACCGCCGACGGAACTGGCCAGGGCCTGGCCCTGCGAAGACAGGCGCACGCTGTCGGACGTCGCCGGCGCGGTGCTGCTTGCCTTGTCAGTGCCCTTGGTACTCGGGGCCGGGGTGCTGTTGACGCCACCGAGGCCGGGAGTACTAGTTGTTGTTTTCTTAATTTCCACAGCGCCATCCTTCTCTGGTTGGAGTCTGAAACTCCGGGATATGCGTAAGTAACGGATGAATATTCACAAACTTTAGCGCATCCCTGTGGATTTTTAGCAATTGACTAAAAGACCACCTCAACCAGTCCACCTGCCTTTGCCACGCCGGACAGGATCGCTCCCGCCGGCGTTCTTACCTGAACCACTTGTCCGGCCGACGCGTTGCCAATCGCGCGCGCCTCGGCCGACACCTGGAAGCCCGGCCCAGAGGAGACCACCCGCACCAGCTGCCCTTGCTGCACCACCGCTTTGGCCTTCAGGGTATCGCTGCGCAACGGCGCACCGGCCGGCAGCGACACCGTCGGGCTGGTCCCGATGGCCTGGCTGGGGTCGGTGATGACACCGTTCGGCAGCGTGGCGATATCGCCCTTAATGATGGCAATATCGCCAGGGCCGATCGGTTTTCCCTGTACCAGCGGGACGGCGGCGGCGACGTATTCGGCCACCACGGCCACCTGTGCCTGAATATATACCGTCCAATTATTTGGCGTCGCACAACGTACACCGACCGTGGTCTTGCCCCAAGGGCGGGCGCCGGGGGCCTGGAAGGCTTGCGGCGCGGCGCAGTCGGCCAGCACCATCTTCGGGTCGAGCTTGCCCACCGTCACCGTCACGGCGCCGGGCAGGCCGGCCGCCTGCTGGTGCAGGTAGGCGTCGGCCAGCTGGCGCAACTGCTCCGAGTCCTGGGCGGCCGTGGCAATCGGGGCGAGGCTGGCAAGCAGCAAGGTAAGCAGGAATTTCATAGACGCCATCTTAGGCCGCGCCTTTCATTGCTGAAACGGTGAACAGGCGCGCTTTGCCCGGCCTTCTCGCCCGATTGAGCGCAAGCCATCGTGCGTAAGATCGAGGCTGTGAAAAAGAGGTGGAGAGCGCCATGATTGGGAAACTCGACGATTACTTGCGATTCAATGAAGCTGCGCTGAGCTTGCGCTCGCAGCGTCAGCAATTGCTCGCCTCGAATATTGCCAACGGCGACACGCCGAACTTCAAGGCGCGCGACATCGACTTCGCCAGCGCCCTGCAAAGCGTGCTCACCCGTACCACGCCGCCGGCGGGCGTGCTCAACGCCACCGACCCGGCCCACCTGGCCGGCACCACCCAGGTCAATGAAGTGCTGCCCGACGGCACGCCGCTGCTGTACCGCCAGCCGGCCCAGGGCAGCGTCGACGGCAACACCGTCGATATGGATGTCGAGCGCAACCAGTTTGCCGACAATGCCATCCGTTATGAAGCCGGCATCACCATGCTGAACATGCAAATCAGGGGTTTGATGGCGGCCATTCAAGGAGGACAATAATCATGTCTCTGTTTAATATCTTCAATGTGTCCGGTTCGGCCATGAGCGCCCAGGCCCAGCGCCTGAACACGGTGGCCTCGAACCTGGCCAACGCCGACAGCGTCACCAGCGCCTCGGGCCAGGCTTACCGCGCCAAGCAGGTGGTGTTCGAAGCCGTGCCCACGGCCGATGGCGGGGCCGGCGTGCGGGTCCAGCAGGTGGTCGAGGATGCGTCGCCGCTCAAGCAGGTGTACGACCCCAAGCACCCGATGGCCGACGACAAGGGGTATGTGTCGATGCCGAACGTGAACGTGGTCGATGAAATGGTCAATATGCTGTCCGCTTCGCGCTCTTACCAGACCAATGTGGAAACGATGAATGCGGCCAAGACGCTCTTGCTCAAGACGCTGACCCTGGGCCAATAAGGATTAAATCATGACTACCGTGAATACCAACGTTGTCTCGCCCGACCTGCTCAACGCGGTCAACCCGAAAAAGGCGACGGTCGACGAATCGAGCCCGGAAGCGGCCACCGACAAGTTCATGACCTTGCTCGTGACGCAGCTGAAGAACCAGGACCCGCTCAACCCGATGGACAACGCCCAGCTGACCAGCCAGCTGGCCCAGCTGTCGACGGTCACCGGCATCAACAAGCTCAACACGACGCTCGACTCGCTCAAGGCCAGCTACCAGTCGAGCGAATCGCTGCAGGCGACTAATATGATCGGCCATGGCGTGCTCACCGATGGCGACTTCGTCAACCTGCAGGGCGGCAAGGCCATCCTTGGTGTCGACTTCGCCACGCCCGTCGACAATGTGCAGGTCATCGTCTACGACGCGCGCAATGGCAAGGACGTGGCCACCATCTCGATGGGCGCCCAGCAAGCCGGCACCGTGCCGATCGCCTGGGATGGCGTGCCTGACCCCACCAAGCTCGACGCGGCCGGCAAGCCGATCGCGCTGGCCGACGGCAAATACAATTTCCGCATCGTCGCCACGCGCGCCGGTGAAGCCGTCACCGACGCGACCCCGCTCTCGTTCGACCAGGTCGCCTCCGTCACCACCAACGCCAAGGACGGGGTCAAGCTGAACCTGCCCACCAAGGGCGTGGTGACGATGGCCGATATCAAACAGATTCTGTAAGCGCAGCACCTTTTTCACCAGGAGAACAACATGTCTTTTCAACAGGGGCTTAGCGGCCTGAACGGTGCAGCCAAATCGCTCGACGTCATTGGCAACAATATCGCCAATGCCAGCACGGTCGGCTTCAAGGGCTCGCAAGCCCAGTTCGCCGACGTGTACGCCAACTCGCTCAACGGCGCCGGCGGCAACCAGGCCGGTATTGGTACCAAGGTCTCGCAGATCGCGCAGATGTTCACGCAGGGGAATATCGAGTCGTCCAACAACCCGCTCGACATCGCCATCAACGGCGCCGGCTTCTTCCGCACGGAAGTGTCGGGCGCGGTGCAGTATTCGCGCAATGGCCAGTTCTCGCTGGATAAACAAGGCTTCATGGTCAATGCCCAGGGCGCCAAGCTGACCGGCTTCCAGGCCAATACCCTGGGCGTGATCCTGGCCGGTGCGCCGGTGCCGATCTCGATCGACACGGCCGACCTGAAGCCGGTGGCCACTTCGCGCGTGGACACCGAGCTGAACCTGGACTCGGGCAGCGCCATTCCCGTCACGCGCCCGTTCAACGCGCTCGACCCTACCACCTACAACAAGCAGACCCCGATCGACGTGTTCGACACGCTCGGCAATGCGCACGTGATGTCGACCTATTATGTGAAGACCGCGGCCGGCGACTGGGACCTGTACGTGGCCAACGACGGCACCGAGATCACCAACCTGGCCGTGGCCGCCGCCGCGCAAAGCACCGACCCGGCCATTACCCAGGCCGTGATGGATGCGCGCGCCGCCTGGGTCGTGGCCAGCAATACCGTGCCGCCCGACCAGGCCGTCATCAACCAGGCCGCGATCGACTACGCCGCTGCTGCCACCGCGGTGGTGGAGGCGGCCGCCGCGACCGCCGGCGCGACCCCGGCCCAGGTGGCTGAAATCAATGCCGCCGCCGTCAGCGCCGGCAATACGGTGGGCAATACGCCGACCCAGATCGACGCGCTGATCGCCGCTGCCGTGCACGTGCCGCCGGTGCCGGTGGGCCACCTGAACTTCGACAATAACGGTGCCTTGTCGAACGCGCGCATGTTCCCGCAAACCTTGCCGCTGACGGTGAACCTGCCGATCTTCCCGCCCACCGGTTCGCAGCCGACGCTGTCGATCCAGCTCAACTTTGGCGGCACCACCCAGTACGGCGCCGCCACCAGCGAGAAGAAATCGACGCAGGACGGCTACACGGCCGGCCACTTGCAGCGTTTTTCGGCAGGCCAGGACGGCATCATCCTGGGCCAGTATTCAAACGGCCAGTCGCATGCGCTGGGCCAGATCGTGCTGGCCAACTTCGCCAACCCGAACGGCTTGTCGCCGCTGGGTAACAATGCCTGGGCTGAAACGTCGAATTCCGGGGTGCCGCTGGTGGGTACGCCGAACTCGGGCAGCCTGGGGGTGTTGCAGTCGTCGGCGGTGGAGAATTCCAACGTCGACTTGACGGCGGAGCTGGTCAATATGATCACTGCGCAGCGGGTGTACCAGGCGAATGCGCAGACCATCAAGACGCAGGACTCGGTGCTGCAGACGCTGGTTAACCTGCGTTAATGTTGATGGTCCGCGTGGGCACGTGTGCCCACCCTACGACGATCCGCGTGGGCACATGTGTCCACCCGACGTAGGGTGGGCGCGGGCGCCCACGCGGCGATACGAGGCCAATCATGGACCGCTTAGTTTATACCGCCGCCAGCGGCGCCAAGCACCTGCTCGAACAGCAGGCGACGGCGTCGAACAACTTGGCCAATATCAGCACCACGGGCTTCCGTGCGCAGATCGATTCCTTTCGTGCGGTGCCGGTGGAGGCGCCGGGCTTGCCCACGCGTACCTTCGTCGTCAATGCGACCGTCGGCGCCGATTTTTCGGCCGGCCCGATCCAGATGACGGGGCGCGACCTCGACGTGGCAATCCGCAACAAGGGCTGGATCGCCGTGCAAATGCCCGACGGCACCGAAGCCTACACGCGCAACGGCGCCCTGAAAATGAACGAGAACGGCTTGCTGCAAACGGGCAGCGGCCTGACCGTGCAAGGCGACGGCGGTCCCATCACGGTGCCGCCGGAAGTGACAGTGGCCATCGGCGGCGACGGCACCATTTCCACCATCGCCACGACCACCAAGCCGGGTGCGCCGACCACGCTGGGGCGCCTGAAACTCGTCAACCCCGACGAGAAGGACCTGGTGCGCGGCGACGACGGCCTGTTCCGCATGAAGGATGGCAGCGCGGCCCCGGCCGATCCGCTGGTGCAGGTGGCGGGCGGGGCGCTGGAAGGCTCGAACGTCAATCCGGTCGACTCGATGGTGACGATGATCGCGCTGGCGCGTTCCTTCGAAACCCAAATGAGTCTGTTGAAGAATGCCGAGAACAACGCGGCGAAAGCTACGCAGATCCTCGCTTTGAGTTGATAGGGTGGCGCGCATAATGGGGCTTCCAACTGGAGAAGACCATGATCCGTTCCCTTTTTATCGCCAAGACCGGCCTCGAAGCCCAGCAGACCAACCTCGACGTTATCACGAATAACCTCGCCAACGTCAGCACCAACGGTTTCAAGCGTTCGCGCGCGGTGTTCGAGGACCTGCTGTACCAAAACGTGCGCCAGCCCGGCTCGCAATCTTCCCAGCAAACCAACTTGCCTTCGGGCTTGCAGATCGGCACCGGCGTGCGCACCGTCGCCACCGAGCGCATCTTCACCCAGGGCAATCCCCAGCAGACCGGCAACTCGAAAGACATCATGGTCAACGGCGCCGGGTTCTTCTCGGTGCTGCTGCCTGACGGCACTGCCGCCTACACGCGCGACGGCGCCTTCCAGAGCGATTCGAACGGCCAGCTGGTCACGTCGTCGGGCTTCGTCGTGCAGCCGGCCATCACCGTGCCGGCCAATGCGCAATCGATCACCGTGGGCCGCGACGGCACCGTCTCGGTCACCTTGCCTGGCACCACGGCGCCGTCGCAGATCGGCACCTTGCAGCTGACCACCTTCGTCAATCCGGCCGGGCTGGAATCGAAGGGTGAAAACCTGTATGTGGAAACGGGCGCCTCGGGCAGCCCGAACACGAATACGCCAGGCACCAACGGCGCCGGCGTGCTGCTGCAGGGTTATGTGGAAACGTCGAACGTGAACGTGGTCGAGGAGATGGTCAACATGATCCAGACCCAGCGCGCCTACGAGATCAACAGCAAGGCCATCACCACGTCCGACCAGATGCTGCAGAAGCTGGCGCAGCTGTAAGGAGTCATCATGAAACGCATTCTACTTTTGACCGTGCTGGCGCTGGCCGGCTGCCAGACGACCCCGTCGTCGATCGTGCAGCGGCCCACCACGGCGCGGCCCTTGCCGGCCGAGCCGGTCAAGGCCAGCAACGGCGCCATCTTCCAGGTCGCGCAATACCGCCCGATGTTCGAAGACCGGCGCGCGCGCCAGATCGGCGATGTGCTCACCATCAGCATCGTCGAGAAGACCTCGGCCGTCAAAGCCGGGGCCAGCTCGGGCAACAAGTCCGGTACGGTCGGCTTCAATGTGCCCGGTCCCGCGCAGGGCCGCCTGGGCGCCACTGTCGCTGCCTCGACCGCCAACAAGTTCGCCGATGCCGACAACCAGTCGGCGTCCAATACCTTTACCGGCACCATCGGGGTGACCGTCACCGAAGTGCTGCCCAACGGGAATTTGATCGTCGTTGGCGAAAAGCAGGTGGCCATGAACAAGGGCGTGGAATTCATTCGCTTCTCGGGCATGGTGAGCCCGGACAATATCAACAACAACACGGTGTCCTCGACCCAGGTGGCGGACGCGCGGGTCGAGTACCGCACCAACAGCCAGATCGACCGCGCGGAAATGACGGCCATGGTGTCGCGTTTCTTCCAGTCCCTGTTGCCATTCTGAGGGGATGATCATGCGTAAGTTTTTCTTAGTCATGGCGCTGCTGGCGGCGCACGTCGCCCACGCCGAGCGCCTCAAGGACCTGGCATCCATTGCCGGCGTGCGCCAGAACCAGTTGATGGGCTACGGCATTGTCGTCGGCCTCGACGGCACCGGCGACCAGACCACGCAGACTCCGTTCACGGTGCAGTCGATCGTCTCGATGCTGCAGCAAATGGGCGTGAACCTGCCGGTGGGCACCAGCTTGCAATTGAAGAACGTGGCGGCGGTGACGGTGACGGCCTCGATGCCGGCCTTCGCCCAGCCGGGCCAGACGCTCGACATCACGGTGTCTTCGATCGGTAATGCGAAAAGCCTGCGTGGCGGCACGCTCTTGATGACGCCGTTGAAGGGCGCGGACGGCCAGATCTACGGCATGGCGCAGGGCAATGTGCTGGTCGGCGGCGTGGGCGCCGCGGCCGGCGGCGCGCAAACCCAGGTCAACCATCTGTCGGTGGGCAAGATCTCCGGTGGCGCCACGGTCGAACGCGCGGTCGCGAGCAACCTGGGCGAGGGCAATATGATTCGCCTGGAGCTGACGACGACCGACTTCGGCACGGTGGCGCGCGTGGTCGAGGCGATCAACAACCATTTCGGTCCCGACATCGCGACGGCCCTCGACGGGCGCGTGATCCGGGTGCGCTCGCCCTCGTCCTCGGACCAGCGCGTGGCCTTCCTCGGCATCCTCGAGAGCCTGGAAGTGACCCCGACCAAGCTGGCGGCCAAGGTGATCATGAATGCGCGCACCGGTTCGGTGGTGATGAACCAGGCGGTGACGCTGGAGCAGTGCGCCATTTCGCACGGCAACCTGTCGGTGACGATTTCGTCGGAGCCACAAGTGTCGCAGCCGGGCCCGTTCTCGAACGGCCAGACGGTGGTGACGCAGAATACGCAAATTGAAGTGAAGAAGGATCCAGGCAAGGTCGTCATGCTCAAGGGCGGCGCCAACCTGGCCGATGTGGTCAAGGCGATGAACGCGATCGGTGCGTCGCCGCAAGACTTGCTCTCGATCCTGCAGGCATTGAAGGCTGCCGGCTCGTTGCGGGCCGAACTTGAGATCATCTGATCATGCTCAGCCCGACCACCAACGACCTGTCCAACCGCCTTGCCCTCGACACCAAGGGCCTGGGCGAGCTGCGCCAGGGGGCCAAGGCCCAGACCCCGGAAGCACTGCGTGGCGCGGCCACCCAGTTCGAAGCGATGTTCATCAACATGATGATGAAGTCGATGCGCGACGCCACGCCGCAGGATGGCATGACGGACAGCCAGACCACCAAGACCTTCACCTCGATGCTGGACCAGCAGCTGAGCCAGACCCTGGCCAAGCGCGGCATGGGCCTGGCCGACGTGCTGGTGCGCCAGCTCTCGGCCACGGCCAACGCGCAGCAGGCGGCGCTGGCCATCGGCGGCGAGAACAAGCGCAGTGGCGACAATTTCAAGCTGCTCACCCCTGCGGCCTTGCCGGCGGCACCGGCCGCGACCTCGGCCACGCCCATTTCGGGCAAGCCGCAGGCGCCGCACGTGAAATCGTTCCAGGACAAATTGTCGGGCGAAGCCGAAGAAGCGAGCCGCGCGACCGGCATCCCGGCCAAGTTCATGCTGGGCCAGGCGGCGCTCGAGTCGGGCTGGGGCAAGCACGAAATCCGCAACAAGGACGGTTCGCCCAGCCACAACCTGTTCGGCATCAAGGCCGGGCCGGACTGGAAGGGCAAGGTCACCACGGCCGTCACGACCGAGTATGTGAACGGCACGCCCCAGACGCGGGTCGAGAAGTTCCGCGCCTATGACAGCTATGCCGACAGCTTCAAGGATTACGCCAACACGCTATCGAGCAACAAGCGATACGAAAAAGTGCTAGCCTCGGCAGGTGACGCGAGCAGCTTCGCCCACGGCCTGCAAAAGGCAGGCTATGCGACCGACCCGTTTTATGCCGCCAAGCTGACCCGCATTATCAAACATTCATTGCTGGGGTAATAATTTCCTAGCGGCAAGTCAAGTTTCTCGATGTTATGCCGTTAACCAGTCAAGCATCACGAAAGTAGGGAAACATCATGGCAGGCGACATCCTCAGTATTGGCAAATCCGGCTTGTTTGCGGCGCAGACGGGCTTGGCCACGACCGGCCACAATATTGCCAATGCCCACACGGAAGGCTATAGCCGCCAGGTGGTGATCCAGGCCAGCGATATTGCCCAGAACCTCGGCTATGGCTTCGTCGGCTCGGGCACCAAGGTGGCCGACATCAAGCGCTATTCCGACGACTTCCTCAATTCCCAGGTGCGCAACGCCCAGGCTGCCAAGAGCTCGCTCGACTCCTTCAATGCCCAGATCAGCCAGGTCGACAACTTGCTGTCGGATACGACGTCGGGCCTCTCGCCGGCCCTGCAGGACTTCTTCAAGGGTGTGCAGGACGTGTCCTCGAACCCGGCCTCGGTCGCTTCGCGCCAGGCCCTGCTGTCGTCGGCCGACGCGCTCACGGCCCGTTTCCAGGGCCTCAACGGGCGCCTGTCCGAGATCCGCGAAGGCGTCAACAGCCAGATCACCTCCAACGTGACGGTGATCAATTCCTACGCCAGCCAGATCGCCCAGCTGAACGGGCAGATCGCCGACTTCACCAATGCGGGCAATACCCCGAACGACTTGCTCGACCAGCGCGACCAGCTGGTGGCCCAGCTCAACAAGCAGGTCAAGGCCACGGTGGTGCAGGGTACCAACAACAGCCTGACCATCTCGATCGGCAGCGGCCAGCCGCTGGTGGTGGGCAAGCGCTCCTACGAACTGGTGGCCACCTCGGCCCCGGACGACCTGACCCGCACCGAAGTGGGCTTCGTGGCCGGCAACAAGGTGACGGTGCTCGGCGAAAACGTCTTTGCCGGTGGCGAACTGGGCGGCCTGCTGGAATTTCGCAACCAGTCGCTCGACCGCGCGCAAAGCTCGCTCGGCCGCATCGCCATCGCGCTGGCCTCGACCTTCAATGCCCAGCACAAGCTGGGCCAGGACGAGTCGGGCAACCCGGGTGGCGACTTCTTCACCCAGGCCAGCGCCTTCGTCGGCCAGAACGTCAACAATGCCGTGACCAGCACGACGGTGGTGACGGCCAATGTGAGCGACCCGAGCAAGCTGACCCAGAGCGACTACAAGATCAGCTTCGACGGCGCCAACTTCTTCGTCTCGCGCCTGTCGGACAACCAGGTCACGCAAATCAACCCCTACCCGCAGGCCGGCCCGCAAACGATCGACGGCGTCGACTTCAATATCAGCGGCACCGCCACCACGGGCGACAGTTTCCTGGTGCGCCCCACCATCAATGGCGCGGCGCAATTCAACCTGGCCATTTCGGACCGTTCCAAGATTGCCGTGGCGGCGCCGATCGCCACCGCCGCGACGGTGAGCAATATCGGCCACGCCAGCATCAGCGAAGGCGTGATCGACCAGACCTACCTGCAGCCGGGCAATGCCCTGGCCGCGCCGGTGACCTTGACCTTCGACAGCGCCACCGGTTCGCTGTCGGGCTTCCCGGCGGCGCAGGCGGTGACGGTGACGAACAATGGCGTGCCGACCGTATACCCGGCCGGCACGGCATCGATTCCCTATACCGATGGCGCGACCTACAGCTTCGGCGGGATTTCCTTCTCCTTCTCGGGGGCGCCGGCCAATAACGACACCTTCAGCGTCGGGCCGAACACCAGCGGCGTGGGCGACAACCGCAATGGCCGCCTGCTGGGCGCCTTGCAGACCAAGAATATCCTCGACAACGGCACCGCGACCTTCCAGGGCGGCTATGCCGAGCTGGTCGCCTTTGTCGGCAACAAGACGCGCGAAGTGCAAGTCAATGGCGTGGCCAGCGACTCGCTGCTCTCGCAAGCGAAGGCCGCCCAGCAGAACGTGTCGGGCGTGAACCTTGACGAAGAAGCGAGCAATTTGCTCAAGTACCAGCAAGCCTACCAGGCTGCGGGCAAGCTGATGCAGATCGCCTCGACCCTGTTCGACGCGCTGCTGACGATTGGCCACTAAAAGTGATGTGAGAAGCGATCATGCGTATCAGTACCAGTTCCATTTTTGAAGCGGGCACCAACCAGCTGGGGACCTTGCAAAGCGCCATTGCCAAGACCCAGATGCAGTTGTCGACCAACCGCCGCATGCTCACGGCCGCGGACGATCCGATCGCCTCGGCGCGCGCGCTCGAAGTGACGCAGTCGCAGTCGGTCAACACCCAGTTCGCGACCAACCGCCAGAATGCGCGCAACTCCCTGTCCCAGGTCGAGCTGGCGCTGCAGGGCGCCACCGGTTTGCTGCAGGACGTGCAGACGCTGGCCACGAGCGCCGGCAATGGCGCCTTGTCCCAGGCCGACCGCGAATCGTATGCGATCGAATTGCAGGGCCGCCTGAACGACTTGCTCGGTATCGCCAACAGCGCCGATGGCGCCGGCGGTTACCTGTTTTCCGGTTTCAAATCGACGACCTTGCCGTTCACGCTCACGCCCGGCGGCGCCCAGTACCAGGGCGACCAGGGCCAGCGCCAGCTGCAGGTCGGTTCGTCGCGCCAGCTGGCCATCAGCGACTCGGGCAGCTCGATCTTTGAAAACAATGTGACGGGCAACGGCACCTTCCAGACGTCGGCGGCGGCCGCCAACACCGGCAGCGGCATCATCTCGTCCGGTTCGGTGTCGAACGCGGCCCTGGTGACGGGGCACAATTACACGGTCGCCTTCACGGTGGCCGGCACCAACACGACGTACCAGGTGACGGACACGACGACCGGCTTGCCGGTGGGCGCGGCCACGCCTTACCAGGACGGACGCCTGATCACCTTCGACGGGCTCGCGTTCGACGTCAAGGGCACGCCGGCCGATGGCGACACCTTCAATGTGAAGCCGAGCGTGAAGCAGTCGATCTTCACGACGATCAACGACCTGATTGGCGTGCTCAAGACGCCGACGACGGCTGGCGCGGGGCAGGCGACGCTGACGAACGGTTTCAATGCCGCGCACGACAACCTCAATGCCGCGCTGGACAATGTGTTGTCGGTGCGCGCCTCGATCGGTTCGCGCCTGAAAGAGCTCGACTACCTCGATGGCGCCGGTGACGACCTGAACATCCAGTACGCGACCACGCTGTCGACCTTGCAGGACCTCGACACGGTGAAAGCGATCTCCGACTTCTCGCAACAGCAGTTCACGCTGGAAGCGGCGCAAAAATCCTTCAAGACCCTGTCCGGCCTGTCGCTGTTCAACTTCATCGGTTAATCGGTGGGGTCAAACCCGGCAACTTGACAACTGTACTGGTGATCCGACGCAGGTTTGCGCCATGTCATCGGGCGGCGGCTCTGCGCCACGTATTGTGCAGCGATGGCCCGCCCACTTCGCCTCGAATATCCCGGCGCCCTCTACCACGTCACCTCGCGCGGCGACCGCTGCCAGTCGATTTATCACGACGTGCAAGATCGCCTTGCCTGGACCGATACGCTGCAACTTGTTTGCCAGCGTTTTAATTTCCGCGTCCACGCCTATTGCCAGATGCCCAATCACTTCCATGTGCTGCTGCAGACGGACGACGGCAATCTCTCGCAAGGCATGCGCCAGCTCAATGGCATTTATACGCAAGCTTTCAACCGCCGCCATGCCGTGGTCGGGCATCTGTTCCAGGGCCGCTACAAGGCCATCCTGGTCCAGAAGGAAAGCCACTTGCTGGAACTGGCGCGCTATATCGTCCTCAATCCCGTGCGCGCCCGCCTGGTGCAGCGGCCGGAGGCGTGGCCATGGAGCAGCCACCTGGCCATGCTGGGGCAAGTTCCCGGCGAGGACTGGCTCGATGTCGATTGGCTGCTGGGGCAATTTGGCGAGCAGCGCGAGGATGCGGTGCCGGCCTATGCGCAATTCGTGATCGATGGCATCGGCTGCGCCAATCCTTTGAAGGGGACCCGGCACCGCCTGATCCTTGGCGACGAGGACTTTGTGCACCGGCATCGTCAATTGGCGCGCTTCGACCCGCTGACCGAGGTCAACCGCACGCAGCGGCGCGCCTTTGCCTTGTCGCTTGAGGGCTATGCCGAGCGCTACCGGGACCCGCAGGAAGCGATGGCGCAAGCCTACTATTCGACCGTGTACACGATGGAACAGATCGGCCGCCACTTCCGCGTCTCGCCCCGCTCGGTCAATCGCGCGCTCAAGAAGTTTGAAGCGAGCATCAAGAAACCTGCCTCAAAACATTGATTTGTCAAGTTGCCGGGTTTGACCCCGGGGCTTATTTCGGGGCGGCGAGGAAGCCGGCGGTGTCGGGCAGGGGGCGCTTGAGGGCAGGCGTGTCGGCAGTGACGCCGTCGTCGCGGTGGCGCAGGTCGTAGCTGCGCAGCTCGCGCGTCAGTTCGACCACGCTGGCCGCGAGCGTGCCCGGCGGCGTCAGTTCAATTTGCGGCAGGGACGGGGCGGCGGGCGCGGCGTCCGCGCCAAAGCTGCCAATCGCTTGCGTGAGCTCGCCCACGCGCTCTTGCAGCGTTTCGTTGCGGTTGGCCACGAACCAGACGTCGGCCACATCATGCACCTGGCCGTCGGCCGTGCTGTAGCCGCCCGCCAAACCAATCCAGTTGCCTTCATTCTTGTCATTGACCGTCGCGGCATGCACGCCGATGCCGGTGATGCCCAGCTCGCTCAGGCTCTTGAGCTCGCCGGCGTCGCTGATGCCGTCGGCGTTGGCGTCGACCCACACGCGCAAGTCGCCAAAGGCGTCGTCGCGCGCGTCGACCTGGCCGTCGCCGTTGGTGTCGAGCGTGGCCAGGGCAGTAAAGCCGTCCGGCGCATCGCTGCCATCGGCCAGGCGCGTGGCCGTGCCGAACAGCTCGCTGCCGTCATTGATCTGGCCGTCGCCATTGCGGTCGAGGGCGAGCAGGCCGTCGCCGGCGCCGACCCAGCCCGTGTGCACCTTGGCGCCGGTGCCGAACAGGTCGAAAGTGACGCCCGCTTCCACCGACAGGGTGGTCACGCCATTGCCGTCGAGGTCGAGCAGCAGCGGGCTGCCCACCGGCAGCACGCCGAGCTGGCTCGGCGTGAGCGCGGCATGCTGGTCGGTCGTCAGTGCGCACACCTGGATGGCGGCGAAGGCGGCGATGTCGTTGTCCGGCAGGCCGGCAATCTGCGCCGTCGTCAGGAACTTGATCTGGTTGGTCTTGATCGAGCGGATCTGGCTGGTCGACAGCGCCGTCAGCTGGTCCACCGTCAGCGCGGCGATCTGGTTGCCGGTCAGGGCCGTGATCTGGCTGGTGCGCAGTGCCGCCACTTCCGTCACCGTCAGCGCGATGATCTGGTCGCTCGAGAGCGCTTGCAGGGCGCGCGTGCTGAACGCGGCGACCTGGTTGGTCTGCAGCAGGGACAGCTGGTCCGTGCTCATGCCGCCGACTTGCGGCACCGTCATCGCATTGACCTGGGCGCTCGAGAGGGCGGTGAGGATTTCCGGCGCCAGGCCGTTGATCTGGTCGCTCGACAGGCCGGGGATCTGGGCCGTCGTGAACACGGCAAAGCTGCCCAGGGCGCTGATCTGGTCGCTGGTGAGGGCGCGCACCTGCTGGGTGGTCAGCGCGCGCAGCTCGCTCGACGTGAGCATGGGCACCTGGTTGGTCGTGATGGCAGCAATTTGCGCGGTGCGCAGCGCCGGCACCTGCGCGCTGCTCAAGAAGCCGATGTCGTCGAGTTCGATCGCGCCGATCTGGTCGGTCGTGAGCGAGGCCAGCGCGGTCGTGTTGAGGGCACGGATCTGGGCCGACGTCAGCGCGACGATCTGGTCGCTCGTCATCAGCGGGACCTGCTTGCTCGTGAGGGCGGCGATGGCCGCCGTGCGCAAGGTGCTGATATGGAAGGCGTCGATGCCGGGCAACTGGTCGGTCGACAGCGACGGCGCCTGGTCGGAGCTCAGCCCGGACAGGGTCGGCAAGGCGTTGACCTGGTCGGTCGAGAGCGCGCGCAGCTGCGCCGTCGTCATCGTGTTGACCTGGGCGGTGGAGAGGAAGGACAGCTGGTCCGACACCAGGGCCGACACTTGCAGCGTTCTCAGGGCCGACAATTGCGCAGTCTTCAGCGCGGCGATATCGGCCGCTTCGATCGATGGAATCTGGTCGGTCGTCAGGCCCAGCAAGGCCGTGGTGGTGAGCGCGCGTACCTGGGCCGTCGTCAGCGCGACCAGCTGGTCGGTCGAGAAGGCGCGCACCTGCTTGCTCGACAGGCCGGCCACCTGGGCGGTGCGGAAGGTCGTGATGTGGTCGACGTCGATGCTGGCGATCTGCTCGGTCGTGAGCGAGCCGACCTGGTCGGAGGTGAAGGCGCCCAGCGTCGGCAGCACGGCCATCTGCTCGCTGGTGAGCACGCGTACCTGCACCGTCGTCAGCGCGGCCAGTTCGGCGGTCGTGAGCACGCCGATTTCGTCGGTCGTCAGGGCCAGCACCTGGCTGGTCGAGAAGGCGGCGACCTGCGCGCTGCGCAAGCCGGCCAGGTCGTCCAGTTCCAGCGTCGCGACCTGGTCGGTCGTCATGCTGCGCACGGCCGCCGTGGTCAGGCCGCGCATCTGCAGCGGCGAGAGGGCATTGAGCTGGTCGGACGTCATCACCGGGACCTGGCGCGAGGTCAGGCCGATCACCTGGGCCGTGCGCAGCGTGGCCCAATGGGCGCCGTCGATGCCGGCCACCTGGTCGGTGGTCAGCGTTTCGATCTGGTCGGTGCGCATCGGCGCGAGCGAGGGCAGCGCTTGCAGCTGGTCGGTCGTCAAACCGCGCATCTGGATGGTGGTGAAGGCGGCCAGGGCGGCCGTCGCCAGCGATCCCAACTGGTCGGTCGTGATGGCCGAGAGCTGGCTGGTGGTGAGCGCGAGCGCCTGCGAACTCTTGAGCGAGGCAATTTCAAATGGCGTCAGGATGGAGACCTGGTCCGTCGTCAGGGCGCGCATGGCCACCGTCGAGAGGGCGCGGAACTGGTCCTGGCTCAGGTTTTGCAGCTGGTCGCTGGTCAGGGCCGGCGCCTGGCGGCTGGTCAGCGCGCCGATCTGCCTGGTCGTCAAGGTGGCCAGGTGGCCCAGGTCGATCGAGGCGATGCGGTCGGTCGTGAGCGCGGCGATCTGCAGCGTGCCCATCGTCGCGAGCGAGCCGAACACGGAGAACTGGTCGGTCGTGAGCACGGCCAGCTGGGCGCTGGTGAGGGCGCCGATGCCGCTCGAGGTCAGGCTCGCGACCTGGTCGGTCGTGAGCGCGACGATCTGGTCGGTCGTGAGCACGGCGATCTGGCTGGTCTTGATGGCGACCAGGTCTTCGATCGCCAGCAGTGGTACCTGGTCGGTCGTGATGGCGCGGATGGCGGCAGTGGACAAGGCGCGGAACTGGGCGGCAACGAGCAGCGGCACCTGGGTGGCACTGAGGTTGCGCACCTGGTTGGGCGTCATCGCGCCCATCTCGCTGCTGGTCAGGGCCATGACCTGGTCGCTGGTGAAGGCGCTGACCTGGTCGCTGGTGAGCGCGGCGAACTGGTTGCTGCGCAGCGCGGCCAGGTCGGCCAGTTCGATCGCCACCACCTGGTCGGTCGAGAAGCCGACGATGGCGCGCGTGGACAGGGCGGCAAACTGGTTCGTCTCGAGCATGGCGACCTGGTTGGTCGTGAGCGAAGCCAGCTGCGCGCTCGAGAGGGCATTGACCTGGCCGGACTTGAGCGTCTGCAGTGCGTCCGTCGACAGGGCGCTGACCTGGTCGGTCGTGAGCGCGGCGATCTGCACGCTATTGAACGGCACCAGCGAGGGCAGGGCCGCCAGCTGGTCGGTCGAGAGCACGCGCACCTGGTTGCTGCGCAGGGCGGCGATTTCGGCCGTGCGCAGGCCGGCCACCTGGTCGGTCGACAGGGCGGCGATCTGGTTGGTGCGCAGCACGGCCACTTGCGCCGTGCGCAGCGCGCCCACGTCCTGCACTTCCATGGCGAGGACCTGGTCGCTGTTGAAGGCCATGATGGCGGCCGTCGTCAAGGCCGCCGCCTGGCTTGTCGACAGGGCGATGATCTGGTCGCTCGAGAGCACGGCGGCCTGGGCGCTGGTGAGGGCGGCGATCTGGTTGGTGCGCAGCGTGACGATGTCGTCGGTCGGAATGAGGGCGATGCGCGCCGTCGACAGGCCGGCGATCTGGCTCACCGTGTAGTTCGAGATCGAGCCGAGCGTGAGCAGCTGGGCCGGCGTGAGCGCGGCCAACTGGGCGCCCGAGAGCACGCCGATCTGCGCCGTCGTCAACGCGCGCAGCTGGATTGTCGTCATCGATGCGAACTGGTCGCTGGTGAGCGCCGTGATCTGGTTGGTGCGCAGTGCCGCCACATCGTCCGTCTCGATCGCCTCGACCTGGTCGGTCGACAGGCCGGACAGGCCGATATTGGACAGGGCGCGGATCTGGGCCGTGCTCAAGGCGACGATGTCGTCCGTCGTCAGGCTGCGCACCTGCATGCTGCGCAGGGTATTGATCTGGGCGGTCTTCAAGGACGCGATGTCGTCGGTCGACAGCGTCGAGAGCTGGTCGGTCGACAGGATCGCGATCTGCGCCGTTGTCAGCGACGTGAGCGTCGACAGCGCACCGAGCTGGTCGCTGTTCAACACCTTGATGTGGGCGGTGCGCAGGGCGGCGATTTCCGCCGTCGTCAGCGCGCCGAACTGGGTCAGCGTCATCGCGCTGACCTGGTCGGTGGTCAGGGCATTGACCTGGTTGGTGCGCAGCTTGACCAGGTCGTCGGTCTCGAGCGCGCGCAACTGGTCGGTCGTGAGGGCGGCAATGACGTTGGTGCCCAGGCCGCGCAACTGGTTGCTTGTCAGCGAGATGATCTGGTCGCTCGTGAGCACGGCCATCTGGGCCGGCGTGAAGGCGGCCACCTGGCTCGTCGTCATCGTCAGGATGTCGTCGGTTTCGAGGACGCTGACCTGGTCGGTCGTCATGACCTTGATCTGGTCGGAGGTGAAGCCGCGCAGCGTCGTCAGCGCATTGATTTGGCTGCTCGAGAGGGCACGCACCTGGTTGGAAGTGAATGCCGGCAGCGCCGCTGTCGGCAGGGCGCTGAACTGGTCGGTGCTCACCACGCCCAGTTGCGCTGTCGTCAGGGCGGCCAATTGGCCCGAGCGCAACACGGCAAAGTCGCCCACTTCCATGGCCGGCAGCTGGTCGGTCGTGAGGGCGCGGATGTCTTGCGGCGGCAGCGCACGCACCTGGCTGGTGCTCAGTGCGACGATCTGGTCGGTCGTCAGCGCGGCGGCCTGCTTCGACGTCAGCGCCGCGATCTGGCTCGAGCGCAGCGTGGCAAACGTCACCGGGTTGATGGTCGCGATCTGGTCGGTCGTGAGGGCGGCGATCTGCGCCGTCGTGAAGCCTTCGAGCGAGGACAGGGCCGCCAGCTGGTCCGACGACAGCGTCGCTTTTTGGGCCACCGTCAGCGCCGCCACTTCGGCCGTCGACAGCACGCTGATCATGGTCGTCGAGAAGCTGGCGATTTGTGCCGTCGTCAGGGCGGCAATCTGCGCCGTTTTCAGCAGGGCCAGGTCGGGCAGTTCGATCGCCGCGATCTGGTCGGTCGACAGCCTGGGCACGGCGTCGGTCGAGAGGGCGCGCAACTGGGCCGAATCGAAGGCGACGATCTGGTCGGTCGTCAGGCCAGCCACCTGGCGCGTCTGCAGCGCCGCCAGTTGCAGCGTGCGCAGCGTGGCCACGTCGTCGGTGGTGATGCTCGACACCTGGTCGGAGGTCAGGGCCGAGAACTGCTTGGTCGTCAACGGCGCCAGGCTGCTCAAGGCGTCGATTTGTTCACTCGCCAGCGCGCGCAGCTGCACCGTCGTCAGTGCGGCGATTTCGGCCGTCGTCAGCGCGCCAAACTGCGCCGTCGTCAGCGCCGTGACCTGCGCCGTTTTCAACAGCGCCAGCTGCGCCGTTTTCATGGCGGCCAGGTCGGCCAGTTCCATCGCCTGCAGCTGGTCGGTCGTCAGGGCGGTGATGTTGGCGGTGGCGATCGCACGCACCTGGGCCGTCGTCAGCGCGACGATTTGCTCGGTCGTCAGCACGGCCAGCTGGTTGCTGCGCAGGACAGCGATCTGGCCCGTCGTCAGGGTGGCGAAATCGTCCGTCGTCAGGCTGGTCAGCTGGTCGCTGG
>JAZJYP010000172.1:0-27324 GCA_040390345.1 Pseudomonadota bacterium | reverse complement strand
TCAGCGCGCAACTGGGACCGCCAGTGCTGCGCTGGGTGCTGGGCCTGTCCTTCCTGGCGATGGCGGCGTGGACGCTGGTGCCCGACCAGCTCGATGAGGGCGACGCCAAACTGGCCCGCTACGGCGTGTTTGCCACGACCGTGATCGCTTTTTTTCTCGCCGAGATGGGCGACAAGACCCAGATCGCCACGGTGGCGCTGGCGGCGCGCTTTGCACAGCTGCCGGCCGTCGTCGCCGGCACCACGGCGGGCATGATGCTGGCCAATGTGCCGGCCGTGTATTTCGGCCAGCGCATCGCCGGACGCATCCCGCTGCGCCTCGTGCACGGCATCGCGGCGGCCATCTTCGCGGCGCTGGGCGTGGCGACCTTGCTTGGCGCCGGCACCGGCCTGGGTTTCTGAAGACGGCGTAGAATCGGCCCATGAACAAGTGGATCCTCGGCGTATTGACGGCGTGCCTGCCCGGCGTGGGCAGCGCCGCCGCGACCGAGATCGTGTTCATCGCGCCGACCAACCATGCGATGCCGGTGGCGCAATTTACCAACGGCGCCATCAGCGGCGGCATCCTCAAGGAGCTGGGCGACGCCATCGCGGCGCGCATGGGCCGCAAGGCACGCTTTGTCAGCATCCCCAGCAAACGGGTGGGCATTGCCCTCACCGAGGGTGCGGCCGACCTGGTCTGCTACGTGATGCCGGGCTGGATCGACGGCGAGTTCAAATGGAGCAGGGCTTTCATTCCCAACGAGGGTTCGATCGTCGCGCGCAATGACGCCGCGCCGATCCATGCCTTGTCGGACCTGGCCGATGTGCGGGTGGGGACGGTGCTGGGCTACCGCTATCCGCAGATGGAAGCGGCCCTGGGCGCGCGCTTCCGGCGCGACGACGGGCCCTCGATGCCGCACACTTTCGACAAGCTGCTGGCCGGGCGCGCCAACTACGCGATCATCGAGCAGATGACACTGCAGTACTACCATCGCCAGAATCCTGGCATGCCGCTGCATACGGCACTGACTTTTTCGAGCTTCAAGGCGCCATGCGCGGTGTCGCGCACGTCCAAGGTGCCGTTGGAAGAGATCGACCGTGCCATCGTGTCCATGGTGGACGATGGCACGGTCGCGGCGGTGATGTCACACTACCGTTGATGCTTACTGGGCGGTCACGCTCACGTCATCGACGACAAAGGACGTGGCCACGGTCGACCCTTCCACGCCTTCGAAGTAGATGCGCACGGTCTGGCCCTTGTAGGCCGACAGGTCGAAGCTCTTTTGCAGGAAGGTCGAACCCTTGTTCAGGTTCGAATACGTCGCCAGCGTGGCCAGGACTGCGCCGCTGCTCGAACGCACCTGCACCTTGAGCGTGTCATATGCCTGGGTGGTCGTCGTTTCGTCGGACACCACCTTGAGCCAGAACGACAGCGACACCGTGTTGGCCGTCGATGGAATGACGATCTGCTGATAGACGCTGTCCGTATGGGCGGCGCCGTAGCCATCGAGCCAGGCCTTGTAGCTGCCTGCATGGGCCGGCTGGCTGCTGTCGTTGGTGATGACGCCGCTGGTGGCCGTCCACGAGCTGGCACCCGATTCGAAGCCACCATTGGTGATCAGCTGGGTCGCACCATTGCTGACGCTGAAATTCACGCCGCTCGAGATCGTGTTGTTGCCGGCCGCGTCGTAGGCGCGGGCGGTCAGCACGTGGCTGCCATTGGCGAGCAGGGCCGAGTTGGTCGTCACCGAGAAGGGCGAGCTCGTCACGGTGGCGTTGAGCGCGCCGTCGATATAGAACTCCACCTTGGCCACGCCGATATTGTCGCTGGCCGTGGCCGACAAGGTGATGGTGCCGCTTGAACCCGATTCACTGGCCGACACCACCGGCGGCGTGCCGTCAACGACAGTGTTGTTGACGCTGAAGCTGACCGGATTGGACACGCCCACATTGCTGGCCGCATCGTAGGCGCGCGCGACCAGGCTGTGCGAACCGTTGGCCAGCAGGGTCGAGTTGTAGCTGGCCGAATAGGGCGCGACATTGGTGCTGCTCTTGAGGGCATTGTCGATGTAGAACTCGACCAGGGTCACGCCCACAGTGTCGCTGGCGTTGGCCGACAGGGTGATGGTGCCGGCCGAACCCGCCTCGCCCGCCGTGACGCTCGGCGCGACGCCGTCCACGGACGTCGACTGGGTGACCCACACCGGTGCCGACCACAGGATATTGCCGTCGTTCTGGGTGAGCTTGGCGTAGTAGAAGTGCTCGCCATTGGCCGGGGTGATGGTGGTGTTGGCCGTGCTCGAGAGCTGGCTGACGGTGCCGTTGCGGCCCGGGACACCTTCGTAGATCACCACCGACGACACCGTCTTGCCGGAACTGCTGGCGAAGTTGGTCACGAGGTTGAGCGCGCCGCTGTTGGCGAAGCGCTCGCCCATCACGTGGCCGTTGGCGGTGAGGACCAGCTGCGAGGTCTTGTCCATGGTGGCGAACACGCGGCGCGCGCGGATCGCGTCGAGGAAGCTGGTGCTGGTGAAGGCGGTGCCGTTGGGGATCAAGAGGCCGGTGCGGTTGGTGTAGGAAGCGCCCCAGTTGGCGCAGTGGTTGTCCTGGTCGGTGGAAAAGGCGACGTGGTAGCCCGCTTCGAGGGCCTTGTTGCAAGCCCCTTCGTAGGTCGAACGGCTCGTTTCCGTCTCCGTCGTGTTGACCGAGAAGGCGGAGGTGTTGAGCACCTCGCACAAGGCCATGGCCTGGTCGCCGTCGGCGGTGTAGCCGAGTGGGACCGCGTTGACGAGGAACTGGCCGGACGAGGATGGATGGTTGAACTGGCCGAGCCAGCCGCGGCTGCGCATGAGCGCGTACAGGCCGGCGTAGTCGCCCTTGGCGGTGAAGGTGTCGGCAATGAGCTGGCCGCTGCTATTGCTCTCCCATCCCAGCAGCTCGCTGGAATTGAAGATGTTCATGTGGCCGCCGTTGGTGATGACGCCCCACTCCATGCCGTACACGGCGAGGAAGCCGGGATGGCTGGCGCTGAAGTCGGACGCCGCCGTCAGGCCGGACTGGTACAGGGCCTTGGCCGTGGCCGGATTGGCCGAGGCATTGGTGCTGTCGGAACCGTCGTACATGTGGTTATGCTCGGACGCCATCAGGAAGTCCAGGCCCTTGTTGCGGGCGTAGGCATAGGCGTCGCTTGGCGCGTAGGCGCCGGACTGGGGGTTCTGCGCGCCGGTACAGCTGGCCAGGTCGCCGCCGCCGTCGCTGTGGTTGGTCTGGCTGTGCAGGTTACCCAGGTAGACCGTGTAGGGCAGCGAAGCGGGCGCCGCCACCGCGGCGGCCTTGCCGCTGCCCTCTTTCGACAGGCCGCTGGCCTTGTCGGCGCCGCCGCTGCCGGCCATCGGCATCGCTTTGAAGCGCGGCATCTCGATCGCGGCCGGCTCGCCCACGGCGATGTCCCAGCTTTGTTCGACTACCTCGTCCTCGGCGCTGTCTTCCTTGCGCTGGGCGTCGTGGGCGCTGGCGACCATGCGCACCGTGTAGAGGCCGTCGGCGATGGCGACGCCGTCGCGGCGGCCGGTCCAGCGCACGTCGACGTTGACTGGCTTGCGGAACAGGCGCTCGACGCCCTGCCACTGCTGCAGCACCTCGCCATTGGGGGCGAGCAGTTCGAGGCGCCAGTTGACGTCCTGGGCATTGGCCACATGCGGATAATCGAAAGCGAGCGTGAAGATGCGCGCGGCGCCGTCGTCGACCTGGTAAGGCGCGTGCAGCGTGGCCTCGAATTCGCGGTGATCGGCTTGCGAGGCGAAACCCGGTGCGCTGGCCAAGAGGGCCAGCACGAGGGCCAGAGGGGGCAGTAGTGTGCCCGTTGTGTTACGAAGCATGGTGTTCCCGTTTCTGTCTTTTATGTTTTCGACTCCGGTGGCGCGACGCGTACCGGCACCCTTGCACAACGAGAAAATGATGCCCGTGCTAACGATGGCCCACAAATTCAATTTAGCTTCGGCATTCAGATTCGCTTGATATAAATTAACCGAATGCGAACATAATTTTCCGCTTTGAAACCCCTGTGCGAGGGAAGCGATAATCGCACCATGCGATGTCAAATTGATGACAGGGCGCATCAAAGCGCGCCCGTCATGACAGGTGCTGTGGTGAAAAAGTTGAAAATGTCTATTTCTGGACAGCTTGTCGAAAATGAGACGCGTCAGCGTGCCACTGTCAGCTGCACCGTGTGCGCGCAGCGGTCGTCGAGCAGGGCGACGACATTGCCCTGCTGGGCCACGCCATCGACACTGAGCGCCGCCTGCGGTCCCACACTGACGCTAATGGCGTACACCGTTTCGATGTAGCGGTAGGAGAGCGTGAAGCCGTCCCAGCCGGCCGGCAGTTGCGGCGCCAGGACCAGGCGTTTGCCTTCGAGGCTCAGGCCGAGCAGGGACTCGAGCATCAGGCGGTACATCCAGCCGGAGGAACCGGTATACCAGCTCCAGCCGCCGCGCCCGATGTGGGGCGCCACCGCGTAGACGTCGGCGGCGACGACATACGGTTCGGCCTTGTACAAGGCGCACGCTTGCGGCGTGCTGGTGTGGTGGACCGGGCTGATCATGTGCAGCAGCTCCCACGCGCGCGTCGTGTCGCCCTGGCGCGCGAAGGCCATGGCGCTCCAGATGGCGGCATGGGTGTACTGGCCGCCGTTCTCGCGCACGCCGGGCACATAGCCGCGGATATAGCCGGGGTTGAGGACGCCCTTGTCGAAGGGCGGGTCGAGCAGCTGGATGATGCCCACGTCGCGCCGCACCAGGCGCGCATCGACGGCCTGCATCGCGGCGCGCGCGCGCTCCGGATTGGCCGCGCCGGACAGGACGCCCCAGCTTTGCGAGATGGAGTCGATCTGGCATTCGTCGTTGGTGTGCGAACCGAGCGGCGTGCCGTCGTCGAAGTAGGCGCGCCGGTACCAGTCGCCATCCCAGGCATTGGCCTCGATGTGCTGGGCCAGCTTGGTCGCCTCGACTTCGCAGCCGGTGGCAAAGGCTTCATCGCCGTGCGCGCGGGCGACGCCGGCAAAGCGCCGCAGGACATCGCACATGAACCAGGCCAGCCATACGCTTTCGCCGCGGCCCTCGTTGCCGACGCGGTCCATGCCGTCATTCCAGTCGCAGGTGCCGATCAGGGGCAGGCCGTGCTGGCCGTAGCGCAGCGCGTGCTTGATGGCGCGCACGCAGTGTTCGTACAGGTCGGCGGACTGGGTCGAGCGGGCCGGCATATCGTAGAAGGACTCTTCGTCCTGCTTGAGGGCGCGTGCCTCGAGGAAGGGAACACGCTCGGCCAGCACGGCGGTGTCGCCGGTGGCGCTGACGTAGCGTTCCGTGGCCAGGGCCAGCCACAGGTAGTCGTCGGAGCAGTGGGTGCGCACGCCGCGGTCGGACGGCGGATGCCACCAGTGCTGCACATCGCCTTCCACGAACTGGTGGGCGGCGCACAAGAGCAGCTGCTCGCGCAGCAGGTAGGGCTCGGTGTGGATCATGGCCATTGCGTCCTGCAGCTGGTCGCGGAAGCCGTAGGCGCCGCCGGACTGGTAATAGCCGCTGCGCGCCCACAGGCGGCAGGCGATGGTCTGGTACATCAGCCAGCCATTGGCCAGCATGTCGAAGGCCGGGTCGGGCGTGCTCACCTGCACGGCGCCGAGCGTGTGCTGCCAGTGCGCGTGCACCTTGTCGAGCGCGGCCGCGGCGCCGGCACTGCCGCGGTAGCCCTGGATGACCAGGCTGGCGTCGGCATTGCGGCGCCCGCCCACGCCGAGCATGAAGACGATTTCGCGCTCTTCGCCGGGGATCAGGTCGAACGGCACGCACAGGGCGGCGCAGGGGTCGAGCGCGGCGCCGACCTTGCCAGAAAGGCGCACGCGCCCCAGCGCGGCCGGATTGGCCAGGGTGCGGTTGCGGCCGATGAATTCACTGCGGTCGGCCGTCAGGCTGCGCTGGGCCGTGTCGACGTGGAAGTAGCCGACGCGGCCAGTGAATTCGGTGTTGTAGGCATTGCGCGCGAACAGGGCGCCGCTGCCCGGGTCGATTTCGGTGGTGATGTGCATGGCGCTCTTGGCGCGCAGGTCGCCCAGCACCCATTCCACATAGCCGGTGGCGGACAGGCGGCGCGCCGTACTGCCCGTGTTGCGCACCTTGAGCACGAAGTATTTGAGCGAGGCGTCCATCGCCACATAGGTGGTCAGCTCGGTGTAGACGCCCTGCTCGCCGTGCTGGAACACGCTGTAGCCGAAACCGTGGCGGGTCAGGTAGTCGCCCTCGCCGCGCGCCGGCAACGGGCACGGCGACCAGAAGGCGCCGGTCTCGTCGTCGCGGATATAGAAGGCTTCGCCGCCGAGGTCGCAAACGGGATCGTTTTCCCACGGCGTGAGGCGGAATTCGTGGGCGTTCTCGCTCCAGGTATAGGCCGCGCCGCTTTCGGACACGACACTGCCGAAATTGGGGTTGGCCAGCACATTGGCCCAGGGCGCGGGCGTGCGCTGGCCGGCGCTGGTGCGGATCACGTATTCGCGCCCGTCCGGAGTGAAACCACCGAGGCCGTTTTCCAGTACCAGCGGCGGTGCCGCCAGGGTGAACGGCGGATAAGCCTCGTTTTTCGACGCCGGCGCCAGCATGGCCAGCTTGGTTTGGGCCGGCACGGCGCGCTTGACCTGCTCGGCCAGGGTGCCGCGCGTGTCGGACAGGATGGCGCGCGCCACCGACTGCATCAGGATGCGGTCTTCCGGCGCGATCTGGTCGAGCAGGCGCACGAAGATGCCGCCCGGCCGGTCGATGGCCTGGGCGTCGATGCCCGAGGCGATCAGGCCCATGATCTGGTCGTGCAGCACCTGGCGGTAGCCGGACAGGTCTTCGTACCAGATCACCAGGTCGACCACCAGGCCCTTCAGGCGCCAGTAGGCGTGGGCCTGCACCATCTGGCGCGCCAGTTCGATGTGGGCCGGGTCCTTGATCTGCATGAGCACGATCGGCAGGTCGCCGGAAATCGCATACGCCCACAGGCCGGACTGGCCGCGCGCATTGCGCACTAGGGTGGCCGCATCGGCGCGCAGGGCCGCGTTCGGGTAGATGACGTGGCTGGCCAGGCGCCCGTAGAGCTGGGCGTCGCCCTCGCTGGCATTGAGCTGGCGCAGCACCACGTGGCTGTGGGTCCAGGCCAGTTCGAAGACGCGGTCGGCCAGGTGGCGGTCCTGGTATTTGTCGATCAGGTGCAGGGCCGCATCGCGCGTGTCGGTCATGCCGGTGACGATGTCGAGGGTCACTTCCTGGTCCGGTTCGAGCGCGACCTTGTAGCGGATGGCGACGATCGGGTCGAGCACCGAGCCTTCGCCGCCGGCCAGGGAACCCGCTTCCTGCATGGCGCGCGGCGCGGCGATGGTGTTGCCGCGCCCGATGAACTCGGCGCGGTTGGTCTCGAAGGAGGCGTCGACCAGCACGCCGTCGTGCACCGTCATCAGGTGCAGCAGGTAGGGCGGCTGCTCGTCCTTGACGCGCGGCCGGCGCGTGCAGAGGATGGCGTTCTCGTTGCGCAGGATCTCGGTCTGCACGAACAATTTGGAAAAGGCCGGATGCGCATCGTAGGCGGCGGCCGGCGCCATCACCACTTCGCCATAGCTGGTGAACTCGATCACGCGGCGCACCGGCGAGGTGTTGGTGATGCGCGTGCGGCGCATCTCGATATCGTCCTCGGGCGAGACGACGATCTCGGTATAGAGGTCCAGGCCACGGTCGTGGCGGCGGAATTCGGCGCGCCCCTCGGAGAAGATGACTTCGTATTTGCGCGGCTCGACCTGGGTGGGCTGGTAGGTGGTGGACCAGGCCAGGCCGCTCTCGACGTCGCGCACATAGCAGAAGATGCCGGCATTGTCGGTCGTGCCGTCCTGGCGCCAGCGCGTCACGGCCAGGTCGCGCCAGCGGCTGTAGCTGCCGCCGCTGGAGGAAACCATGACGTGGTAGCGCCCGTTCGAGAGCAGCTGCACTTCCGGCAGCGGCGTGCAGGTCTGGGACAGGATGCGCATCGGCATGGCCTGGTCGGGCACCGGGGCGCGCATCGCGGCCAGGTCGGCGCTGCGCGAATAGAAGGCCCCCGACTTGGGCACGCGCTCCTGCAGCACCAGCAGGTTGGCCTGGAACAGGGGGTCCGATTCAAAGCGCTTTTGCATCGGCCGGTCGTGCAGCAGGTAGCTGATGGCCAGCAGGCCCATGCCCTGGTGGTGGGCCATGAAGGAGCGGATCACGGCGAAGGGCTGGCCGCGCGGCAGGCGCGCCGCCGTGTAGTCGATCGCTTCGTAAAAGCCGTAGCTGCCCAGGAAGCCCAGCTCCACCATCTTTTGCATGTTCAGGCAGGCCGCCTCCGGGTCGACCATCAGGCCGAGCATCGTGGCATACGGGGCGATGACGAGGTCGTCGCCCAGGCCGCGTTTCAGGCCCAGGCCCGGCACGCCAAAGGCGCGGTACTGGTAATTGAGGCTGGCGTCGACGGTGTTGTAGCCCGATTCGGAAATCCCCCAGGGCACGTCGCGCTGCTTGCCGTAATCGATCTGGGCGGCCAGCACCGAGCGGTAGGTCTGGTCGAGCAGGGTGCTGGGGAAGCTCGGCATCACCAGCAGCGGCATCAGGTATTCGAACATCGAGCCGCTCCAGGACAGCAGCACCTGGGCATTGGCCACGATGCACAGCTGGCGGCCCAGCGCGAACCAGTGCTCCTGCGGCAGCTGGCCCTGGGCGATGGCGACGAAGCTGCACAGGCGGATTTCCGAGGCCAGCAGGTCGTAGCAGGCGGTGTCGAGGCGGCGGTCGCTGACGTTGTAGCCGATCGCCAGCAGCTTGGTGGTGCTGTTGTAGAGGAAACCGAATTCCATCTCGGCGTACTGGCGCGCCTGGCCGGCCAGGCGGTTGATCTCGGACAGGCGCACGCGCGCCACTTCCCTGCCCTGCTCGACCAGCGCTGCCATGGGGCCGTCCGGGGCCTCGAGGGTGGCCAGTTCGCGCAAGGTGGGCACGCGCGCCAGCCTGGCCTCGGGCGGCTCGCCGCTGCGCAGCCAGGGTGCGAGCGACATCAGTTCCTCGCGCGCGCAGTGGCAATGCAGGGCCAGCCTGTCGGTCCAGCCTTGCAACAGTGGGGAGGTGGCCGGTGCGATCGCTTCCTGGACTGCGTCGACGCAGTTGCACAGCGCATCGAGCCGGTCGGCCATGGCCGGCAGGCTGGCCGCCGCCTCGCGCTGGCGCTCCGGCGCCAGTGCCGCCTGCATCGCCTGCAATGCCGACTTGAGGGCCGGCGCGGGCTCGACGGCGCTGCCCTGCACCACCGCCAGCGTGGTGGCGATGCCTTCGAGCGTGCGCACGCTGACGATGGGTGTATCGGCCAGCGCGCCCAGGCCGGGCGCGAGCGTGAGCAGGTGGCCGGCCAGGTTGCCCGAATCGACCGAGGACACATACATCGGATGCAGGGGCTGCAGGGTGAGGGTGTCGTACCAGTTGTAGAAATGGCCCTGGTAGCGCTCCATGCGCGCCAGCGTGCGGAAGGTGTTGCCCACCCGCGCCAGCAACTGGCCCGTGGTGACGTAGCCGAAGTCCCAGGCCGACAGGCTGGCCAGCAAGGACATGCCGATATTCGTCGGCGAAGTGCGGTGGGCTACCACGCTGCTGGGATGTTCCTGCATATTGTCGGGCGGCAACCAGTTTTCGTCGGCCGTCACGAAGGTCTCGAAGAAGCTCCAGGTCTTGCGCGCGAGCGTGTGCAGGAAGGCCGTTTGCGGCGTCTCGAGCCGGGCCGGCAGGCGCGGCAGCGGCAGGCTGACCCACCAGGCCACGGCGGGCGAGGCAAACCACAGCAACAGCACGGGGGCGGCGGCCAGCAGCGCAGGCGGATGGGCGTAGGCCAGCGCCGCCGCGATGGCCAGCGCCAGCAGCGGGGCCGAACGCATGGTGCGCCAGTCGCCGGCGTCGTCGGCGCGCGGCAGCGAGGAGGCGCGCCACTCGAGCAGCTTGCGGTGCGACACCAGCATGCGCCACAGCGTGCGGCCGATGGCGTCGACGCTGACGGCCGCCTCGTAGGGCAGGAAGATCACACTGAGCAGCGCGTGCCCGAACAGGGTGCCGGCGGCGGAGAAGGCATTCGAAAAATGCTGGCGCCAGAGCAGGTCGCGCGGCTTGTCGCACAGGTCGGTCAGGCAGGCGACGACGGCGGGCAGCACCAGCACGGCCAGCAGGAAGATGGTCCAGAAGGCCGGATCGGACAGGGTCAGCCAGCACATGGCCAGGGTGGCCACCAGCAGCGGCGCGACCAGGCTGCGGCGCAGGTTGTCGAACAGCTTCCAGCGCGACAGGGCCGACAGGGGATTGCTGACGCGCTTGCCGTTGGGCCCGGGCACGCGCGGCAGCAGCCAGCCGGCCAGCTGCCAGTCGCCGCGGATCCAGCGGTGGCGCCGGCTCATGTCGTCGCGGTAGCTGGCCGGATAGGATTCGTAGAGCTGGGCGTCGCTTTGCAGGCCGGCGCGCAGGTAGCAGCCTTCGAGCAGGTCGTGCGAGAGGATGCGGTTGTCGGGCAGGCGCTGGCCCAGCACGCGTTCGAAGGCGTCGATGTCGTAGATGCCCTTGCCGATGAAGGAACCTTCGTAGAACACGTCCTGGTAGACGTCCGAGACGGTGCGCGTGTAGGGGTCGATGCCCGGTTCGCCGCCGCACAGCTGCTCGTAGCGCGAGGCGTTTTCGCTCGGCAGGCTGACGGCCACGCGCGGCTGCAGGATGCCGTAGCCTTCGACGACGCGGCGCCCCTCGGCGTCGAGCTGGGGCGCGTTGAGCGGATGGGCCATGGTCGCGACGAATTTGCGCGCGGCGTCGCGCGGCAGCAAGGTGTCGGTGTCGAGCGTGATCACGTAGCGCATTTCGGCCATGCAGTCGGCGGCGCCGACGATGAGCGAAAACTTGTCTTGCGCCCCGCCGCGCAGGAAGGTGTTCAGGTCGGACAGCTTGCCGCGCTTGCGCTCCCAGCCCATCCAGGCTTGCTGCTGGGCGTTCCACAGGCGCGGCCGGTGCAGCAGCACGAACGGCGCCTGGCCCTCCTGGCCGTATTTGGCGTTGAGTTCTTCGATCGTGTGGCGCGCGCACGCCAGCAGGGCTTCGTCACCGGGCAGGGTGGCGCTGGGCGCGTCGGCGAAATCGGTGAGCAGGCAAAAGCGCAGGTGCGCATCGCGGTTGGCCAGGAAGCGCACTTCGAGCCCCTCGCACAGCGCCGCGATATTGTCGTTGCTGTAGATGATGGTCGGCACCACGACCAAGGCCTGGGCGTCGGCCGGGATGCCGCTGTCGAAGTCCATGCGCGGCAACGGGTGCGGGCGCGTGAGCTGGGTGGCCATCAGGTTCACCAGCGCCAGGCCCAGCTGGGCGGCGCAGGGCAGGAACAACAGGGCCAGCACCAGCAAGGTCGCGCCGTGGGCGCCGTCGCCATCGGCGCGCAGCACGGCGCTGGCGGCAAACAGCAGCGCGAAGGCGGCGATGGTGCCGAGGTAGGTCGTCAGCGGCGCCTTGCGGGCCGCGCGTGCGAGGCGCTGCTCGGGGTTCCAGTGCAAGTCCAGGCGTGTCTCGAGCGCCGCCAGGCCGGCGCCGACCAGGTAGTAGCCGACGTGGCGGGTGCGCTCGTCGAGGCCGCCGTGCGCCAGTTCGCGGTGTTCGAGCGCCAGCGCCAGCGCTTGCTCGGCCACCTCGAGTTCGGACAAGGTGGTGTGCTTGGCCAGTTTTTCGACCTGGTGGCGATAATGGTCGCGCGTGGAAAAATCCATGCGGCCATAGACACCGGCCGGGTCGCCGCGCAGGGCCTGTTCGACCGGGCTCATGGTCTCGACGAATTCCTGCCAGTCCATGGTGCCGAGGAAACGCAAGCTGCCGATGGAATTGCTGATCGAGACCTGGTCGGCCGCCTGCTGGCCGATCTCGGCCTGGATTTGCTGTTCGATCGTCGTGCCCAGCTCGGCCAGGCGCGTGGTCATCCATTGCAGCGCCAGGGTCAGGGTCGGGCTCTGGCCCTGCAGGCGGCGCGCCAGTTCGGCGACGAAGCCGCTGTCCATGGGCGGGGTCGAGCGCGCCATGTCGGCCACCAGGAGGATCAGGTCGCTGGGCGCCTTGTCGGCCGTCTGCACCATCTGGTCGGCCCAGGTATTGGCCAGGTCGCGCTGGCGCCGGTTTTCGGCCACGCGCGCGGCCACGCGGCGCAGGTTCTCGATCAGGGCCAGGCGCAGCATGATGGGGATGGCCCACAGTTCGCCCAGCTTGAGCGTGGCCACTTCCTGGTAGGCTTCGACGAAGCGCGACAGGCTTTCCGGGTCGACCCGGCCGTCGCCGTGGGCGATGATTTCCAGGGCGATCTGGTAGACGCGCGGCACGGCGCTGGTGTCGCCGTTGGCCAGGCGCGGCAACTCGCGGCTGTAGTTCTTCGGCAAGTGGCGGCGGGCGATGCGGATCTGCTCTTCGATCAGGTAGAAATTGTCGAGCAGCCATTCGGAGGCGGGCGTGATCTGGCGCCCGGACTTGATGGCGGCGGTCAATTCATTGCAGGTGGCCGTGATCAGGATGGCGTTGTCGGCCAGGCGCGCCAGCAAGCGGTCCTTGCCGCGTGTGCGGCTCAGGAGATGGTGGCTGGCAATGTGTTTGCCATGCAAAGCCATTTGCGCAGCAGAAAACAATTCTGAGCGCAGTGGCAATTCCTCGTCGCTGCCTTCGCGCGCGGCCACATGGGGCGGCGCGGTTTCCGCCAGGATGATGTGTTCCAGTTTCAACAGAGGCCCCTTCGCTCGTGTACCGCGACCTCCCGATGTTAGAGCGGCAGGGGATCAGGGACCGTGCGCTAGCGTACAGATAGGGGTGCAGGCAGGGACAACTTCGGGGTCGCATCTGACATTTGGCCACGGGCTCAGCCGCTGGTCGGCTGAGCCCGTGTCCAAATGTCAGATGCGACCCCGAAGTTAAAAAAAACGGACTACCCCTCCCAGGGCAGTCCGTAAAACGGAAATCGTTGCTGTAGAAGAATTACGCGGCCAGCGCCAGTGCGGCTCCTCCGAGGGCCATGCCGCCGATGACCGACCAGGCATTCTGGTAGCCAAGGCGGTGCAGGCATTGGGCGGCGCGCGCGCTGCGGTTGCCGGTGCGGCAGAAGAACACCAGCGGTCGCTGCGGCCCGGCCAGCCATTGCGGCAGGTGCGAGGCCAGGCGCGACAAGGGCACCGACAAGGCGCGCTGTCCGCCCCACTCCGGCGCCGTGGCGGCGGCATGCTCGAATGCTTCGCGCACATCGACCAACACGGCATCGGGATGGCTGGCCAGGAAGCGCTCGAGGCCATCGGGGGCCAGGTGCATCATGCTGTCCATCGCCGGCAGGGCCGGACGCGCCAGGCGCGGCTGCATGGCCAGCAATTCGGCCAGCACCCCGGCACCGCGCCCTTCGGCGCCGATGCTGCTGCAGACCTGGTTCTTGTCGTCGCGCGCCGGGCACAGGATGGTGTCGGCGTGGACCAGGGCGGCCAGGCGCTGCACGCCATGGCGCAGCTGCGCCAGCGGCAGCGACACGCACACGCCACCGGGCAGCACCTGGCCGCCGGTGAAGGCAAAGCGCACCTCGCCACTGGCCAGGCCGGCGCCGCCGCAGCGGCCGAACAGGTAGCTCACGCCCATGAAAATGTCGTCCGGCGCCAGGCGGGCCAGCACGTTCTCGCCCATGGCAATGGCAGCGGCCTGGGTGCCGTTGCCCAGCGCGACTTGCATGCTGCCCTCGGGCCAGCCTTGCACATCGCAGGTCGACAGGCGCGCGCGCACCGCATAGCCCTGGCAACGCACATAGGAGGCGACCCGTTCTTCGTGCTGCTCGTGCATGTCGATCAGCACGCAGGAGCGGCTGGCCGCATCGGCAACGATCCAGGTATTGGCGCCATCGCTGCCGAGCTGGATCACGCCGTCATGGCTGGCCATGGGCGTATCGGAAGGAATCAGGCAACTGGCGCGCAGTGCGGCGCCGCAGTGGGCGATGCGTTGGCAGGCAGCATCGATGAAGGCCATCGTCGCCAGCGGGCCAAAAGACATGCGCACGGCGGCGGCGCAGGCCCAGGCCGGCGCGCACATCGCTTCGAGCACATAGCTCGGTGCAGCCTTGGCCGAGGAACAGGCCGAGCCCGAACTGACGCGCACATTGGCCGCGTCGAACAGGTCGAGCAATTCCTTGCTGGCGAAACCGGGCACGGAAAAATTGAGCGTTGTCGGCAGCGAGGTCGCGAACGGGGAATTGAACACGATGCCGGGGAACACGGCGCGCAACGCGTCAGCGAGGCGCTCGCGCATGGCGACGAGTTCATCGTGGGTGCGGAACAGGCCACCTTGCTCGAGCGCTTCGAGCACGGCGCCCAGCGCGGCGATGCCGGACATGTTCTCGGTGCCGGCGCGCGCGCCGCCTTCCTGGCCGCCGCCGGCCATCAGCGGCGTGTAGGGCGCGCCATCGCGCACATACAGCATGCCCACGCCCTTGGGCGCGTACAGCTTGTGGCCGGAAAACGGCGCATAGTCGATGCGCGTGGCGGCCAGGTCCAGTGCGATCTTGCCCAGGGCCTGCACGCTGTCGACCATCCAGTAGGCCGGGCTGTCGCGCAGGATCGCTTCGATGCCGGCCAGGTCGGACACGGCCCCCGTCTCATTGTTGGCTGCCATGGTGCACACCAGGGCCGCCTGCGGCGCCAGTTCGCGCAGCATGTCGAGGCGGTGCTGGCCGGCGCGGTCGACCGGCAGCGCACACAGCACCAGGCCAGTGCCGAGGATGCGGTTCCAGTGGGCCAGCGCCTCCGGCACGGCCTTGTGTTCGGTGGCGCCATACAGCAGCAGCGAACCAGTTGGCTCGCCGCGCAGCTGGCGTTCGCGGATCGCGCACAGGGCCGACAGCACCGCCGTCTGGATCCCTTCGGTGGCGCCGCTGGTAAACACGAGACGGCCATTGCCCACGCCCAGTACCCGGCGCGCGCACGCGCGCACGCCGTCGAGCATGGCCTTGGCCTGCAAGCCGGTCGCGTGGGTGCTGCTGGGGTTGCCAAAACCGGCGCGCATGGCCGCGTCGGCCGCGGCAATGGCGGCCGGCAGGACGGCGGACGTGGCGTTGGCGTCGAGGTAGATTTCCGTACTCATTGTAAATATTGCCTTGTCATCGAAATGGCTATACTGTGCTGCATAACCGTGGATATATATTACGGAGTTGTGGACGAGAGAACATTCCAAAATGCCTGTTTTGTGGCTTAATACGAGAACAGGCATTCCACCAATCCACAAAAAGACAAATGAATTCTCTCGACAAGTTTGACTGTGCCATCCTGGCCGCCCTCCAGGCCGACGCCACCCTGTCCGTCGCCGCCCTCAGCGAAAAAGTGGGCCTGTCCAGCACGCCCTGCTGGAAACGCGTGCGCCGCCTGGAAGAAGACGGCTATATCCAGAGCCGCGTCACCATCCTCAACCGCCAGAAGGTGGGCCTGCCCGTCACCGTTTTTGTGAGCGTTCGCACTTCCGGCCACGACGAAAAATGGCTGTCCCACTTCGCCGCCGCCGTCATCGCCCTGCCGGAAGTGCAGGAGTTCCATCGCATGAGCGGCGATGTCGACTACCTGCTCAAGGTCGTCACCACCGACATCGACGGCTACGACCGCTTCTACAAGAAGCTGATCAAGACCGCCCAGCTCACCGGCGTGTCCTCGGCCTTCTCGATGGAGCAGATCAAGTTCACCACCGCCTTGCCGCTGGAATTGATTTCCCACGGCCTGGGTGCCTAAATCTGCACAGAAATTTGCCGCAAATCGTGCGATCATGACGGCCTGTTACGACCCAGGAGATGCATTCCATGCATATAACTAAGAAAATCACGCCCTTCGCCGCCGCCCTGCTGCTGGCCGGACCAGCCCTTGCCGCCGATGAAGTCGTCGTCAAGATCGGCGTGACCGGCCCGCTGTCGGGCTCGAACGCCTTCGCCGGCAAGGACAATGAAAATGGCGTGCGCCTGGCCATCGAAGAGCTCAACGCCAAGAAGACCATGGTGGCCGGCAAGGCCGTCAAATTCGAACTGATGTCCGAAGACGACCAGGGCGACCCGAAGACGGGCGTCTCCGTGGCCCAGAAATTCGTCGACGCCAAGGTGCGCTTCGTGCTCGGCCCCTACAACTCGGGCGTGGCCATTCCCGCCTCGCGCGTCTACAACGACGCCGGCATCCTGATGTCGACCGTGGGCACCAACCCGAAAGTGACGCAAAGCGGCTACAAGGGCGTCTACCGCATGGTCGCCTCCGACACCCAGCTGGGCGGCTCGATGGCCGTCTACGCCGCCAAGCAGTTGAAGGCCAAGAACGTCGGCGTGATCGACGACCGCACTGCCTTCGGCCAGGGGCTGGCCAATGAATTTGCCAAGGAAGCCAAGAAAGCCGGCATCAACGTGGCTGGCCACGAGTTCACCACCGACAAGGCCAGCGACTTCGCCTCCATCCTCACGGCCCTGAAGGCGAAGAAGGTCGATGCCATCTTCTTCGGCGGCTACGCCCCGCAGGCGGCGCCAATGGTGCGCCAGATGAAGGCCCTGGGCCTGAACGTCAAGCTGCTCGGCGGCGACACGGTCTGCACGCCCGAGATGAGCAAGCTCGGTGGCGACGCCGTCAACGACATGGTGTTGTGCGCCCAGGGCGGCGCCATCCTCGACAAGCAGGCCGGCGGCCCGGCCTTCGCCACCAAGTACACGGCGCGCTACAAGATCAAGCCGGACGTGTACGCCGCGTCCTACTACGACCAGACCATGTTCCTGGCCCAGGCGATGAAGTCGACCAATTCGCTTGACGCGGCCGTCATCGGCACGGCCTTGCACACGATGAGCTACAAGGGCATCGTCGGCACCTACGCCTACGACGAGCAAGGCAATATGAAGCAGTCGGCCGTGACGGTCTACACTTTCAAAAACGGCGAGATGGCCCCCATCGCCAGCTACTAAGTTCACACCGGCCCGCCACTGCGGGCCGGTTTCCTTTCAGGGATACACCATGACCTTCCTTCGCAAAGCGCTGCTGACGGCTGCGCTGGCCGCCGCATACCCGGCGTTTGCCGCCACTGCCGCGCAACTGGCCCCCGCGCTGACGGCCTTCAAGCCTTCGCAGCAAGCCATGCCTGCCATGATCAGCCGCTACCAGCTCGACGCCGCCAGCCTCGAGCACCTGTACGCGGTGCAGAACGGCGCGCGCCGCAGCGAGCAATTCAAGCGCTTCTACCAGCAGTGGCTGGCCGCGCTCGACACCCTGCCTTTCGACAGCTACGGCGTGGAAGACCGCATCGACTGGGTCCTGCTGCGCAACCAGATCGCCTTCGAATTGCGCGAGCAGGCCGACCGCGAACAGCGCCTGCTCGAAGCCGAGCCGCTAATGCCCTTCCTGCGCCCGCTGGTGGACCTGGCCGAAGTGCGCCGCCTGATGCAGGCGCAAGACGGCGCCGCCAGCGCCACCCTGCTGCAAAAAAGCCTGGGCGAGGTGCTCGCCGCGCAAGGCAAGCTGCTGCCCGGGAACGCGATGGGCACGGCCACGCCGCTGGCCTCGCGCAGCACCGCCAACCGCGCCGTGCAAACCATCGCCAGCCTGCGCCGCGACCTGAAGGACTGGCACGGCTACTACGACGGCTACGATCCCGCCTTCAGCTGGTGGGTCAAGAAGCCCTACGCGGAACTGGACAAGGCGCTGGCCGACTACAGTGCCAAACTTGACGAACACCTGGTCGGCAAAAGCGCGTCCTCGGCCGCGCGCCTGAATGTGACGGGCGACCCGATCGGCCGCGCCGGCCTGGTCAGCGCCCTGCAGCGCGAAATGATTCCCTACACGCCGGAAGAACTGATGGCGCTGGCCGAGAAGGAACTGTCCTGGGGCGAGTCCGAACTGCGCAAGGCCGCGCGCGAGATGGGCTATGGCGACGACTGGCACGCCGCGATGGAAAAAGTGAAGACCATGTACGTGCCGCCGGGCGAACAGACGGCCATGGTGCGCGGCCTGGCGAAGGAAGCGCTCGACTACGTCACGAGCAACAAGCTGGTGAGCGTGCCCGAAGTGGCGCGCCAGGGCTGGCGCATGGACATGCTCTCGCCCGAGCAGCAGCTGATCAATCCCTTCTTCCTCGGCGGCGACACCATCCTCGTGTCCTACCCGACCGACACAATGACGCACGAGCAGAAGCTGATGAGCATGCGCGGCAACAACCCCTACTTCTCGCGCGCGACGGTGCACCATGAGCTCATTCCCGGCCACCACCTGCAAGGCTTCATGGCCGAGCGCTACCAGCCGCAGCGATTGCTGTTCAACTCCCCCTTCTATGTGGAAGGCTGGGCCGTGTACTGGGAAATGCTGCTGTACGAGCGCGGCTACGCGGCCAAGCCCGAAGAGCGGATCGGCATGATGTTCTGGCGCAACCACCGCGCCGCGCGCATCCTGTTCTCGCTCGGCTTCCACCTCGGCAAAATCACGCCCGAGCAGGCGGTCGACATGCTGGTCGCGCGCGTAGGCCACGAGAGCGACAACGCGCGCGCCGAAGTGCGCCGCTCCTTCAACGGCGACTACCCGCCGCTGTACCAGGCCGGCTACATGATCGGCGCGCTGCAGCTGCGCGCGCTGAAAAAGGAGCTGGTCGACGGCGCCAAGATGGACTTGCTGCACTACCACGACGCCATCCTCGAAGGTGGCCAGATGCCGGCCGAATTGATCCGCGCGCGCCTGAAAGGCGAAAAAATCCCGCGCGACTTCAAGCCAGGCTGGCGCTTTTACCAATAAGCAAATCGGGGTCTGTCCCCGATTTGCCTCCGCCTATCCAAACTGGCGTATCCTTGTCGCCGTTCGTCAACTCTTTGCCCGCCGACATGAAACAACTGTTTACCGCCAGCGCCCTGTGCGCGGCCCTCGCCCTCGCCTTTCCCGCCGCCATGGCGGCCAGCAGCGTCCATCCCGACACGGCGCACACCAGCCTCGGCAAGGCGCGCGCGCAACTGAACCAGATCGCCGACCAGTATTACGATGCCTCGGCCCGCTACGAGCCGATTGGTGCGACCGAAAACGGCGACAACCGTTTCGACGACCAGCTTGGCATGGCCATCGCGCCAAAGGTGCGCGCCCAGCACTTCGCGCAGCTGCATGGCTTCGCCAAGCGCCTGCAGGCGATTGCGCGCTGGCAGCTCGACGGTCGTGACCAGGTCAACTACGACATCCTCGACTATGAGTTGCGCACAGCGCTCAGCTTCGAGAAATTCCCCGAACAGCTGCTGCCGCTCTCGCACATGGACAGCATGCCTGTCACCCTGGCCAATTACGCCGGCGGCCAGGGTGGCCAGTCGCTCACCAACGTCAAGGAATACCAGGCTTACCTGAGCCGCCTGAACCAGCTGCCGGCATGGATAGACCAGGCCATCGCCAATATGCGCGAAGGCATGCGCCGTGGCATCGTGCAGCCCAAGGCCATCGTGCTGGCGGCGCTGCCCCAGTTCAAGCAGCTGCTGAGCGACAACGCGAGCAACAGCATCTTCTTCACGCCGATCAAGAACTTGCCGGCCACCTTCAGCGAAATCGACAAGCAGCGCCTGACGGCCGCCTACGTCGCCACGATCGACAAGAAACTCACGCCGGCCATGGCGCGCCTGGCTACCTTCGTCGAAAACGATTACCTGCCGGCGGCGCGCAACAGCACCGGCTGGAGCGACCTGCCCGGCGGCAAAGCGTGGTACCTCGCGCGTGTGCAAAGCCAGACCACGACCAGCCTCACGCCCGAGCAGATCCACGCGACGGGCTTGAAGGAAGTGGCGCGCATCCAGGGCGAATACGCGATCGTCGGGCCGAAGATGGGCTACAACGGCCCGGCCGCCGGCTTGCCGAACTGGGTCACGGCGCAGGACAAATACCGCCCCTTCAAGACCGAGCAGGAAGTCATCGACGTCTACCGCAAGCTTGACGCGACCTTGCGCACCAAGCTGCCGGCCCTGTTCACCCTGGTGCCGAAGGCGCCGCTGGACCTGCGCCTCGAGCCTGAACTGAGCCGCGCTACCGCTTCGGACCACTACAGCGCGCCGGCCGCCGATGGTTCGCGCCCGGGCGTGTTCTGGTCGGTGGTCAACGATCCGAAGCAGTACGGCAGCACCGGCATGGTCACCTTGTTCCTGCATGAAGGCCAGCCGGGCCACCACTTCCACATTGCGCTCTTGCAAGAGCTGAACCTGCCGAATTACCGCAAGTTCGGCGGCAATAATGCCTTTACCGAAGGCTGGGCGCTGTATGCCGAGACGCTGGGCAAGGAGATGGGCTTGTTCGAGCAGCCGGAAGATTATTTTGGCCACCTCAACGACGAGATGCTGCGCGCCGTGCGCCTGGTGGTTGACACCGGCATGCACGCCAAGGGCTGGACGCGCGAGCAGTCGATCCAGTACATGCGCGACACGCTCGGCTATCCGGAAGCGCTGGCCAAGAGCGAGACCGAGCGCTATATGGCGTGGCCGGCGCAGGCGCTCGGTTACAAGATCGGCTCGCTCAAAATCCGCGAACTGCGCGCGCGTGCCGAGACGGCGCTGGGCGGCAAGTTCAGCCTGCCGAAATTCCATGAGGTCGTGCTTGGCGATGGCACCTTGCCGCTGTCCTTGCTCGAAGCGAAAGTCGATCGCTGGATTGCGGAGTCTTCGGGACGCTAACATGCGTGGGCACTTGTGCCCACCCTACGCGCTCGCTTACCGTCGTTCTATTACAGCCCAGCCGTCTTGCGGATGACCTCGGACGCGATATCGACGCCGATATCGCGCGCGATATCGAGCGTCCATTTGCCGGCCGCTTTGAGGGCGTTGAGCACGCCGTCCCAGTTGCCTTTCTTCGCTTCGACTTCGGCCGTCGCCACGTTGCCGATTTCCACAAATTGCTCGGCCTGCCCGGCATGCTGCTGCATGGCCTGGCGCAGCTGCGCGAGCTGCCCTGCCAGGGCGTCGATATCGGGCACGTCTCGCTGGTCCGGGAAGACCCCTTGCACCGTCATGTGGTGTACCACCGCGTGGTCACCCACCACGCCCGCCTGTTGCACGACGTTCTTCACCATGATGCGCCTCCGTCTGGATATGCTCGACACTGGCGTGGTCGCCCACCACCCCCGCCTGGCCGACGATGTTGACATTGCCCTGCACCACCACAATGGGCTGGCCGCCATGGCCGAGGGCTTCTTCCTGTTTGGTGAGCACGTTGAGCGTGGACTGCGGCCCCTGGACGCGCACCGAGCTGCCCAGCGCCTGCATCAGCAAGGCGCACAGCATGCCGTCGGCCTTGAGGCTGTTGAACAGCGCCGCCACCTGCTCGGGGCTGCCGCTGATTTCCACTTCGCTGGCGCGCAGGAAAATTTTCACGCAGCCATAACTGGCGCCGACGACCGTCAGCGCCAGACCCACGCGTTCGCGCACGGCGGCGAGGAAGCGGCGCAAGGCGTCACGGTCGACCTCGCCAGGTTCGCGCAAGGAAATAAAGGCGAGGCAGTTGCGGAAGTGGCTGGGCACGACCGCGTCCTTGCGGGCGGCCGCGTCCAGTACTTCATCGAGCCTGTCGAGGGAAAGCGTGAGAGCCATACACGGTATGATAAGCCGTGCCCCAAAAAGTTCAATCGAGCGCGAACACCGGGTAGCGGCGCCACTCAGGCTCGTGATAGCGCGCGCAGTTGGCGAAGATGAAATCGAGCACGGCGCCTTGCCTGGTCAGCAATTCCGGATGGGCAGCTTTCCACGCATCAAATTTTGTACGCAGTTCGGGCTCACTGGCCAGCAATTCGGAAGCGTGGTCTTCAAACACATAGTCGGAAAACGCTTCCTTCTTTTCCAGCACGCCATTGAACATGCCCCAGCGGAAGAAGCTGTCGTGGCCTTGCGGCTCCAGCATCTCGATCGCGTAGCGGGCCTTGTCCTGCTCGAGCGCGACGAGGACGTCACCCTTCTTTGCCTGAATCGTGACGCGGCGTTTTTCCAGCTGCACCTCGTCGTGGTACATGTGCCCTTCGTAGGCATTCGGGCGCGACTTGACGGCGCCGACGTGGTAGCACTGCACCTCCATCTGCTGGTCCGCGTCCAGGCGCTGCACCTGCACGCCGTTCCATTCCAGGCGCTCGATGGCGGCGCGCCAGGCCTGGGGAATAAGGTAGGCGCGCGGCGTCTCGACGACGATGTCGGCGGGGAAGCTGTTGTAGTAGGCGATGTCGCCTTCCCACTCTTCGCGGCGATCGTAGTAGAGGCGCTGGTAGTGGCCGATGATGCTGGGCTTGTACCTGGCGGCGTAGCCCTTGAAGCGGAACGAGGATGGCTTGCTCGCGTCCATCGCCCAGTGCACTTCCCAACTGCGCTTGTGGCGCGCCTCTTCGCGCGCGGTGTGGCGCAGCGACTGGATCTGCTCGGCGTGTTCGACGGTGAAGTCGAGTGTCGCTTCGACCAGCGCGCGCATCGATTCGTAGCGGTCGGCGAAGGGCTTGAGCATATGCGTCTCGGGCATGAAGCCGATCGTGTGGTGCAGGGCCGCATAGCCGGTCGAGAAGCGCGGCGTCTCCAAAAATTCGGCGATGCCGTGGTCCGGGCTGTCCTTGACGGGATTGACGTAAGGGCAGGTCGGCCAGCCGCGCTGCGCCATGTCCTGGTAAATTTGCGGCAGCATCGTCGCGCGCAGGAAGCGGCCCAGGCCACCACCGAGCTTGTCCGGCTGGGTGTGAATCAAGGTCATCGTGTAGCTGTAGTCGGCGCCGTTGGAGGTATGGGTGTCGACCATCACGTCCGGGTCCCAGGCCGTGAACAGCTTGTTGAAGGCCTGCGCGGCCAGGCTGTCGCACTTGGCGAAGTCGCGGTTCAAGTCAAGGTGCAGGCTGTTGCCGCGGAAGCCGAACTGCTCGGGGCCGTCCTGGTTCACGCGCGAAGTGTCGGCGCGGTTATGGGCGCCGTCGACGTTGTACAGCGGGATGAACAGGAAGACGGTTTTTTCCAGGCGCGCGCGCAGGCCGGGGTCGAGGCAGAAGTCGCGCACCAGCGCCATGCAGGCGTCCACGCCTTCCGGTTCGCCGGGATGGATGCCATTGTTGTTGAAGAAGACCGGACGGCCTTCGCGCTTCAATTGTGCGCGGTCGTGCACACCGTCGGCTGTAATGACGCCGGCGTGGATCGGGATGCCGGCGTCGGACGTGCCAATCGCCTCGAAGTGCAGCACGTTGGGGAAGCGGCGCGCCAGTTCCTGGTAGAAGGCGATGCATTCGGCCCAGGTGGTGGTCTGGTTCTTGTTGCCCTTTTCATAGGGCGTCTGCAATTCATTGAGCATGGCGTGGGTGTGGGTTGATCCAATACCGCTACGATACAGGATCGGCGTGGGGTTTGCCCGATACCGGGAGGTGAATCAGCATGTCGGTGCCGGCGCCCGGCGCGGAGGTGATGGCGAAGCGGCCACCGGCGGCGTACACGCGTTCGCGGATGCCGATCAGGCCAATCCCGGAGACGTTGCTGTCCATGTCGAAGCCGCTGCCGTCGTCGCCGATTTCGATCACCAGCGCCGTGTCGTCGAGGGCGAGCGAGATGTCGGCGTGCTGGGCGTGGGCGTGCTTCATGATGTTCGACAGCGCTTCCTGCACGATGCGGTAGGCCGAGATGGCCAGCTCGCTTTCGAGGCGCGTGAAGTCGCCCTCGGAGTGGAAGGCGAAGCGGCAACCGGACGGACCGGTGTTGTAGTGGCGGATCATCTCTTCGACGGCGCCGTGCAGGCCCAGCATGTCGAGCACTTCCGGGCGCAGGCGCCGCACCAGGCGCCGGCCACTGGCGTATAGGTCCAGCGTGAGCTTGGTGATGGCTTGCGACTTGGTCTTGATTTCTTCGATTGCCGGTTCGGTCTCGAGCTTGTTGGCCAGCTGCAGGATGGACTGCGATTCGAGGCGCGCAGCGATCAAGGAGGCGTTCAGTTCATCGTGGATCTCGATGGCGATGCTCTTGCGCTCGTCCTCGACGATCTCGTTGACCTTGGCGATCAGCTTGCGCTTGTCGGCGTCGGCCTTGAGCGCTTCGTTGCGCGATTCGAGCAAGTCCTTGGTGCGCTCGGCAACCTTGTTTTCCAGGTCCTGTTTGGAGCGGTCCAGCGCCACCGACATGTCGCCGATCGAGGACTGCAGCTCGCCCACTTCGCCGCCCGTGGTCACGGCCAGGTCCACCTTGTATTTGCCGCCGCGGATCTGGCGCAGCGCGCCAATCGAGGCCTTGAGCGGCAAGGTCAGGCTGCGCGCCAGCACGAAGGCCAGCGCGCCGGAAATGGTCAGCGCCAGCGCCGCCATGGCCAGCTCCACCTGGAAGCGGTGGCCCTGCTTGTCCATCATGTTCGACGGCGACATCGTCACGCGCACCCAGCCCACCACCTCGGTCGTGAGCGTGGGCGGCTTGGTGTCGGACGATCCGGAGACGTGCGGCGTGGCGTTATCGGAGAACAGGTTAATCCAGATCATCTGCTTCTTGATGGGCGCTTCAAAGACGCGGTCTTCGGCGTCGCGCCCGGTGTCGCCGGTGACGCTGACGGCGCCCTTGCGGTTGGCGTCGACGACATCGATGCTGTAGATGCTCTTGTCCGACTGGACCAGGCCATTGATGGTCAGGCGCAGGTCGGACAGGTTGCCGGAGATGACGTTGTATTCGCTCGTCTCGGCCAGCGCGCGCGCCAGGATGCGGCCGCGCTCGGCCAGTTCTTCATCGACCTGGGCGCGGTGCGAATACCAGGAATACCAGACAAAAGAAGAAAACAGATACACCACCGGCAGCATGGTAATGAACAGCATGCGTGTGCCGATACTCCAGGATTTCCAGATTCGCAGTTTCATGGGCGCCTCGCGAAGTGACGGGCCGTGTCGTCGACGGCCACGCCGAGCGAGCGCGCCACGCCGTCGTTGACGATGGTACGGAAGTAGCGCGGGAACTGCGGCGCCGGCATCTCGTCCGATTCCAGCCAGTCGCGCACGATGTCGACCGCCTGGGCATTGATGTCTTCCACGCTCGAATAGGTCGAGGCCAGCGCCCCGGCCTTGACCATGTCGGCCGAGAAGCCGATCACGCCCTGGTTGTGGCGGTAGGTCGAGAGCAGGATGTTGCGGATGTTTTCGGTGTTGTAGACGGCGCGGTCGGGCACGGCCAGCAGCACCTGCTGCTGCGCGATCTTGTTGAGGGCGCGGTTGATGTCGTCGCCGCTGTCGAAGTCCTCCAGCGTCACGCCGGGCAGCGCATCCTTGAGGAAGGCCGTGTCTTCGGACAGGATGGTGGCGATGCGCACCGGGCGCCGGTACAGCAGTTCAACGAGGCGCAGCTGGTCGGCCGGCGCAGGCTCGGCGTAGATGGCGCCCATGCCGCGCGCGAGCAGGGCGTGGCAGACCTGGCTCGAGGTGTACAGCGAGAGCACCACGCCATCGTGGTGGGCGGAGGCGCTGCGCAGGGCCAGCGGGCCGATCGCCACGTACAGGGTCTTGCGTTTGCCCGGTGCGTTGGCGAACAGGCGCTGCAGGCGCGGGCGCAGGTCCTCGGCGATGCGGTGGGTGATGCCGCTCTCGTCGCCGATGACGATGTCGAAGTCGAGCGCGCGGGCCGGCGCGCCAAGCACCGCGGCCAGCGCAAGCGCGCACAACCAGCGCATTACGGTTCGATCAAGCCGTGCTTGACCGCCAGCTTGGTGATGTAGGCCTGGCGGTGCACGCCCAGCTTTTCCTTGATCGACTGGCTGATATTGCTGATCGTCTTGGTCGACAGGTCAAGCTTTTCGGCGATTTCCGCATTGGTGAGGCCTTCGGCCATCAGCTTGAAGATCTCGAGGCCGCGCTGGTCCAGCTGCGACTGCGGCGACACGTCGCCGCGCACCGACAGGTTGGCCAGGCGCTCGGCGATATGGGGCAGGAAGTAGAGCTTGCCCTCGCGCGCGTGGCGCACCGCCGTGGCCAGGTCGGCCGGATCGCAATCCTTGGTGACGAAGGCGCGCGCGCCGAGGCGGTAGGTTTCCTTGATCAGGCTGTCCTGGTCGAACTGGCTCAGGAAGACGATCTTCGCGGCCGGGTCGGACTGCAGGATCTGGGTGGCCGCGTCAAGGCCGGTCAGTTCGGTGCCGAAACGGATGTCGAGCACCAGCACGTCCGGGCGCAGGGCCGCGTACATGGACGCCGCCTCTTCCGGGGTCTTGGCCTGGCCCACCACATCCATGCCCTCGCCGCCCAGCGACATGGCAAAGCCCGTCATGACGATCGGATGGTCATCGGCCAGCAGCACGCGGATGGGGGCGGTGTTATCAGCTTGCAATTTATTCTCCTTACGTTTGCTTACCAATCGATGGAAGCAATGTGTGCCATCGAACAGTAATGGCCCTCTTACACGCAGATCATTCTACAGAAGTGCGGCGGATCCCACACTACCAACGAAATCACTTGTTTATTGCTAGGTCATAGCATATAGTAATTCCAGCGTGAGGCATTCATCAGTACCATGACGAGGAGAGAAATATGTATTTCGCACAGAATGGACATGAAAATGGCAACAAGGCGACCAAATTTGCGGTCGTCGCCCTGGTTCACGTGGTGCTCGGCTATGCACTGATCAGTTCGATCAACACGATCCGCATCTCGATGCCAACGATTACCGACGTGTTCGACGTCACCTTCGACAAAACGCCGCCGCCTGAGCCAACGCCGGAACCACCGACCAAAACCGCCCAGATCGCCCCGCCTGACGTGTACGTGCCCCCGGTAGACGTCCAGGTGCAAACGCCGCCGCCGCAAGATGCGATTGCGGCCAAAACCATCGAGTCGCCGCCGGCACCATCTGAAGCAACGGCTGCGGTGGGGACCCCGACGACGGCGCCGCCAAGTACGGGCACGCTGCGCACCGCCGTGCTGGCCGACGCCTGCGCGACACCGCGTTATCCGACCCGGGCCGCCCGCAATGGCGAACAGGGGACGACCTTGCTGGCCCTGCTGGTGGGCACCGACGGCCACGTGAACGGCTCGCGCGTGCAAAAGACCAGCGGTTCGCGCGACCTCGACAAGGCCGCCGTCGAAGCGCTCAGCCTGTGCAAGTTCAAACCGGCCACCGAAGGCGGCGCGCCCGCCCAGGGCTGGGCCCAGATCGCCTATGTCTGGAAGCTCGAAGAATAGACTGTTACCGTTGCGCGGCTTCCCCCAGCCCGCGTGTTGAGCCCGCCCCGTGTGTCCCCCGGGGCGGGTTTTTTTTAGCTTGGGGGTCAAACCCGGCAACTTGACAAAGCAAGATGGGGTCAAACCCGGCAAGT